>DASVUC010000265.1:0-14043 GCA_036387255.1 Tepidisphaeraceae bacterium | reverse complement strand
CCCACGCCTGGTATCACTTCTCGTAGGCTTGGAGTTCTGAGCAGGTGACGAACGAGCGTTTGGGGCGGTTGCCGTTGGCGGGTTTGCCAATCACGCGGATGGCGATCGCTTCCACCGGTTGCTCGAGCTTCAGCTCGAAGGGTTGGCCGCTCTGGAGGTTGGGGTCGTCCTTGGCGTTGGTGGTTGGATACTCCGTCAGCTCGCCAAGCTTCTTCCACTCGCCATCTTTCATAGCTTTGTATTCGATTCGCGGCTTGCCGGACGACGTGTCGAACCATCCGCCCTGCGGCTGTGTCGTCCCGTGCCCGTAAACGACGCGGCTGATGTTCGCCGGCTTTTCCATCTCCACCGCAAACCAATCCTCACTGGCGAGTTGGCCGTTGCGGGTGGAGCGGAAAGTGTTGATGGAGAGATCGGTGATGGAGCCTTCGCTGGGCATGTTGCCGGGGCGGGATTGGGATTGCTTGGCACTGAAGGTAACCGGCGCTGGACCGGTCGGCAGCAACTGGGGCTCCTTCAACAGCCATACGTGGGGGGAGCGTGCCTCGGACACGGGCATTGCTCTGATGAGCAGATCTCTAATCGTAAATTCTCGTTTAGCGCCATCAATGAGGCTCACCTTTCCCAAAATTTGTCGCCCATCAATTCTTTCAACCGCAACGGTTACGGGCTCTTGATACGTGTCAGATTCACTGGCGTCAAAGCAAAGCACCTGGGGACCATCCAGCAGCGCCACGTGATCAGGATAGTTGGCTCCCGCAGCCACGCGTTGTAGTTCTCTCGAGAGGTTCAGGTCGAGCGTCATTTGGCCAGATGAGAGATCGACCCGTTCGTAGCTGTGGTCAGACTTTGCATCGGGCACCGACCATTTTGAGGCCCATTTGGGACGTCGCAGCAAGACATGTGGAGTGTTCTGAACCATCAGGTTCAGCGCGTCCGGCACGGCCGGCTCCAGCAAAGAATCTGAACCCAGCTTAACGGGATGAAGAACTTCAACGTGCGACGAATCAAGTTTAGCGTCCAGTTGCTCATACAAATTTACCACCACGCCGTCCCGCATTCTCCCCACCGCCGCGAGCGGGATCATCGAGATGCCCCTCGGCTCGCTCGACAGGCAGCAATTAATTTCATGCCCCGGCTTCTTCGTCCCCATCAGCGGCGTGAAATAGCAGATGTCGCCGGTCGATTTTTCCTGGGCGGCGATGAGCTGGTTGTAGATCGTGCGCTCGAGTTGGTCGGCGTATTTCGCTTCACCCTTCAAGCGGAGCAGTGAAAGGTTGAGCTGCATCCAGGTGACGGTGACGCACCCTTCGCCGACGTCGTCGCCTTCGCCGCCTGGCAGATGATCGTCCGCTTGAAAATGCTCGTGCGAGCTGGTGGTGCCGGTGATGTAGAGGCGGCGGGCGACGATGTCTTCCCAGGCGTTGATTGCGGGCGTCAGGAATTGCTCGTCCCCGGTGATGCGATAAAGCTCCGTCAGGCCGACGAGGTTGGAGAGCATCTCATATGCTTTGTTGTTGGCTGTGCCGTACACCCGCTTCTTCTCCGTCAGAGACGAAACCACGTGTGCGTTGCTCTCCAGCGCGCGGGTGATGTAGAGGCAGAAGTCGAGATATTGTTTGTCAGCCGTGCGGCGATAGAGCTCGCACATCGGCTCGAGAATGCTCGTGGCGGCCATGCCCATGTGTTCACCGGCTTTGCCGATGTCGCGCCCGGATTTGGTGCCTTGCTGCCCGTCGCCGAAGGTGTTGAGCATTAAGTCGCCCACGCCTCGGCACACCTTCAGCGCCTGCTCATTCCCGGTCGCGTCGTAGTACGCGAGCAGGCCGATGAGGTTGTACTTGTGCACCCAGACGTCCCAGCTCGTCCAGCGCTTGTCTTCACTGTACGTGCCGAGATACCCATCCGGCATCTGGCACTTCATCAGCTCCGTCGCGACGCGATCCATCTTCTCTTTGAGGCGCGCGTCCTTCGAATAGAGCCAGGTGTTGACGGCGGCGTGGAGAAATTTGCCGACGTGCTCGCCGATCCATGGGTGTGAGCCGGGCCGCTTCTGAAACCCGCCGAGGATCCCGGCTTCGTCAACGTTGAGCAGGCGCTGCTCGAGGTTGACCTTCATGCGGTCGCCGAGCATGCCGCCGATCTTGATGCTGCCCAGCTCGGGGAGCTGGTACACGTCGGCAACTTTGTCTTTGGTGACGACGGCCGCCGGTGCGAACGTTCCCATCAACAACACCATGACCAGCACGATGCTCGTTTTGCGCATGCGGGAAAGGTCTCGCATTCGATCACAATTCGCAAGCTTTGTTGCGGATGAAGAAGCCCCAGATGTGACACGGGCATCCTGCCCGTGCGTTGTGCTCTGAAGAATTGGGCCGTGACGATCTTGTTCGGCACCGGGCACGGGCAAGATGCCCGTGTCACAGCAATGCACTCGGTTCGCGACAAGCTAAGTCGCGAGCTTGTGCGACAGGCGCTCGCTTGGGGGCGTCTTCACATCCCACGCCAGGCCCACCAGTTCCAGCATGCGGATGATGTAGTAGCTGACGTCGACTTCCCACCAGCGCAGGCCGTGGCGGGCGCTCGTGGGGAAGGCGTGGTGGTTGTTGTGCCAGCCTTCACCAAGGCCGATCACGCCGAAGATGAAGTTATTTCGGCTCTCATCCTGCGAGCGAAACGGGCGCGTGCCCCAGATGTGACAGACGGAGTTGATGCTCCACGTCACGTGGTGGACGAGGAACACGCGAACCAGGCCGCCCCAGAGGAAACCTTCAAACGCGCCCCACCATGAACGAGTGATCAGCCCCGCCAGCACCGTCGGCACGAGGAGCCCGAAGCCGGACCATAGCCACCAGGTGCTGCTCATCACGCGGAGCAGGCGGTCTTTGGAAAGGTCGGGGATGTACCGGTAAAGGTTCTTGGGATCGCCCCTGAAGACCCAGCCGAGATGAGCATGCCACATGCCTTTGAGCACGCCCATGAACCCATCGCCGCCGTGATGAGGCGAATGCGGATCATCATGGCCATCGCTGTGCTGGTGGTGGCAGCGGTGCATCGCGACCCACTTGAGCACCGGGCCTTCGACGGCCATGGAGCCCAACATCGCCAGCAGAAATTGAACAGCGCGGGGTGTTTGAAACGAGCGATGGCAGAAGTAGCGATGGTATCCGACGGTGATGCCAACGGCCGTGGTCACGTACATGCCGAGCAGCAAAGCGCAGTGGAGCCAGCCGAAGCCTCTGCCCCAGAGAAGCACGATGGCGAGGATGAACCCTGCGAAGGGAAGACAAACGCCAGCGAGGCTGGTGAGGCGAGTGGCGAGGGATGCGGTTTCGAACGAGGAGGTATTGGTTTGATGCATGCGGGTC
The DNA here is from genome assembly GCA_036387255.1 of Tepidisphaeraceae bacterium. Classification (GTDB taxonomy): domain Bacteria; phylum Planctomycetota; class Phycisphaerae; order Tepidisphaerales; family Tepidisphaeraceae; genus DASVUC01. The sequence continues at coordinate 10,675 of DASVUC010000265.1, read as the reverse complement.
AACGTTCAGTTGTATTCGTTAAGTCGGCCAAACAAAGCTCGGCCCGCGAATTCTAGGTGCTTCTTATACAATCGTCAGGGGGGAAAAAAAGAAGGGGGCCGCACGAATGCGGCCCCCTCTAGTTCAGTTCAGTTAAGCAGTGTCGGTCTAGTAACGACCGCCGCGGCCACCACCGCCACCGCCGCCACCACCGTACCCGCCGCCGCCGCTGCCGCCGCGACGGCCACCGCCGCCACCACCGCCGCCGCCGTAGCCACCGCGGCCACCACCGCCACCGCCGCCGCCACGCGGGCGATCTTCACGAGGCTTGGCCTCGTTGACGGTAAGGTTGCGGCCATCGTGTTCCTGGCCGTTGAGCGCGGCAATAGCGGCTTGCGCCTCTTCGTCGCTGCCCATCTGCACAAAGCCGAAGCCTTTGCTGCGGCCGGTGTCGCGGTCGGCGATGATCTCGGCGGACTGCACGGTGCCGTGCTGAGAGAAAAGTTGTTCCAGATCCGAGCCGTTGGTGTTGTAGCTCAGGTTCCCGACATAAAGCTTGCTGCCCATGAGGTCTCCTCGATAAGGGCGATGTTGCACCCCGTGTTGCTTTCCGGGTGCATCCGAAAGGGGCCAAGGCGGCCCGGCTGGTAGGATGGCGAAGGAGACTAGGGAAGGACGCGTGCTGAGAGAATTGCGCTTCAGAACTCGTGCCGACTGACTCGGTCGTCGTACTTACCGAAATACACCTTAGCAGAAATGCCACCGCGAATCTACGCCCATCTGAGGAATTTCGGGAGATGCGAAGGGTTGTCGGAGCGCGGGAACTGCCGCGGAATTTACGACATCGCAGAACGTTGAACCATCGCTTGATACACCCTCTCCATCTCGCGGGTGAAAGCGGCGACATCGCAGAGCGGGGACGCCAGCATGATTGGCCGCAGATTTTGGCGCAACTGGACAAGGCGCGGCAGGTCTGAGGACAGTTTCGTCGCGATTGATATAAAATCGTGCTCGTTGCTTGCGACGAGCTCGGGCATTTCCAGCGCGGTCAGCAGACTCGCCCCCACGCGCGAAACATGCGCATCGCCGGCAAGCGTGACGACAGGAACTCCCATGGACACTGCTTCGCACGTGGTGGTGGTGCCGTTGTAGGGCGTGGTGTCCAGGGCGATGTCAATGCGGTTGTAGGTCGAGAGATGCTGCTGCCGCGAGGGGACGTGGCCGAGGAGTTCCACCCGCGCGGGATTGATTCCACTGTGATGGAGGAGGTTGCTGAAGAACGCAACGGTGCCGGCGTCGGCGAGGGAGCGGTACTTCAGGAGCAGCCGCGCACCCGGCACCGCGCCCAGGACATTCGACCAGAGGCGGAGGGTCGTCTCTGTGACTTTATGCAGGTTGTTGAATGAGCCGAAGGTGACGTACCCATTGCCCTGCCTGGGCAGGTCCCCTACCGGCGGAAGCGACGGATCGACGCCGTAGCACAGGAAGCAGCGATTGAGGCGGATCAGCTTCTCGCTGTGTCGCGCATCGGCAGCACCGGGAGGATCGGCAATGGCGTCGGTAATCCGAAAGTCAATCGTGGCCAGACCGGTGGTGTTCGGATAACCGAGGTAGGTGGCCTGCACCGGCGCGGGCTTTTGCGCGAAGACCATCAGCCGGTTGTCGGCGCTGTGGCCGGCGAGATCAACCAGGATGTCGATGCCATCGTGCTGAATGAGATCCGCGACGGCGTCATCGGGCATGCCTGCTATGGTTCTCCACGTGGAGACGGCGGACTTCAGGCGCTTCGTCACGGCATCTTCAATTCGATTGTCGGAGTAGCAGAAGACGTCAAAGCGCGTCTTGTCGTGCGTTCGCAGCAGCGGCTCGATGAAGTACGCGACGGAATGTTCTCGCAGATCGCCGGAGAGGTAAGCGATGCGGAGGCGGTTCCTCGGCGCTTCGGTCGCAAGGACGCGGCAGGGGCGCCCAAAGCGCTGGCCGAACTTGAAGTGTTCGTGCGCAATCTGCTCGGCGCTCAGCCAGTCGCAGCTGTTGAGGTGGAAGAGAAGGTTGCTCAAGAGCCTTGGATCGGCGGGTGATAAATCGGCAGCACGCCGATAGGCACTTTCCGCATCGCGCAGGCGAGCCTGATCCGCCAGCGCGTTAGCGAGATTGTTCCAGCCGGCGGGGAAATCCGCTTTGCAGCGCACAGCCGCTTCTCCCGCCGCCACGGCGTCACTCGTTCGGCCCATGCCCCGGTACAGGTGCGAGAGATTGGCATGCGCCTCGGCCAGATCGGGATCCCGTTTCACGGCCTCCTGAAGCGCTTTGGCCGCGTCGTTTTTCCGGCCCAGCAGCATCAGCGCCAGACCCAACTCGTTGTAAACCGTCGCGCCCTGCTCCCCCATCTGGATCAGTCGATCAAACGCAGCCGCGGCCTCCAGAAGTCGCCCTGCCTGCATGAGCGTATGAGCCAGCCCATCCACCGCCTGCACGAGCTGGCCATCCAGGCGCAGCGCTGCGTGATACTCCTCCATTGCGCGGGAGAGGTGTCCCGCCTTCGCCAGCGCATTGGCAAGATTCACGCGTACGGCTGCAACATTCGGCGCGGCCTTGGCGACAGGCGCAATCAGCTCGACCGCCCGAGCGTGCTCACCCCGCTGGTGGTGGACGACGCCCAGCAGGTGCATCGCCTGGAGGTTGCGGGGATCGGCGGCGAGGATGGCGCGGTACTGCGCCTCAGCGCCCGCAAGGTCGCGCGCCTGATGCAGCGCCAGCGCGTGATGCAACCGCTCGTTCAGCGACGACATGCCGGCAGCATATCACCGGATCGCGATACTATTGAAGTTTCCGACGTAGCCGCTGGGATTCTCCGCATCCATGACCAGCCGCAGCACGTGCTGCCCCGCAGTGAGGGTCACGCCGGTCTTGCTGAGGGTTTGCCAGGACTGCCACCCGCCGGTGCTGTTGAGGGCGAGTTGGCCGGTGACGTCAGCGCCGTCAACTTCCAGGTGGAACTTCCCACCGGAAGCGGCGGAGGCGACGCGGAAGTCGAGGGTGTACGTTCCACCCGTAAGGACGTTGACCGAGTACTTCAGCCATTCACCAGCACGGGCGTAGCCGATGTTGTAGCTGCCGCTGTCTCCGCTGACGGATTCGATGTCGACGCCGGTGGAGCGGAACTGGTTGCCCTGGTTGGTGTTGTCCAGGTCGTGGTAGGCGACGCCTTCGCCGCCATTGTCAAAGTGCTCCGCCTGAACCGTGGCGACGGAGCCGGTGTTGATGGTGACGGGCGTGCCGCTGAAGGGTGTTGAGCCCGTGGGAGGCGGCGTGACGGTGCTGCCGGACAACTTCATATAGTTGAAGTTGCCCACCGCGCCGGTGGAGCCGACGGTGTCCATCGCCAGGCGCAGGACGTGCTGGCCCGCGGGAAGGTTGACGGACTTGGTGATGGTCTTCCAGTTTTGCCAGGCGCCGGTGTTTGGCACGGTGATCGAGCCAGTGACGTCGGCTCCGTCCACTTCCAAGTGGAATGCTCCACCCGCGCCGTTGCTGGCGATGCGGAAATCGACGTTGTAGGAACCAGCCTCCGCGACATTCACGGTGTACTCGAGCCACTCACCTGCCGTCGCCCAGCCGACGTTGTAAGCGCCGGTGTCGCCCGATACGGATTCAATGTCGACGCCGTCGCCCACGCGGTATTGGCCCCCGTTGTTGCCGGCTTCCGTGTCGTGGAAGGCGACGCCTTCACCGCCTTGATCGAAGTTCTCTAGCTCGATCGTGGCTGGGCTATTCTTGCTGATGGCAACCGGCATGCCGCCGTAAGGCTTCTGCCCCGCCGGTGGCGCAACGATTGAAACAAACTTGATGAAGTTGAAGTTTCCGACCGCGCCAGTTGCTCCAACGGAATCCATCGCCAGCCGCAGCACGTGCGTGCCCGCCGAAACACTTACGGCGCTCTTGGAAACCGTCGTCCAGTTCTGCCAGCCCCCGGTGTTCGGAACAGCCAGCGATCCCGTCACGTTCGCGCCGTCGATCTCCGCATGGAATGTTCCGCCCGCGCCGTTGGACGCGACGCGGAACGCCAGATCATACGTGCCGGCGTCTGCCGTAAACGTATACTCCAGCCACTCGCCCGCCTGCGTCCAGCCGACGTTGTACGGGCTCGTGTCGCCGCTGAGGGTTTGAATATCGACCGGCGTCTGGCGGTAAGCGCCGCCATTGTTGGCCGGATCAGCGTCATGGAACGCGGCGCCCTCGCCCCCGTCGTCGAAATCTTCCACCTCGATCGTCGTCGCGCTTCCGCTGGAAAGATTCGGCGTGCTTCCGAACGGCGTCTGCGCGCCGGGCGGAGGTTGGATCGGAACTGCGGTGAAGGTAAACGAATCAATATTCCCGACGTAACCGCTTGTGCCATTGGCATCCATCACCAAGCGAAGGATGTGACTCCCCGCGGCGAGATTGATCCCGCTCTTGCTCAGCGGCCTCCAACTCTGCCAGCCTCCGGTGTTGGGGATCGTCAGCGACCCGGTGACATCGACGCCGTCGACTTCCAGGTGAAACTTGCCGTTGTCCGCGGCGGCGGCGACGTTGGCCGAGAAGGTGTACGCGCCGCCGCTGGCGACGTTTGCCGTGTATTCCAGCCACTCGCCCGCCTTGCCGAAGCCCACGTTCGCGCCGACGGCCCCGCTGCCGGCGCTTTCCAGGTCAACGCCTTCATTCGTGCGATACTTCCCGCCGATGTTGGCGGGCTCCAAATCGTGATAAGCGACGCCCTCGCCGCCATTGTCGAAATCTTCCGTCTGAATCGTGGTTGATCCTGCGCCGATGGCAAAGGGCGATCCCTTGAACGGCGTCTGCGCCGGCGCGCCCACGGTCGATCCCTGGAGCGTGATGATCGCGCCCGCAGGAAGATTGATGCTCGCGGTGTTGTTGCTTGTGTTGATTGCCCCCAGGTCCACCCACTGCGCGCTGCTGGTGCTTTGTCGAGCGAGCGTGAAGCTCGGCACGGTGATGCCGCTCAGTGAGAGGTTCACCGTCTGGTTCGTCGTCCCCTCGTTCACCAGCACAGTGGTCAGCGTGTGATCCGCATCGCGCACGAACGAGCTGACATAAACGCCCGCAGGATCGCTCGGCGTCGCACCCACCCGCACCGCACCCGGCCGGATATACCGGAAGAAATGCTTCGCCGCAGTGTACTTCACAGCCGTCGTATCCGCGCCCGCCGTCAGCGCCGAAGCCGTCGGCGTAGTCCCTTCGCTCATCTGCCAGTAGACCCACGCGCTCACATCGCTCTGCACCAGCGCATCGGTCACGCTTCCCGCCAGGCGCAGCGCGCCCTCCCACGTCGTCGGCTCGCCGGAGATCTCCGTCATCCAGCTCGGCTTGCCGTCGTTCTTGATGCCCGTCCACGTCGGGGTCACGTTCCGGCCGTTCCAATACTGCGACCACATTGGCGCGCTTCGACTGGTGGTGATGCCGTCGTTGGCGTAGCCGTGGATCGCGTAGATATCCAAAGCCTCCATCGCCTCGGGATCGTTGCGGATGGCGTTGATGTACTCGAACTGTCGCTTGAGGATGTAAGGGTCGCTGACATCGCCCACGCCGACGTCTTCAGGGCCCATGATCTTGGTGCTGATGCCGTAATGCGTGAAGGCGTTTGCCACCGCCTTCAGTGCCTTCACATACAAGCTCGGGTCGTACACGCTCGAGTTGTAGCCGACGTGAAACGCCAGCTCGTTCTGAACGCTGATCGCGTACATCGGCACGCCAAAGTGCTGCTCAAAACCTTTGACGTAAGCAGCCACGTATCGGCCGAACTGCTGGAGGTTTGACGCGCTGTCGATCAGGCTCCCGCCGATGGAGTTCAAGTAATCCCCCACCTGCGCGATCACCGGCTGAACACCGGTCGATTCGCCCGTGCTCGGATTCTTCTCAACGCCCTTCATCCAGTGCGGCGGAGTCCAGATCGAGCCGATCATCTTGAAGTCATCAAGCTTCTTCGATTGCGCCGCCTGCGCCACCCCGCCATAGCGCGCCACCGGCACGGCGTTCCAGTCGAACTGGTTGATGTTCGTCTGGAGGTCCTCCACCATCGTCACCGGCGTGGCCAAGTTGTTGTCCGAACCCGCCAGCGCCAGGATGTTCAGGTCCGCGCGAAGGATCGAGCTACCAAGGTCCTGATAGAACGTGTTCCTCCAAGCCTCCTGCTCATAAAGATTCGGCACCCACCAGGCCATCGAGGTGCCGAAGCCGTCGATCGTCTGGTGACGGTCATTGGCGTTAAGGGCAACGTTCACCGCCAGAAGCTGACGCGCTTCAAGCAGTTCAAGCAGACATGGCAAACGACGTAGACTCACTCGCCCTCCAGCTCATGGCAACAAGAATGAAAAGAACAGTCCCGCCGGCACCCACGCCGGGCACAATGATACGCATGGCACAGGCTCGCCGTGCGGCCAACGAGCAAATCTGCTGTAGCGGGCCCTACTGAAGCGTCATCATCGAAGAGACAGATAGTTGAAGTTGCCCACGTACCCGCTGGAGCTGTCTGCATCCATCACCAGCCGCAGCACGTGCTGACCGGCAGTCAAGCTTACGCCGCTCTTGCTGATCGTCTGCCACGACTGCCACCCGCCGGTGCTGTTCAGCGCCAGCTGGCCCGTCACGTCGCTGCCATCCACTTCCAGGTGGAACTTGCCACCCGATGCCGCCGAGGCCAAGCGGAAGTCGAGCGTATAGGTGCCGCCGGTGAGGACGTTCACCGAGTACTTCAGCCATTCACCGGCGCGGGCATAGCCGATGTTGAAGCTGCCGCTATCTCCGCTGACGGATTCGATGTCCACACCGGTGCTGCGGAACTTGCCGCCCTGGTTGGTGTTGTCCAGGTCGTGGTAGGCAACGCCTTCGCCGCCGTTGTCGAACTCTTCTGCTTGAATAATTGCAATCGAGCCGGTGTTGACGGAGACGGGAGTAACGCTGAAGGGAGTAGAACCCGAAGGCGTCGGCGTGATGGCCCCACCGCTGATCTTCATGGAGTTGAAGTTGCCGACAGCGCCCGTCGCACCCACCGACTCCATCGCCAGCCGAAGCACATGCTGCCCCGCAGGCAGGTTGATCCCGCTCTTGGTGATCGTCGTCCAGTTCTGCCAGCCACTGGTGTTCGGCACCGTCATCGGGCCGGTGACGTTGACGCCATCCACCTCCAGATGGAACGTCCCGCCACCCCCGTTGCTCGCGACGCGGAAATCCGCGGTGTAGCTGGCAGCCTTGGCGACATCCACCGAGTATTCCAACCATTCGCCAGCGCTGGCCCAGCCAACGTTATAGGCGCCGGTGTCGCCGTTCACGGCTTCAACATCGACGCCATCCGCTGTGCGATATTGTCCGCCCTGATTACTGGAGCCGGTATCGTGGTAGGCGACACCTTCGCCCCCCAAATCGTAATCCTCGATTTCGATCGTCGTGGCCGCGGTGTCCGTGATGCTGAATGCCACACCCTTGTACGGCGTCTGCGATCCCGGCGGCGGAGGCGCGACCACAGGCGCGACTTTCAGGTAATTGAAGTTCCCCACCGCGCCAGCGCTCCCATTGGCATCCATCGCCAGACGAAGGATACGCGTGCCCGCACCAAGACTCACGTTGCTCTTGGTCACCGTCGTCCAGTTCTGCCAGCCGCCGGTGTTTGGCACCGTGATAGAGCCGGTGACGTCTAGGCCGTCCACCTCAAGATGGAACGTCCCGCCATTGCCGGGCGAGGCGACTCGGAACGCCAGATCGTACGTACCGCTCTCGACATTGACCGTGTATTCCAGCCACTCGCCCGCGGCGGTCCAGCCGACGTTGTAGCCGCCGGTGTCGTTGCTCACACCTTGCTGATCCACCGCAAGGCCTGCGCGATACACGCCGCCGTTGTTCGTCGCGTCCACATCGTGAAAAGCGACGCCCTCGCCGCCATTGTCGAAGTCTTCCGCTTCGATTGTCGACGATGCCGATTGGGTGACGTTGATCACACTCCCAAACGGCGTCTGCTGCCCCGGCGTCGGAAGCGGAGGATTGCCCGTCAGCGTGAACGCATCGAAGTTGCCGGCGTATCCGTTGGAGCCGTTCGTGTCCATCGCCAGCCGAAGCACATGCTGCCCCGCCGACAAGTTAATCCCGCTCTTGCTCACCGTCTTCCAGCTCTGCCACCCGCCGGTGTTGGGCATCGCCAGCAAGCCCGTAGCGTTAACGCCATCAACCTCCAGGTGGAACTTCCCATTGTCCGCCGCGGAGGCAACGTTGAAGCTCAACGTGTAGCTGCCCCCATCGATCACGTTAATCGAATACTCCAGCCACTCACCCGCGTTGGCGTAACCCACATTGGCGCCGGTCGCGCCGGTGCCTGCGGTTTCGATGTCGACGCCTTCGGTGAGCCTGTACTTCCCGCCAAGGTTCGCCGTCTCACTGTCGTGATAAGCAAGACCTTCTCCGCCCAGGTCAAAATTCTCCACCTGAATGACGATGGTGGCGCCCGCTGTAATCGCAATAGGGGTTCCGCCAAACGAGGTTTGAGGTGGTTCGACGGGCGCGAGGCGGCTGCCGAGAAGCTGGTTCGATATCACTGTCGAGTTATTCGACATTACCAGCGCTAGAGCAGCGCCCGCCGCCGGCAGGGTTTGGACCCAGCCTGGTGGCAGTTCCTGTCGAACCAGAAGCTGACCGGCTCCAATCCCGGCAAAGCTGTAGGCGCCCTTGCTGTCGGTGACGCTGAATTCTTCCCCCTGATCCCGATGTCCATTGCCGTCGCGATCCAGGTACACCGTCCTCCCCGCCACTGCGAGTTCCCCAGCATCTTGGACTTGGCTCCCATTCAGGTCATTGAAGACGACGCCCGTGATCATGCCGGAGTGGTTCGATTCCACGTTCACGAGCTGATCAGCCGGATCGGACGTTGCCAAATCGTTGTCGCTCCCACCGTCAACGACGTCCGTGCCGCCGCCAACGACGTTGAACACGTCATTGCCAGCGCCACCTTGAAGCGTATCAGGCATATTCCCTCCCCGGACGCTATCGTTTCCCGGACCGCCATCGATCGCCACCGCAATCGCTGCGGCCGAGGCATCCAAAGTGTCAGTGCCGTCGCCCCCGTTGATGAGAAGCGGAAGTACTGCATCCGCTGCAACCGTGATTACGTCGTCTCCGCCCATGGCGTCGAGTTGAAGCGACTCAAAGCCGCTGTAGACATAGGCTGCCCCGCCAGTAATGCTGTCGCGTTTCACGACGAGCGCGTCGGCTGTTGCCGAACCCACGATGATCAGCTTGTCGGTTCCGATGTTCCCCTCAAGTTGATGAACCGCTGTCTGAGCTGAAAGGGCGACCGAATCATTGCCGCTCCCGCTATCGATATCTAGCGTGGTCGTGTTGGCCAAAGCATTGATGATGATTGAATCGTTGCCGGTGCCGGATTCAATCCGGCGAATCTTCCCCTGGCCCGGCAGTTCGGTAATGGAATCGCTTCCGCCAAACGTGCTGAGGAAAATCCCGTTTGGCTGATTGTACTTGACGGTCGTGGCGGCCATCGTCAGTTCAGTGTCGGAGACCACGATTGAATCGTCGCCGCTGCCGCCAAAGATGTTGACGGTACTTCCAGTCGCCGCTTCAACGACACCAGGCCATTGGCTGCTCACGCCCGAGAGAAGCAGGGATGTAGAGTTTAAACCAGAAGCCTTCACGGCCACGTGCGTCACCCCCGGGGCGAAGTGGTATGAAGCGAAGGGAACGCCCAAGTCCGCCAGCTCCAGATTCAAGCCGTTGGAAACGCCTTGGATGGTGAGGAGATCGCTCGAGGGAACGGTCACCTCCAGCAGCCCGGCGGGACGTTGAATGACCCACCCATCGTTGGTGTAGCGCACCAGCGCGCCTTCAAAAGAGTTGTCCGTGGCTCCGGCGACGATCAGCCGATCATCCGGAGCAAGCGCCGACGCAATCGCGACGTCGAAGTTCTGAATGTCTGTGGAGACGGACCCGTTGCTGCCAAAGGTCTTATCCACCACTCCGCTCGTGAGGAAGCGCGTGGCCAGGTAATTGCCGATTCCACCGCTGGCAACGATCTTGCCATCCTGCTGAATCTCTGCTGACGCGAAGCTTGTTCCAAGCGGACCTTGATAGAAACCCACACCGTTCGCGAAGCTCTTATCCAATGTGCCGCTAGACGTGAACTTTGCCAGCAGCGCCTGCATCGACAACGAGCTGGACGAAGGGGAGAACCGCCCTGCGAGATAGAACACGTCGTTCGGCAACGGGATAATCTCGCCCGCGGCGTTGGTCATAGCTTGCTCAAGCAATCCCGCAGTTCCAAAGGTACTGTCAGGTATGCCATTGGGATTTAGACGCATCAGCGTCACGTTTGCGCGCCCGTCGCTGCCACTGAGCATGATCTTCCCGCTGGCAAACCCCACCATGGAGACGGGATAGAAATGCGCGGTGGTGCCAATGAAGGTGTCGCCACCGGTGCCGAAAGAAACATCGCGCACACCTGCCGCGTCAAAGCGGGAAATCTTCACCCCCGATTTCTCCGAATCTGTAATCGAAGTCACGACGACGACCTTCCCGTCCGGCTGCGCCAGTACCGAAGTTCCGTCCTGATCGAATGCCGCATTGAGAGTGAACGATCCGCCGTTCCCGAAAGTCTTGTCGTAGTCTCCCGTCGAGGTCAGACGCGTGACGACAGTGTTGG
>DASVUC010000264.1:0-29632 GCA_036387255.1 Tepidisphaeraceae bacterium | reverse complement strand
ACAGGATCAAGACGCTGACGGGGACGCGGCGAGGTCTCGCGGGGCATGGGCGTCTCGCCCATGCGATCAGATTGCATGGGTGAGACGCCCATGCCACGGAAAGAGAAGGAGCATTCCGGAAGATACGATTCCAGGAGTTTGATCTGGCGTAAGCCTTCTTCGCCCATGCGGGCGATGAGGCGCTCGACGAGGCGGTCGAGTTCGAGTTGGCCTTGCTCTTCTTCGTGAGCGACGAGAGAGAACTGAGCTTCGCGGATGCGTTCGGAGCGGAGGACGTGCAGGGCAATGCCGATGAAGCCGACGTCGGTTTCAACTTGCTCGAGTGCGCAGCGGAGGAGCTCGAAGAGCTCTTTGACGTTGCGGGATGCGCGGGAGAGCTTGACGGTTTTTTCGATGGGGTCGGCGTACGGGCGTCTGAAGACGGCATGGAGCTCACGGGCGCCGGAGCCGCGCTTGGCGAGTTCGGTGGTGATGTCGCGGAGGAGCTGGCGGAGGGCGATCCACATGACTTCGAGGGATTCGACGGCGCCTTCAAATTCCATCGATGCCTCGATGGGGATGAAGTGGGGGAGGGGGACGAGGGGCTCGGGGATGTTTCCCAAAGCCTGGTCGAGGCGGAGGAGAAGCTGCTGGCCAAAGCGGGAGGGTAAAGAGGCGCGGGGGAGGGACATGAGTTGGCCGATGGTTGCGATGCCCAGGTGATGGAGGGCGGCGCGGGTTTGGGAGTTGATGCGGAGGCCGCCGACGGGGAGGGGGGAGAGGAGATCTGAAATTTCAGATTTCAGATTTGAGATTTGCAAATGCAGACGAGCGGCATCAGGTAGCGCGGTGGCGTAGGCGCTGCCGGGGGTTGGGCCGCATCCCAGGGCGAAGGTGAGCTGCATTCGCTCCAGTGCGCTTGCGATTTGCGTGATGATGTTGTCGATGCTGCCGAAGAGGCGATGGCAGCCGGTGAGGTCGAGGAAGAGGTAGTCGCCGTGGGATTCTTGGTCGTCGGTGGGTGGGGCGCCTTCTCGGATGGCGACGAGGGGGGTGAAGCGAATCATCCATCGGGCGAGAGCTTCGAGGGACTTTTCGTCTTTGGCGGGGTCGTGGTCGGCGTGGTGGAGCTTGGAGCAGAGGGCTTTGGCTTCGGCGAGGGTCATGCCGGGGCGAATGCCGGCGGATCTTGCTTCTTCTGATGCGGCGATGACGAGTTGGCGATCCGCGACGGTGCGGATGAGGACGAGGGGCGGGAGGGCGGTGGGTTTGATTTGCTGTCGCGTGAGGGGAGGCGGGGCGGGTTTGAGATAGGAGGGGCCACTGGCGCGGATGGAGGGGGTCATGCAGATGCCGCGGGCGGCGCCTTCGTCTCTAGTCTCACGGGAGAAGACGGGTTTTGCGTCGCGCGGGCCCTGGCGGAAGAGGAGGTGGGTCCAGGGGCGCTTGCGGGGGACGTTGACTAAGCGGCCATGGGCGCGGTCGCGGATGGTGTCGGGGTGGATGGTGGCGGAATGGGGTACCGCTTCATTTATAGACAGCGGAGAAGATGTAGGCCCCTCTCCCCGGCCCTCTCCCCGACTACGGGGAGAGGGAGGAAGAGCGGGAGGTAAAGTTGGAGTTGTTGGTAGTTGGGGAAGAGCCCTCACCCTGTCCTCTCCCGGGGTACCGGGAGAGGGGGAAGAGGGAGGTGCTGCTTCAATTTGCTTATGCGCTGGCGGCGCGAGTTTGCGTTTTCTTCGATCGATTGGCCAGTTCAGCAAGCGCACGCACAGAATTTGTTTCACGGCAATGCTCCAGAAAGACGCTTTGACCGATGCGCCCTCCGTGGCCGTGCAGGAGCTCCACTGTCCAGCGCTGGATGGTGCGCTCGCCGGGGGCGGGCGCGACGAGCCAGCGTGTGGCTGCTGCATATATTTCGCTTCCGCGCCCGGTGGTGCGGAGAAGGATGCCGACGGCGCCACCGGTTTCGGCGGCGAGTTGAAGCTTTCGTGCGACAACGCGCGAGAGTCTTTTCGGTGATGCGATGACGGCGCCGACGCCGGGACACTTGAGACATTCGGCGACAGCCCAGGCTTCGTCGGCTTCGTCCTTGGGGTGGAGGAGGTAGACTTGGGAAAGGTCGATGCCCAGGTTCGCTAGAGCGGGAGGGTAGAGTTGCTGGGTGGGATCGGACCAGATGGTGGGGCGCATGGGCGAGACGCCCATGCCACGGGAAGATGCCGCTTTGGCGAGGACGGCGGCGAAGAAGGTGCCGGGGGTGTTTTGGGGGGTGGAGAGGATTTCGTGGACAGCGCCGCGGGCGAATGTGTGATCAGGCGCGAGCTCGTCCAAGGCTGCGATGCCGGTTTGGAAGGAGCGCGCGGAGGAGGTTTTCAGGCCTGCCTCGGCCAGCTCTTGAAGTTTTCCGTCTCGACACGAAATTACTCGCATGGCGAACTCCCTGTGATCCGTCACGCGCCTTCTTCCCTGATCAAAATGCATGGGCGAGACGCCCATGCCACGCTGCCGTTCTTATTTTGTTAGGTATAGCTCTTGTTGCTCGGTGGAGTCAACGTGCATGGGGAGCGATTGGTTTAGAGGGGGAAAAACAAGTGGCGCAACTGCCGATACATTCACCTGTTGCGACGCTACAATCCCGCACCGATGTCCAGGCTAACGCAACTTCCGCAACTCGATGAGCACACGAAAGACTTCCTGGAGCAGGCGCACGCTTCGAAGTTTGATTTTCACCAGGTGAGCGTGAAGGCGGCGGGGGATGAGAAGCTCAAGACGGCGATCAACGCAGCGGTCATGCGGCAATACACGGCGCGGCAGTTGCAGCTTCTGGATCTGCCAGACTCGGACAAACTGCGAACGCTGGCCGGGCAGATCAAGCAGCACGCGATCGACAACCTGGATTACTACCTCGAGCAGCTCGTTACCAACGTCGAAAAGAACGGCGGGAAGGTTCACTTTGCGCGGGATGGACGTGAGGCGAATGAGATCATCAAGAAGATTGCGCAGGATGCGAACTGCACGCGGTGCATCAAATCCAAGTCGATGGTGAGTGAAGAGATTCATCTCGTGCCGGCACTGGAAGAGATCGGGATGGATGTGGTGGAGACCGACCTGGGGGAATTCATCGTGCAGATCTCGCATGATAAGCCCAGCCATCTGGTGGCGCCGATCGTGCATAAGGATCGGCAGTCCATCGCGAAGCTGTTCAGTGAATATTTCGGCACGCCTTACGATGACGACGCCAAGGCGCTGACGATGCAGGCGCGGCATTATCTGCGGGATAAGTTTCGCCAATCAGACTTTGGGATGACGGGCGGGAACTTCTTGATTGCCGAGACCGGGCAGGTTTGCTGCGTCGAGAACGAGGGGAACCAGCGGCAATCGATCACCACGCCTCGAGTGCTGGTGTCGCTGGTGGGGATTGAGAAGGTTATTCCGCGAATGAGCGATCTGGCGGTGATGCTGAAGCTGCTGGCGCGGAGCGCGACGGGGCAGCCGTTTACGATTTACACGAACATCTTTGGTGGGCCGCGGAAGACGGATGAGAAGGATGGACCGGAAGAGTTTCACCTGGTGCTGATCGACAATGGTCGGACGGAGATCCTGGCGAACGAGGAGTATCGCGAGACGCTGCGGTGCATTCGTTGCGGGGCGTGTCTGAATGCGTGTCCGATCTATCGCAAGATCGGCGGGCATGCGTATGGCTCTGTCTATCCCGGCCCGATCGGGGCGCTGATCACGCCGCTGTTTCAGGGGCTGGGGGAGTTCAAGGATTTGCCGCAGGCGAGCTCGTTGTGCGGGGCGTGCTATGAGGCTTGCCCAGTCAAGATCAACATCCCCAAGCACCTGATCAACCTGCGCCGAGACATCAACCGGAAGCATCTGAACTCGCCTGTCGAGCGGTCGATTTATCACCTCTGGGCGTGGGCGCTGAAGAGTCCATTGCTGTATAGAATGATCGGCAAGCTCCAGAAGTGGGACCTGCGCCGGCGGGCGAAGCACAACGGCTGGGTGAGACGGATGCCCAGCATCGCCGCGGGGTGGACGCAGGTGCGGGACATGCCGGCGCCGGCGAAGAAGACCTTTCACGACATGTGGCGGGAGCGGGCATGAGCACGCGTGCTGGAATTGATCATCAGGAAACGGTACTGGATCGGGTGAGGAAAGCGCTCGGCAGGCCCAATGGTCAGGCGCATGCGCCCACACCGCCGCATATCGATTCGGCGGTGGCTCGGCTGGTGTCGCATGATGCGGATCTGGTGGAGGTGTTTTCCAAGCAGGCGACGGCGATGAAGATGAAGCTGTCGCGGGTGAACGAAACGGATGTGGCGGGGCAACTCGTGCATTTCATTCGGGAGATGGGGCTGAAGAAGATTGCGTGCGCGAATTCGCCGCTGATGGAGCGGTTGAATGTCGCTGCCGCGCTGAGGGCGGAGGGGATTGATGCAACCGAGTGGAAGGATCTTTCGCTGGATCAAATCTATGACGGGTTTGATTGCGCCGTGACGGATGCGGCGTATGCGGTGGCGGAGACGGGGTCGATTGTCATTGAACCGAATGTCGGCAACTCGAGGTCGCTTTCGCTGGTGCCGGTGGTGCACGTGGCGATTGTAGAGCCGAAGCAGATCCTGGCGGATTCGCTGGATTTGATGGAGAAGCTGGCGGACCCGGACCGGTCACGGTCGAATGTCTTCTTGATTACGGGGCCGAGCAAGACGTCGGATATTGAGATGACGCTGGTGGTCGGGGTGCATGGACCCAATGTGGTGAAGGTGTTTTTGCTGGAATAGAGAAGATGCGAAGGCGCATGGGCGAGACGCCCATGCCACGCTTAGGGGCTGCCGTTGCCGTTGTCGGTGGCGATGATGATTTCACATCCCGCACTTTCGAGCATGTCGTGGTGCTCTTTGGAGAGATCGGCGTCGACGACGACGACGTCGACCTGATCGAGGGGGCAGAGGCGGGAAAGGGCCTGCTGGCCGAACTTTTCGGAGTCGGCGAGGAGGACGATTTTCTGGGCCTGGTCCATCATGCGTTTCTCGGCTTGCACGAGGAGCAGGTTCTGGTTGTACAGGGCGGCGTCGTGGATGCCGGCGACGGAGAAGAAGAGGGTTTTGGTGTGGATGGTGGAGATCCACTGCTCCGTCATCGGCCCGAGGAGGACGCCGTAGCGGGGGTAGAGCAGACCGCCGGCGAGGACGAGTTCGACGTTCTCGTCGTTGAGGAACAGGTCGGCCATGGGGAGGGAGTTGGTGACGATCTGGAGAGGCATGCCGACGAGTTGCTCGGCGAAGTAGAAGGTGGTGGTGCCGCCGTCGATGAGGATGGTGTCGCCGGGACTGACGAGTTGTCTGGCGGCGCGTCCGATGCGACGCTTGGCTTGGACGTTGTACGCCATGCGCTGATCAAATGCGTAGGGGCGGGGGGACGTGGTGCGGTCGGCGATCCAGATCACGCCGCCGTGCGTGCGCTTCACCAAGCCTTCTACTTCCAGTGAGTCAAGATCCCGACGGACGGTGGATTGGGACACGCCGAGCGTGGCGGCGAGGGAATCCAGATCGCTCATCCCGCGCTGGGCGAGGAGATCCTTCAGGCGGGATTGGCGCTCAGCGATCATCATCGGCGGGCATCTCCATCGGAATGGCGCACCAGATCCGCCCGGATCCTGGCGCGGGCGTAGGCGACTTTTTCGGCGCTGGTCATGGTCTTGAAGTTGGGCGCGCCATCGGTGGCGGGGCGGGCGATGACGGCCGTGTTGCTTCCTTTGCTGCTCGACCCACCCCTTACGGCCTGGCCTTGGCCGCGCGCTGGTGTTTTCGGCTGGCTGGAGAGGGAGACCGTGGAACCTGAACCGGCGTAACTTGTCGCGGTAGTGGTGAGCTCAAGGTCGGCTTTCAGCTCGCGGTAAGGTTTGATTTGAAGCTTTTGCAGATCGCCGTGATAGGCTCTGCAAGCTTCTTCCGCTGCGATCTCTCCATCTGCAATGGCGCGGAGATATCGCACAAAGGTGAGTTGATCTTCTGAGTTGTTGATCTTCCTCCCGAACAGAGCAGCGCGGGCGCCGTGCTTCTTCGCTTCTTCGAGAAGCTTGAATGCGTCGTGGGTGGTTCCGCTGGATCCGCCGAGGATGCCGGGAACGAGGTGGGGGTCGTATTCGACCAGCTCCTCCATGGCGCGGGGGCCGTGGTAGGCGATCTTGAGGAACACGGGGCGCGCCTTGGAAGGAACGCCCGCGAGGGTGCGGACGATCAGGTCGTTGATGAAACGGCCAAGATCGGCGGGACACTTTTCGCCGCAGGCGTTGGGGTCGAAGACTTCGAGGAAATGGCGGAAGCCTTTGCGCTCGGCTTCGATGCGGAATTCCTTGTAGGCATTGAGCGTCACGTAGTCGAACTCGATGTTGTTGTTCGGCGTGATGGAGTAGAGGCCAAGGCCGGCGCCCAGCCGGCGTTCCGCTTCCGTGGGATCGATCTTGCCTGACTGGATGTGATCGATCGTGGTGGATTGGAAGGGTCGCGATGGGGCGGCCGCGTAGGTGCCTCCCGTCATCAGGTGGATGTCGGTCGTGTCGTTGGCGCGGGCGGCGGGGGTGACCTGAGATGACTCGAAGAGGCGCTCGTTAATTGTGAGGATCTCGCTGGTGCTGGCGCTCATCAGCATGATGTCGACGAGGCCCTGGCGGACGATCTCACGCATCTGATCGCGATAGTCGGCGAGGGAGCGCATCTTTCCGGTGCGCGCATCTTTGCCGGGGGATGCAAGGCCGGCGGCCATGTCCGCGTCCTTCGCGTCGGCGAGGATGAAGTCGCGGGCGCCGTGCGGGTCGCGGTGGATGTTGGCGAGTTTGAGGTCTAGAGACTTTTGCATGCTGTTCTCAATTGATGTTCACCACGAAGGCACGAAGGGCACGAAGCGGTTCCCGAAAGACTGCAATTGCTTCGTGTTCTTCGCGGCTTCGCGGTTCATTTTCAGCTTGCCGCGGCCATGATTTGGTCGGTGATGGTTTGGACTAGGGTTTCGATGTCGGCTTCGGAGTAATTCTGCGGAGCCATTTGAGCGATGGCGCGTTCCATTCCTGAGGGTTGAGTGGATGGGGCGGGAACGGTGCCTCGGCTGCTTTGCATTTTGCCCTTGGTGACGATGTCGCCGACTCTCGTGAGGAAGTCGGTGCCGCAGGTCATTTTTTCCAGGCCGGCGTCGACGCGGGCGTCTTTCAAGCCAAAGCGGGATTTCAATTCGAGCAGCTCCTTCATTTCCGCCGAATCGAGCGGGCGGATCGATCCGACCTGCTTCGCGAGAAGTAGAATGCGCGCGTAGGCGTCGACGATTTCGAGCTGGTAGTAGGTTTGTTCCAGGTCCGGGTGGAAGCAGACGACGCCGTGGGATTGCAGGAGGATCGTGTTGGAGTCCTTCACGTAGGGAAGGATGGATTCGCCCAGGCGGGTGTCGCCGGGAGTAACGTATTTGGCGGTCTTGACGGCCCCGAGGAAGACTTCGGCTTCGGGATGAATGCAGGTGGGAAGATCGACGCCCGCGACGGCGAAGGCAGTGGCATGCGGCGGATGTGAATGGATCACCGCTTTCACATCCGGCCGCGCCTTATAGATCGACAGGTGCAGGAGAATCTCGCTCGTGCGCTTGCGCCAGCCGGAAACCTGCTTGCCCTCCATGTCCACCACGCAAAGATCATCGGGCTTGAGGTTGCCCTTGGAAATTCCCGTCGGCGTGCAGAGCACTCGGTTTTCGCTGAGGCGGTAGGAGTGGTTTCCTTCGTTGCCGGCGCAGAAGCCTTTGAGCCAGATGCGGCGGCCGATGTCGCACATCTGTTCTTTGAGCTTCCACTCGCTGATGCGATCGGTGCCGTTGGATTTTCCATTTGCTCCGTATGCCATGGTTACACCTTGATTTCGTGATTGATCTGGACGCGGTCGAGGATCGCCGCGTTGTAAGCATCCAGCGGGACGATCTTCTCAGGATAGAACGGCATGCACGCCTCGCGGCTCTCGGTGAAGGCGACGAGATCGCCTTCGTGAGCGCCGAGGTGATCGTAGCTGACTAAGTATTCCGTACTCTGTCGCGCTTCACCGCTAAGGGCGAAGCGATCCTGCACTTCGAGAATGAGGAACCGACCACCGACGAGCGTCGGATATGAGCGATTGAGCGTGACGCGACCGACGACTTTGCCGATTCTCATCGCGCTCCCTCCTTCGCATGAGAACATCCGCACGCTGCAACCTCGGCAATCAATTTGTTCATGTCATCAGGCAATTGCCGCTTCGCGCGAACAAAGCGCGACATCAGATTCCGCGCCTGCATCAGCGTGACGTACGGATGCTCGAGCACCAGCACGTTCGCCGCGCACTGCTGGATTCCCTGCTCAACCGAATCAAGGCACGTGCCGAGCACGGCGCGCAGCGAGGTGCAACGATTGGCCAGGATCATTGCGACCGCGCCGCTCTTCACGACCATGATGCCACCGTCAATCTTGCCGCTCTTCACTTCATTGGAAAGTGATTTCACGACCGTCGCGAGCTGCTTCGGATCCGCGGGGATTGCCATCTCAGACAGATTCGCTTCACGGGAGAGGTTGGCGAGCGCGCCTTTCGCGCCACCGCACGGGCCATCGCACCAGTAGACGAACCTCCCCGCCTCTTTAGGGCTGTCTGTGGGAAGGGGTGACGACGAGCCAAGCTTTGGTGCGAGGTTGGTGCTGACGTCGGCGTATCCGATGGCGATCTTCTTCCGGCGAATCCAATCCTGCGCCAGCGGCGACAGACGCGCACGGTACGGCAGCACGATCTGGCCGTTGCCGTTGTGGAGCGCTTCGAGCTGCCTTTGGGTGAAGATCATTCGTCAACAATTCCAATCGT
This sequence comes from Tepidisphaeraceae bacterium, assembly GCA_036387255.1. GTDB lineage: Bacteria > Planctomycetota > Phycisphaerae > Tepidisphaerales > Tepidisphaeraceae > DASVUC01. The sequence continues at coordinate 20,783 of DASVUC010000264.1, read as the reverse complement.
GAACCAGCGGACCGGGGTCTTGGGGTCGCCGACCAACTCGCGGGCGCCTTTGCCGTCGCTATTGAGGATCACCAGATCGCCGGCGCCGGCGCCAAGTTTGTCGACCGCGATGACGCAATCCGCTTCGGGTGCTCTCGCAGCGTTGAGCGGTTGGACGACCAGCATGCGCAGGCCGTTCATCGACGGATGTTTCACCGTTGCCGTTGCGTGACCGATGACGGTTCCAAGTTGCATCTCTGTAGCATGGGCGTCTCGCCCATGCGTTGGTGCATGGGCGAGACGCGAGCACGCCCATGCTACGGATCAAATCATTCGCAAACTGCCGGTCATCATGACCCGGCGGTAACGTGTAAAGGTCAGGGGATTCGTAATGCCTTCGCCCGTGGGCGTGGCGATGGAGTAGCTGAGATATCCCTGGCCACCAAGGCCAAGGCCGGCGGGGCTGGCGCCGTTGACGACGAAGAGCGTTGTATTGGCGCGGCGTCCGAAGCGGGTGACGGTATCCATGTTTCGCGAGTGGATGATGGCGGTGTGGCGGTAGCCATGCTCGGATTCGATCGCCAGGTCGATGGCTTCATCCACATCGCGCACGCGGACAAACGGAACGAACGGCATCATCTGCTCTTCCTGCACGAAGAGGTGATCCTTGTGCGTTTCCCCAACGACGAGCTGCGTAGCCGGCGGCACCGAGACACCGGCCGCCTGGCCGAGCGCGCTCGCGTCCTTGCCAACATAATCTTTGTTGACGTGCTTCTTGCCTTCCTCGCCCGTAAACGCGACCTGCGTCAGCTTCTCGATCTGGCTGCTGTTGAGGATGAACCCGCCCGCCTTTTCCATCTGGCTCATCAATTTGTCGAAAACACTTTCAACGCAGAACACCTGCTTCTCCCCGATGCAGAGGAGGTTGTTGTCGTACGCGCCGCCTTTCACAATCGATTCGGCAGCGTTCTTCAGGCACGCCGTTTCATCGACCACCACGGGAGGATTGCCGGGGCCGGCGACAATGGCGCGCTTCTTGGAGTTGAGCGCGGCGCGGGCGACGGAAGGGCCGCCGGTCGCGACGAGCAGCGAGATGCCGCGATGTTTGAAGATCGCCTCGGCCGTCTCCAATGTCGGCGGCACGATGACGGTGACGAGGGCATCGATCCCGAACTTCTGCGCGATGGCCTTGTTGTATTCCCTCACCGCAATAGCGGCGCAGTTGGTTCCGCTGGGGTGCGGGTTGCAGACGATTGAGTTGCCGCTGGCGATCATGTTGATCGCGTTGGCGCTGAGCGTGGGAACGGAGTGGGTGACCGGCGTGATAACGCCAATGACGCCGAACGGCGCGAACTCCTCCAGGCAAACGCCGTTGGAGCCGGAGTAAGCGTTGGTCTTCATCCACTCGACGCCGGGAACCAGCTCGAGGATCTGGAGCTTCTCAATCTTGTGATCAAGCCGGCCGATCTTCGTCTCGTCGAACTCGATCTTGCCCCAGTGTTGCGCATTGTCCCTGGCGATCTTCTTGATGAGCTTCACGATGGCATCGCGTTCGTCCAGCGAAAGCTTCATCAGCTTCTTCTGCGATTCCGTGGCGGCGGCGACGGCTTGGTCGACGCTCGAGAAGATGCCGTACTCCCCGATGGGAACGGAGGTGCCGTGGCGCTCGCGCTTGCCTTCGTTGGCCGGGGCGTCTTCGCCGGCGCGGACGCCGCCGCTCATGTTACTGCTGCTGCCGTTGCGCCGGTCGCCGAGGCGACGCATCACTTCCGCTACGACATCTTGAACAATTGCCTGGTTCATCGTGATCTCTTTCCTGAACCGCTAGCTTTGCGACTGATAGAACGTCTTGCCGCCGAATTCCGCTGAGTCGACGATGCCGACGATGACGGCGTCGGCAGGAAGGTTCTTGGTGACGTCGGTCATCCGGGCGCTGGACCCTTGCACGACGAGCACCAACTGCCCTTCGCCGGCGCCCACCGAATCGATGGCGACGATCGCCCGCCCGGTGTTGCCCAGCGACGCCGGCTTGCTGTCGCCGTCGTACTTCACGTTGAGCGGCTCGACGACGAAGAGTTTCTGCCCCGAAAGGGTCTTGTCCTTCTGCGTCGCGACGACGTGACCTGTGACTCGTGCTAAAAACATGGCGCGCCTTGTAGAGGCGACGCCTGCGTCGCCCGCTTGGCAACCTCGGGCGACGCAGGCGTCGCCCCGACACATCAGCCCATCTTCGCCACATCGTTGTGCGGGCGCGGGATCACGTGGACAGAGACGACTTCGCCGACACGTCCCGCGGCTTCAGCGCCGGCATCTACCGCCGCGCGAACGGCGGCCACGTCACCCTTCAGTGTGATCGCCACCAGGCCCGAACCCACCTTGTGCTGCTCGACGAACTCGACGTTCGCGGCTTTGAGTGCGGCGTCGCAGGCTTCGACCGCCGCGACGAGCCCCTTAGTCTCGATCAATCCAATTGCTTCACCGTTTGCCATCACTGTTCCTTTCGCTGAAAGACATGGCCACTGAAGTGGCCACGCCTGAGTTGTCAATTTGCGTTCAAGGCCGCGACGGTTTGCCGCGCGACGATCAGTTCCTCGTTGGTGGGGACGATCCAGATGGCGCAGTCAGATTCGACGGCGCTGATCTCGCTCTCCTGTCCGCGCACCTGATTTTTGTTTCGATCCAGGTCAATTCCCGCCCATTGAAGGTTCTGGCACACGCGCTCTCGAAAGCCGATGCCGTTCTCACCGATGCCGCCGGTGAAAACCAGCACATCGCAGCCGCCCAAGGCGACGAGGTAGGCGCCAATGTAATGCCGCACGCTTTCCGCGAATGCTTCAATCGCCAGCTTCGCGCGAGCGTCGCCCGCGTCCGCGGCTTTCTCGATGTCGCGCATGTCGGGCGAAACCCCGCTCATCCCGAGCATGCCGCCTTCCTTGGAGAGCTTCTTGAAGATGTCTTCAACGCCCATCCCCGCCTTAACGAGCTTGAGCATGGTGAACGCATCGAAATCGCCAACGCGGTTGTTGTGCGGCAATCCGGACTGCGCCGTCATCCCGAACGAGTTGGCCACGCTCTTGCCGTTCTCAATAGCGCAGATGGAGCTCGATCCGCCGAGATGGCACGAGATGATTCGTCGGCTCTTCTCCGTCCCGACCAGTTCCGGCACGCGCGTCGCGATGTAACGGTGCGATGCGCCGTGAAACCCATAGCGGCGAATGCCCAGCTTCTCTGTCCATTCGTGCGGGATCGCGTAAGTCTGCCGTGCCGCGGGAATGCTCTGATGAAAAGCCGTCTCAAAGCACGCGACCTGCGGCGTCGTCGGCATCTTCTTCGCAAACGCCCGCATCGCGGCGATGTAAGGCGGGTTGTGCGCCGGCGCGACATCCGCAAATTCTTCCATCGTCCGCAGCACCTCATCATTCACGCGCACCGCACCGCTGATCGGGCCGCCATGCACCGCTTTGAAGCCAATGGCTTCCGGCTTCCGCGGGCACTCTTTGACGATCACGTCAATGACGTCGCCGTGCGTTGCGAACTGAGAACCCGATTGCCCGATGCGCTCGTAGCCGCCGCGCGCGATCACCTCTCCGCCAAGCTCCATGTCGAGGAGCTTGTACTTGAAGGAGGTGCTGCCGAGGTTAGCGACGAGAACGATCATGGGAGTGCGGAAGGTGACGCCGGCGTTTACATCACAAAGACGATCCACCGCCACCCGCGCCGTAACCCGCAAGCAGGTCCGGATGCGGACGCGCGATCACGTGCGCTGCCACGAGTTCACCCACCCGACCGGCTGCTTCCGCGCCCGCGTCCACCGCCGCCTTCACGCTGCCGACATCGCCGCGAACGATTGTCGTGACGAACGCGCCGCCGATCTGGATCGTTTTCACGACCTCCACGTTGGCGGCCTTGCACATCGCATCGGTGGCTTCGACCAGCCCAACCCAGCCCTTTGTTTCAATAAGGCCCAGCGCGCTACCAAACGTGTTTCCGTTACCTTCAGCCATTGTGATTCTCCTGTAGCACGGGCTTCTAGCCCGTGTGAGCGACTTCACGGGCAAGGTGCCCGTGCGACGACTTACTTTTTAGCGCCTGTGGCAATACCGCGATCGGATGCCGGGGCGGCAGTTTTCTTCTTGGGCATCATTCCTCCCAGATCATCGTGCGGCCGCGCGATCACGTGCACGCTCACAACCTGACCCACGCGTCCCGCGGCTTCAGCGCCCGCATCAACCGCGGCTTTCACCGCCGCCACGTCGCCCTTCACGAACGCAGTGACCAGACCGCTGCCGGCCTTGTCCCAGCCGATCATCTCGACGTTGGCGGCCTTCAACATCGCGTCAGATCCCTCCATCAGGGAGACCAGTCCTTTGCATTCGAGGAGCCCTAGTGCTTCGCTTGGCATGTGATCCTTTCGTGTGCTTTCAACATGGCCACTGAAGTGACCATGCATGGTTGTTTACTTGGTTAATTCCATGTGCGTCGCGGATTCCAGATCGCACGCGTTCCCCTCGTCCGTATCGATGTGAACTTCGAGAACGACCTTGGGGTGATACCGCACGCGCAGCTTGTCAAAGGTGACGCCGCAGGGGCCTTCGATCTTCAGTTTCATCTGGTCCCCGTCTTTCACGCCGTAGTACTCCATGTCCTGCGTGGACATGTGCACGTGGCGCTCGGCGCGAATCACGCCGCGCGGAATGGTGATCGCACCTTTGGGTCCCAGGATGGTGATGCCCGGCGTCCCTTCGTGGTTGCCGCTGATGCGAAGCGGAAGATCCAGGCCGAGATAAATGCCGTCGGTGTACGAGAGCTCCACCTGCGTGTAGTTCCGCATCGGCCCCAGAATCCGAACGTTCGGGATGATCCGCTGGCGCGGGCCCACGAGCGTGACCAACTGCTCGCTGGCGAACTCGCCCTGTTGATAAAGGTCTTTAAGCTTCGTCAGCTTCGCGCCCGGGCCAAACAGGATCTCCAGATGCTCCGGCGTCACGTGCATGTGCCGCGCCGAGACGTTGACCACGAGCGGGTGGGGCGGTCCCCCAGCGCGAGATCGACCCGATTGCTCTCGGTATGCCGGCGGCTGTTCTCCCCGAAGGCGCTGGGTCAGCACCTCACGAACAAGCGCCTCGACCTCCCGGCGATCCAATACTTGAGCACCTGCTGCCACCATATGGCACTATTGTGCAGAATCTTCCAGAACTTGTCAAGATGTGGCACAAAAGCTGCCGCAGCCCCGAAATGAGTTTTTATTCTCCTCGGTATTCGCAAATACTTGTGCAGGTTTCGTAGACGACAACCGCTCGGAGCAGCGGCAGGCCCGGCTTCAGCTCACGCCAGAGCCAGCGCGCGAGAACCTCACTCGTTGGGTTCTCCAAGCCCTTGATCTCGTTCAGGTAGTAATGGTCGAGTCGCTTTACGACAGGCTCCGCAACCTTCTTAATATCCCCGTAGTCGATCAGATAGCCCTTCGACTCGTCCACTTCGCCCTCAACCACCACATCAAACCGGAAGGAATGGCCATGAAGGCGCCGGCACTTGTGACCTTCAGGGAAGGTGGGCAGATCGTGTGCAGCTTCGAAATGGAAAGTTTTCGTCAGGCGGACGCGCATGGCTTACAGGTTCAGGTGCCTCTCTTGTTGCCGTAGAGCTCTACGTGCAAGCGGGGACAATAGCGAAACCCTTCGCGCTTACAAATTTCGCTCACCCACCCCGCACGTTCCGAGAGCACTTGACCCGTCGTTCCCTCCGGCATCAGCAGCACGTCTTCCCGTTTCCAGCCCCGCAAGTTACTCAGGATCTGCTGGATCTCCTGAAGATCCTGCTCGTGGGCGACAACGAACTTAAGCTGAAGATCCGCGGCGGCATTGATAAATTTCTGGATCACGCCAAAGTTGAGCCGCGCCTTCTCATGCGCCGCAGCGAAGCGACCACCTTCCCGGCTCCAGGGCGTGGAGTTGCTGAGCTTTGGAGACACGCTCGCCAGGTCGAAAGGAATCTCTTTCCAGACAGTGCCTGCCGTTTCAATCGTAATGTGCGCGCCCTCTCCCTTGAGCGCGGTGCACAACTCGGCGATGTCCGGCATGATCATCGGCTCGCCGCCGGTGACGACGACGTGGTGGGCGCGGTGCTCCCGGACACGTTCCAGGATCGCGACCACCGTCATCATCTCCCCTTCCGGTTCCCACGAGGCATAAGGGGTATCGCACCAGACGCAGCGAAGATTGCACCCGGAGGCGCGGATAAAGACGGAGGGAACGCCCACAAGCTTCCCTTCGCCCTGGATGGAATAGAAGATTTCCGAGACCTTCACGCCCTCATCTTACGCCCCGCCAACGACTTCCTCATGCTGATGGGCGCGGGCTGGGTTTCTTCGGCGGGTACGCCGATACAACGCCGCACTTACGCATCCTATTCACGTGAAGCCCATGCGACCCACAACCAACCCGGTCAGAACGAACCTTTCCGCAGTTTTCTTGCTACCCATCGGCTTCTCCTGTACATTTTCCGCCCCGACACCTCGGACACTTTCCCGTCCGCCGGGTGCCTCATTGGGCGCAAATCAATCCTAGTTAAGGAGTTACCGTGGCTTCCGATTTCCGTCGTACCGCTCACCTCTTCACCAGCGAATCCGTCACCATGGGGCACCCCGATAAGGTCGCCGACCAGATTTCTGACGCAATTCTCGACGCGCTGCTCGCCCAGGACCCCAAGAGCCGCGTCGCCTGTGAAACCCTCGTCACCACGGGCCAGTGCATCGTCGCCGGTGAGATCACGACCGAAGCCTACGTCGACGTCATCGAAATCGTCCGCAACACGATCCGCGAGATCGGCTATACGCACCCGGAGATCGGCTTTGACCACACCTGCGGCGTGCTCTCCGCCATCCACCGCCAATCTCCCGACATCGCCCGAGGCGTCGACCACGCCGAAGGTAATGTCAAGGAAGAGGAAATGGGCGCCGGCGATCAGGGCCTCATGTTCGGCTACGCGTCGGATGAAACCGATGTACTCATGCCGCTGCCGATTCACCTCGCCCACCGCATCGTGGAGCGCCTCGCTGAGCTGCGCCAGAACGGCACGCTCAAGTGGCTCCGTCCCGACGGCAAGAGCCAGGTGACGGTTGAATACAAAGACGAAAAGCCGGTCCGCGTTCACACCGTCGTCGTCTCGACGCAGCACGATGAGAGTGTGCTCAAGAATGACGTCTTCTCCGATGAAGCGAAGAAGGCCATCATCGAGCAGGTCATCAAGCCGGTGATCCCGCAGAATTACTGGAACAACGACATCCTTTTCCACATCAACCCCACCGGCCGATTCGTCGTCGGCGGACCGCACGGTGATACCGGCTTGACGGGGCGCAAGATCATCGTCGACAGTTACGGCGGCCGCGGCGCTCATGGCGGTGGCGCGTTCTCCGGCAAGGACCCATCCAAAGTCGATCGCTCCGCCTGCTACATGGGCCGGTATATCGCGAAGAACATCGTTGCTGCGGGCCTGGCGCACAGCGCTGAAGTGCAGCTCGCTTACGCGATTGGCGTCGCCAATCCGGTGAGCGTCACGGTTTCCACCGAAGGCACCTCCGTCATCTCCGAAGATCAGCTCGCGGAGCTCGTCCGCAAGCACTTCCCCCTCACCCCGCGCGGCATCATCCGCCACCTCGACCTGCTCAGGCCGATCTACAAAGAAACCGCCCGCCACGGTCACTTCGGCCGCATTCCCACCAGGGACGGCGGCTTCTCCTGGGAGAAGACCGACAAGGCGGAGGTCCTGGCGAAGGAAGCCGGCGTCAAACCCCGCAAGATGTAACCTCGCCTGCTCAACCTGAGAAAACAAGAAAGCCCACGGCTCTGCCATGGGTCTTTCTCTTTACACTCCACTTTCCAAAGCACAATCGGCTCACTCCTCCTTCGCATCCGCCGGCTTCGTCGCCGGCGGCACCGATACCCCCATCTCCTTCATCAACCCATCCACGGCCTTGTCCATCGACTCCTCACGCACGTCCTTGTGCCGGATGACGCCCTTGGCGTCGATCACATAGGTCGTGGGCCAGCTGTGCACGTTCCACCGCGTCGCGATCGGCCCCTTCGTGTCCCCGCCGTCCCAGAAGTACGGCCAGGTGATCATCTCCTCAGGTGCGCGCTTCTTGATGTGCTCCTTCGGATCGCTGTTGATGCCAAGGAGAACGAACGGCGTACCTTCCATACGCTTCACGAGCGACCGCTCGTGTGGGTACATGGCCCGGCAGGGCCCTCACCAGTCGCCGAAGAAATCCAGCACCACCACCTTCCCCCGAAAATCCGAAAGCTTCATCGGCTTTCCGTCCACATCCTGACCTTCGATATCGGGCGCGGTTTTCCCGATCGCCAGGTTCTGCATCTCAAACAGTTCCGCATCCGCTGACGCCGCAAGCGTCCCCGCAAGCCCCGCCTTCACATCGCCGTAATCCCGTTTGGCCGTCTCAAGAAGGGAAATAGCCTCTTTCTCAAGCGCGTCCGGATCGGCCTTGGAATACCGATTTACTGTCTCCTCCCCCATCCATTCGCTCATCTTCTTCCCCCACGACGGATCCTTCTTGAGCGTCTTGGCGATCTCGATCCGCTCCTTCAGGTAATGCCCCAGGATATAAGTGGCCGCACCCTTAGCGGCGCGGTCGTGGTTCACGGCAATCACCCGACGAAGAAAAGGCTCCGTCACCGGATCAAAGCTCCACACCAGGTCGCGCACGATCTTCTGCACGCGCGGATCGTCTGCGAACTGCTCGCTCATCAGCTCAATCGCCTGCGTCTGCGCGGCCTTGGGCTTCCCCTTCTCGACGCTGTACCCGCGATCGTTCGCGATCACCCAAGCCAGCGCATCAAATGCCGCCGCCGATTTTGGATTCGCCCGCGCCACCTCGAGCATTTTGGGAGAATAGTCCGCCGCCTTCGGATACTTTTCATCAAAGAGCTTCTGCCGTTCCTCCTTCGTGGCCGCCTTGGCGTAAGCCGCGGAGAAGGCGTCGCTCTCCTTCTTGTAATCCCGCTCCACCTGCTTCACCGTTGCCGCCGGATCAGATGCCCCCGTAGTTGCCGGCGAAGAAGCCGCGGGCGCCGCCAGCAGCGCGCGTCCGCAAATCAGCAGCAGGCCAGTCATCGCCAATACGCGTTGCATGACTACCTCCTCTAGAGAAGTCGCTCCAGCGTAGCATGGGCATCTTGCCCGTGTCCGCCTGAAATATCTCAGCAGCCGACATCATCGGGCAGGACCTAAGCGATTCACCGCCGCCACCGCACCCGCCCTCCGATCCGCCAGTTCCGTCGGATCGATCGTCATCCACCCGCCATAACCCGCCGCATCCACCGCCGCCAGCATCTCGCCCCAGTTGACCGATCCCTTCCCCACCTCCGCCGGCCGCGTCCTCCCCTCGCTCCCCAGCACGGCATCCCGCACTCGCACATGGCGAATCAGCGCTCCGAGGCGCGACATGATCTCGTCGGTTGGCCAAGCATCCCGAAGCACCGCGACCGGATCCAGATCGACCCCCAGCCACGGACAACGCGCCCGCGCGATCACGCGCTCCAGCGAAGCAAAGCTCGAGAGATCTGACCGCAGCGCCAGCGTCACACCAAACCGATCGGCGCTGGCGCACACCTCCGCCAAAACTGCATCCATCTGATCCGCCGCCGCGCGATCCGCATCACTCAGCTCCCGCGACGGCGGTGGTGGGGGTGGCGCACCTCCAATCAGACCTGTGGGTAAAAGAATCAACCCCGCCATCTCCGGGGTCACCTTCGGCGTCACCGGCTTTTCCTCCGGCGGCGCCGGCGGCAGCGTTCCAAGGTCTAAACACACCAGCGGCGACATCAAGCCCGCCGCCGTCTCCATCACCCGCTGCAAATCTGCAATCACCCGCTCCAGCGCCGCCCCCGAACGCCTTGCAGGCCCCAGTCCCTCAGGCCCTGCATCGTACCGCAGCCCCACCAGCTCCAAATTGTTGGACGCGATTACATGCCGAAACTCCCTCCGCCCCGTCTGCGACAACTGCGTCAAATTCAGCTCGCGCATGTAAGCATCGAACAAGATCCCTCCCACTGACAGCTGCCGAGCAAACACGGCAGCCTCACGCGCATCACCCGACAACGCACTCGCCAACACGCCCAGCCGATCGATCACATCCGCCATGGACTCATCTTACGCGCGCCCCAGCCAAACCGCGCCCATCTTCCAATCTCTTTTCTACGGCAGCGGACCTAGCTCGCTCAATTTCGCCCCCCGCGAATCCCAGGCATATCGCAAATGTCCTGTCGTTATGCCACAATGTTTTTTCATTAGCCGCAGCAGGATACTTTATGACTGAGCAGCAAGACGCCGTTCCACAGACCGAAGGGAATCCAGCAGCCGACGCCGCGCCAATTGAGTCGGACGAAATCGTCGCGCGTGCCGACAAGCGTTACCGCAACAAGCACCTGATCTTCGCCATCGCCACCATCGCGTTCGGGCTCTGGTTTGCGTATGACGGGTGGATCGGCTGGCCGAAGCACAATCAGGAAGTGCGCGGCGTGCAACGTGGCATCGAAGAAGCCGGTCAGAAAAATGACCTGAAGAAACAACAGGAGCTCAAAGAAAAAATCGCTTCGATGCACAAGGAGTACACCGAGACCGACATCCTGATCCAGAGGCTTCTCGCGCTGGTGTTGCCCGCCGCCGGCCTCGCCTATGGCATCTGGACGCTACATGCCACGCGGGGTCAGTACCGGCTCGCAGGTAACACCCTTGAGGTGCCGGGTTACCCGCCGATCGACCTCGTCGACATCCACCGCATTGACAAGACCCGGTGGGAGCGCAAAGGCATCGCCGTGGTTCATTACCGCGCCCACCATCCTCAGCGCGATCGGACCTTCAAGCTCGATGACTTCGCATACGAGCGCGGCCCAACAGACCAGATCTTCGAGCGCATCGATTATTACCTGGCGCCCCCCGCTGAGTTTCCCCCCGAGTCGATTCCGCCCGCAAGCACCGAAGGCGACATCGATCAGCAGCAGACATAAAAAAAGCCCGGTCAAAGACCGGGCCTTTCGTTTCACAACAAATGCAGTCGCTTACGCGCCCTTGATCACTTCGAAGATCGCCTGCGTCTTGATCACCATCTGATTCTCATCGAACAGATGGAAGCTCTGCACCAGCAGCTCATGCGACCGGCGTTCGATATCCAGCACTGAAAGAGCCGACCCCGCATCCGGCGTCGCCGGAACGTCCGCGCTCATCAGCTCGCGCTTTGAGGCGTACGTCGCAATCTCATGCTTCGTCGCATCATAAAGCGTCTGCGTAAGCTGCTCTTCCTGGGTGGAGATCATATAGCGAATATTTTCGCCGGAGGTCATTTCATGATACTTTTCGCCCCGGCAGGGGATGGACTGGAGCAGGCCACGGTCGGTGAGGGGGTCGTGGTTCATGCGGATCACCTCCGTCAGGGTGTTCTTCCCTGCGCGGAAGGCGATGACGTGACCGCCGTCGACGAGCCAGATGTCGGCTTCATAGGCGCGGCGGGAGACCTGCTCGGTGCCGTGGATGCGGAAGAGCTCGGGGTGGAGGGTCCGCGTGTAGAGAAGCAGGGTGAGGCCACCGCTGCGACGTTGCTTGGTTCGGTTGCTCATAGCGTCCGTGCATCCTTCTAGTCCCATGGGTGGGGACGATTGTGACGGAAAGCACAATGTGTGTGCGTGCTTCACCGTCAGACCATGCGGGGATACAGCTTCGTCCATGTTCCGTTGCCATTCGCCCTGAATGATCAGCCGTCCATGGTGATCAAATGCCCGCGGTGCGAATGGGACCGTTTGTTCGCCACGAGCGAACGATGTGGACGCGGGGCATTATAGGGGGGAGGTGAGTTTTGCGAAGAAAATTATTTTGTTCAGACAGCGGTAGCAAAGCGCAGCGCGACGACGATGACATCGTAACTAGCGTGAGATAACGCAGTTATGCCAAACCCCCGGCTGACGAAGAGGATGGCAAAATAGACGCCGGCGAGGGTGCGAAAGGCAAAACTGCGCCAAGAGAAGGTTTCGTAACCCAAGTAATGGTAGAGGGAGAAGGCGACGGCTGAAATCACTACCATATACAGGTAAGCCCACAATTTTTGGAAACGCAGGATGTCACAGAAGACCACGTGGAGCAGGGTCAATCCAATGAGTCGGAAGACCAGTTCTTCATAGATTCCCGCGCCCAGTGACAGGACGAGCAGAGAGGTGGGGGTGTGGGAAGGCGAAGAGGCAAGAGGCAGTAGGCAAGAGGCAAGAGGAAGGTGGTAGTGGGAGAGGTAGTGGGCCGTGAGGGTGCCAATGGCCAGGAGGGGGACACCCCACGCGGCGCCTTCGAGAATCATGCCGAAGAGGGTGGATGGGCTGACGGTCCAAGGGTCGTTCCGGGCAATGTGCCAGGTGAGGAGGATGCAGACGACGGCCATAGCGGGGAGGTATTGCCCAGTGGCGCCGAAGAGGGCGAAGAACCGCTGCATCAGGGTGAAGGCGATAATGCGCTGCTCGGTCTGGTGGGCCGGGTCGAATGCGAAGGCGCGGGTGCCGACTTCGTAGAGGATAATGAGAGGGAGCAGGGCGACGAGAGAGGCCAGGGGGAGCTCGGCCCGGGCGAGATAGCCCGCGGGCAGCGGGCGGGGGGTGGAGGGGGAGTGGGCGCGGGGTTGAGCGGCGATTCTGGACATCTGATGAGGGGATTATCGGGAGGGGGGATGGGTTTACTGGAATCAAGCGTGTGTCGGGAAGACGACCATGATGCAGGCACCGTGGCCTTTTGTGGGGGAGTAGTGCGAGATTCAGTTTGTCGAATCGGTGTCGGGGGTGGTATAGGTGGTGATGCAGTGGGAGATGGTATTGGCGATAAGTTGGTAGCTCTGGCGGGTGTAGCCGCCGCTGGGGAGGACCAGGGTGGGGACTTGGCGGGAGAGAAGTTGATTCAAGACGAATTGGTCGCGGCGAAGGATGCCGGTGTCGGTGAGGGCTAAAGCGCCGAGGGGATCGGCGCGGTGGGGATCTGTGCCGGCGTTGTAGATGGCCAGGGCAATGGGGGAGGATCTGGTGATCGCGTCCATGAAGGGCGGGAGGGTGGACTCGAGGTGGCGGAGGTATTCGGCGTCGGTGGCGTTGATGTCGATGGGGACGTTGCAGTCGATGCGGCGTTTTGCTTTCGCGTCATGCGCGGGATAGATGCTGCGATTGTAGATGTCGTAGATGAGGACGCGCGGGTCGGTGAAGAAGGCGTGGCAGACGCCGTTGCCTTGGTGGGCGTCGGTGTCGACGTAGAGGATTTTGTCGGTGTCTTTAATGAGCTGCTCGCGGCGGAGGGAGAGGATAGCGAGGGCGATGTCGTTGTAGATGCAGAAGCCTTCGCCGTGGTCGGGGGCGGCGTGGTGGTATCCGCCGGAGAGGTTGAAGACGAGGTTGTGCTGGAGGGCGACTCGGGCGGCGAGGATGGTGCCGGCGGTGGCCCAGCGCATGGGGCGGAGGACGTGGAAGTCGGTGAGGAATGCTGGGAGGCGGCGGAGGGGCGGGAGTTCCAAGGCGCGGGCGAGATAGGCGCGGTCTTTGAGATCCTTCAGGTAGGCGCGCGTGTGGAGTTGGAGGAGTGCTTCCTGCGAGACGGGGCGGGGGACGGGCGTGGTAAACCGCTCGAGGGTGCGCGGGAACTGTTTCTTGAGGAGGGCGTAAGCGCGGCCGTACTTGCGAGAGTCGAAGGGGTGGAGGCGTTCGAGCCCGTAGAAGCGGATGTTGTAGTGGGGGGAGTAGACGATGCGGGGATGGATTGGAAAGGCGGGGTCGTGCATCGTGTGCTTGATTGTAGTCCGTGGCGGAGTGTGCGCGGCTGGCGCAGATGCGAGCCGTGGGGAGCGACGAAGAGCGGAGGCGGGGCCCATTTCAATAAAGGTGTGCTGAGGATGGGCGGAGTGCTGTTACGTGATAGGACCGAATGCACTTAAGCGAGAGGGGAAATCGCCCGATGATCCCGAAGCCGGAAGTCGGGGAAATTCTTGCGCAGGCTGAACACCATGTTGAACGAAAAAGCGTCTGATAAGTGCTTTAGTCGAGGGCATCTTGCGTTGGTTACTGCTTTGTTCAGCGGTGTGGGCGTGATGGGTTGCTCAAGTGCGCCAGGGACACCGCCGGCGGGGCCCGGGGTAGCGTATGCGCGCGATCTGTCGCCGTGGCTGGCGGATGCGGAGCGGATGAACGTGGAGGGGCGGCTGGATCACTTGTCGGTGGCGAGCGATCAGGGGATCTACTTCACCTGGTCGGTGAACCCGTCCGGGACAGTGCGGCCTCTTGAAGTGGATATTCGTTCATGCGCGAAGGAGGTTGATCGGCTGAAGGGGCAGAAGGTGGTGGTGAGGGGGAAGGTGATTTGCCGGCAGCCGAGGCATCTGGATCTCATCGTGGCGGAGGAGATTGTGCTGGCGCCGGGAGGCATCGCGGATGCATCGGATAGCAAGCTCGGTGGTTGAGGGGCGGACGGGGTGGGGAGCGCTTCATTCCAACTAAGAGTGGGTAAGTCGCTGGGCGAACTCGCGGGCGTTGGTGATCAACCAGTCGTGGCTTCCGGTTTCGGAAATGACGGTGCGGGCGTGAGGGATGTGTCGCTGGTAGATCTGAAGACAGCGGTGGGGCATGGTGAAGTCGCGTTTTCCCCAGGCGAGGGTGGTGGGGGTGCGGAACTGGCGGGTGAAGAGGCGGATGTCGAACCTGGCGCTGAGGCGGACTTGGTTCAAGAAGTTTCGCGTGTGGCGGAGCATGTTGTAGGGGAGATGCCAGCAGGCGCGGAAGGTGAGGCCGGGTTCGAGCAGCGCATCGAAGAAGCGCATGAGGATTGTGCGCGGGAGGGAGAAGGTCAGGTCGGCGCCGACGGCGTCGCAGAGGACAAGTTCGCTAACGAGGTGAGGATGCTGAGCCGCGAGGAGGAGGGCAATCGGAGCGGAGTTGGAGTGGCCGATGATAAGGGGGCGGGTGAGGGATTCGTGCTGGATGAAGGCGGCAAGCCAATCTGAGTAGTGCTCGAAGGACCAGGGAACGGAGAGTTTGCTGGATGCGCCGCAGCCGGGAAGTTCGACGACGCGGGTGCGGAAGGATCGGCTCAGCTCATGGAGCGTGGGGAGATATGCCCAGCAGAGGACGAGGGGGCTGACGAGTATGAGAGCATCGGGGGCGGCGGGGTTTGGATGCGCGAGTTCGAGGATGCGGGCCTTGGCGCCTGCGATGTCGACGATGCGCACTGGCGTTTCGGACATGGAAGAGAATTACCGCAAGACGCGGTGTTTGGTAACGCGCCTTGTGGGGAGATGCTGAAGATCAGCGGCGGCGATTGCGGCGGAGGAGGGAGGCGGCGGAGAGGAGCAGGATGCTGGCGCTGGCCGGTTCGGGCACGGCGACGGAGACGCGATTGAAGTTAGCGCGGCCGGTGCCGTCGTTTCCGGCGCTACCGAAAAAGACGTTGGCGACGCCGGGCGCGTTGGCCATGCCCGCGTAGTTGCTGATGCGTTTGACGCCGTCGACGTAGAGATCGGCGCCACCGGCGATGGCGTCGTAGACGAGGCGGTAGTCGTGGTATCCGCCGTCGGCGTCATCGACGGTGTACGTCGTGCCGCTGGGGTTAACGCCGTTCCCGGTGAAGCTGCTGACGAGCATGACAACGGGGTTGTTGCCCGAGGATCCGAAGGCCATGTCGTAGCGCGTGGAACCGACGCCGAAGTGGACGCTGACGGCGTAGTCTGGATTGTCGCTGGCGTCGACGACGCGGAGGCGCACCTGGACCGACCAGCCAAGGCTTTGCACCTGGTCGATCTCGGCGGAGGACATGTTGTAGGCGTAGACGAGCTCGGAGGAGGCGCTGGTTTTTTCGACGCCCCAGGCGTCTTCGCCGCGATCGTTGGTGACGGGATAGGCGTTGGAGGCGCCGTAGTAGGTGGCAAGGTCCCAGCCTTCGGTGGTGTTGGGCTGGGCGCTGCCGGAGTGGTCGATGATACCGGCGTATGCTGGCGCGGCGAGCATCGCGCAGAGGACGACCGCGATGAAGGCGGGGAATGAACGTTCGGAGAAAAGCTGCACTGCGCGAATCCTTGGGAACAACGTGACTTGGCGAAGCTTAGAATAGCGGACGCGTGGGGGGAGTCCAGCGAAATACTCACACGTTGTTATGGGAGGAGCGTTGGTGGGGGCATGGCTGTAGCTATAGGTCGAAGATTCGCTACAGGTTGCCTGATTTAACAGTGGATTGGCGAGGGGGGGTGGGTGTGGGGAAAGTGGCGAAATCTTTGTTCGCGGCTTGGAGAAGAGTAGTGTATCGCTCACACATCGCACACATTGGCAACGACGCGGGAGGATCTATGGCTAATCCAGTCTCCATCACGATCGAGTACGACGACGGCACGAAGCAGAAGCTTCCGATCATGAAGGAGCTTCAGCCGGCGCCACAGAAGACGCTCTCGGTTGGACCGAATGGGTATCCCACGCTTGCGGCGCTGCTTCCGAATCTGAGGGACGGCGACACCGCGACCATTGAACTGGACGCGCTAAGCACCGGCACGATCGACCTTCAAAAGGCGGTGACGCTGAAGGCGACGGCGAAGGCGGTGATCAGCTATGTGGGCGACAAGTGGGGGACGATCTTCCGCCTGGGGGGGAAACCAGTCACGCTTGAAGGAATTACGCTGAATAACTTGCCGGAGACGTTTGGCGTGGAGGTTTCCGGGGCGGGGCACGTGCTGCGGAACATCACCGGGATCGGACAGTACACGACCCTCATGATCCGCGGTGCGAAGAACGTGATCGTGGACGGGTTTGCGTCTCCGGGCAACAACCAACAGAAGATTGACCCTATTTACCTGGACAGCGGCAACGATGGTGTGCAGTTGCTGAACCTGGAGATCGCGCTGGCGCAGACGGGACAACACTGCATCCGTATCGACACTCGAGACGCGAATCAGGTTTCGAAGAACGTGACGATCGGTTCGCCGGATGCGATGAAGAAGCGGTCGCTGATCGTGAACACGGGGACGTACGGTGGATCGCCGCTGAACGTTCGGGCAGGCAACGTCGTTCGAATCGTTCGCGTAGACACGGAGGGGCACGCGCCGGGGTTCGGGCCGCTGACGGAATATGTCACAGACGCGACGGGGAAGAAGACGCCGGATCCGCTGTTCTCGGCGATGCACCTGGATGGTCTGAGCGTGGAGGATTGCACGTTCCACACGGATCAGGTGGTGCAGTTTCAGGCAGGCGTGCGCGGGTTCAAGTTCACGGACACGACGATCCGCACAACGGCGGGCGAAGTGCTCGCGATCCAGAACAAGTGGGGCCAGCGTGAGCCGGCGACGGGGGAGTTCAATGGGTGCAAGTTCTACGGGCCCGGTGCATTGCTGTCGGCGACGAGCGCGGCGGCGGGTGTGCGGTTCAATTCCTGCACGTATAACGACAAGCCGCTGAGTGCCCAAGGCACTATTTAGACGCAGCTGCAGCGGAACGTGTCGGCTTGCCAACCCGTTTATAGGTACCTGCGTCACGTCCTTTGTACTTGGTAGCGAGCTTTCCAGATTTGGTTAAGATTCCAGCACTCTTAAGCGCAAGAATGCGCTGTTCCTTAGGCCGCTTGGCTAATCCAGCGAGCAGGTAGCCGAATGGAGACTCTGGGGGAACCTGCTTCTTCGCCTTACGGATCCAAGCCGTAGCGGCCGTCTTGCCGGACGTGCCAGACCGCGAGGATGTTTTGCGCATTGCGGAGGCAGATTTGTACGTGAGTTTCGGCATAGATCCAACTACCTCTCCAGATTCGTTTCTTATTATCGGCAGGAACATACACCGCACGAAAAGAATCTATTTGCCGGCCGACCGCTACGGACTGATTATATACGTAATTGAACGCTGCGCAGTCCAGTTTCATGTGGCGGCGGTGATTCTCGGGCACTGGCTCGCCGGCATCTCCCAGCCCGTCGACCATATCCTGCTTGTAGGCCCGCAGGAGAGTTATGTTGCCCGGATCACACATGTCGAAACAGTTCCCAAGCCGGATCACCGCTCCGACAACGGCTGGAGGTGCGTACTTTCTGATGTCTGTCGCCCATTTCCAAGCCTGCTTTGGCGCGTGCTCCCAAAAGTAAATTCCAGTTCCAAGCCATTCATCCTCAGTATCGCTTGCCTCGAAAGGTGTTCCTGCCACTAAGGCGTCGGCCGTGTCGCGATCGGTCCCGTGAAATGCGATAACGGTTCGGTCGTAGTTATAGAAGGTAAATGGCGGCGGAACACCAGCTCCGAGTTCAGCCATCTTTCTTACCTCGCGAAAGTACGGCGCTTCCCGACGCTCTTCGGGTGCACTCGTCAAACGGCTTGGAGCGACGCTACTTCAGCTCCACCGTCCAATACGCATTGTCCAGGAACTGCTTCCAGGAGTGGTAGCGTTCGTCGGCGAGGCGGATGTTGATGACGGGGCTGCGCTTGGGTTTGACCGGCTTGGTGGTCAGGTGCATGTGGGCCTGCTCGGGGGTTCGGCCGCCTTTCTTGACATTGCACTTGACGCAGCAGCAGACGATGTTTTCCCAGGAACTCTTGCCGCCCTGGCTCTTGGGGACGACGTGGTCGAGCGAGAGCTCAGTGGTGGGCATCTTCTTGCCGCAGTACTGGCACTTGTTCCCGTCGCGCGCGTAGATGTTGCGGCGGTTGAACTTTACGTCCTGGCGCGGGAGCTTGTCGTAGCCGAGCAGGCGAATGATGCGGGGGACGGCGATCTGGAAGCGCACGGTATGAATCCAGTCGAAGCCGTCGGGCTCGAACTCGGCCTTGAGGGCGGAGAGCTCCTGCCACTCCGCGAAGTCGAGGTTCTGCCACTTTGCCTGGCCGGCGGCGTCGGTTTCGATGTGGACGACTTCCGCGAGGTCGCGGCAGAGCAGCGAGAACGCGCGGCGCACGTTCACCACGCGAATCGCCTGGTAAAATCGGTTGAGAACCAGAACGTTGGCGCTCAGCGCCGGAGAGAGGCTCAAGCCCGGGCTAGACCCGGGCGGCTGAAACGGAATGCCGGATGCGTGGTCCATCGTTGCTTGCACTCCTGGCTTCGGGGATGTTGCAACCCGATCGGACGACTGCCACGACGGTGTTGGTGGATGGTCAAGCGGACCTCCAGCGCCCGAAGCCTTTGCAGCTCATTGTACCTGCCAAAAATCGACAAGGCTAGCGAAGATAGGTGCAACCACGGCGGCTCTGGAGGTTTATCTGGATTAACGGGAATAGGACGGACCGATATGACGCTTGTTCAGAGTATGAAGTGGCTGTTCCTCCTGGTGCTCTTTGCCGGTCCGCTCAATACCTTCGCGCAGCAGGGTAAGGATCTGGTGAAGGTTCAGTTGGTGACTGATGTGCGCGAAGTGAAGGCAGGGGAGCCGTTTCATGTTGGGTTGCGTTTGAAGATCAAGGAAGGGTGGCACATCTACTGGAAGAACCCAGGTGATTCGGGGGCGCCGACCAAGGCGGCGTTGAGGTTGCCGGAAGGGTTTAAGGCCGACGACTGGCAGTTCCCTGTTCCCAGTGCGATCAAGGATCCGGGTGGTACCGTCTACGGATACACGGACGAGGTCATGTTGATCGCGAAAGTGACACCGCCGGCGACGATGAGCGGGACAGCCGCTGGGGAAATTTCGTGCGACGCGAATTGGCTGGTGTGTGAGAAAATGTGCTTGATGGGGAAGGGGAGTGCGAAGCTCTCGCTGCCCGCGAAGGATGAGAAGGCCTTGATTGAGAAGTGGCTGGCGAGAGTTCCGCAGCCGGCAGGGGAGCGGGCGCAGGTCACCATCAAGAGCAGCGGGGAAGGGACATCACAAATGTTCCAGGGTGTGATTCGCGTCAAATCCCTTGTGGCTGAGAAGGTGGAATGGTTCCCGGGACCCAGTGAAACCATTTCGACGAAAGATGTGAACATCTCGGCTCACGACGATGTTGTCGAAGTGTCTTTCCAGGCGGAGCGGATCGGCGATCCGAAGGCCGCCGCTGGACAGATGGAATCAGTGGTGGCCTATACTCTCGGCGACGGCTCACGCGCGGGCGTGACCGTTCCCATCTCATTCGCCAGCGCAACGGCGCTGGCCAAGTAAGGAGGATCTCATGCAAAAGATGTTGTCTCTGATCGCTGTCGTGGCGCTCACGTTCGCCTTCGGCGCGCTGTCGATCGCGCGTGCTGAATCGCAGGCGCAGGCGGAGGTGGGCAAAGCGGCGCCGAACTTCTCGCTCCAGGACCAGGACGGGAAGACCGTCAGCCTGGACGCATTCAAGGGGAAGATCGTGGTTCTCGAGTGGTTCAACGAAGGGTGCCCTTACGTGAAGCGCCATTACGAGCAGGGCAACACCATGAACACGCTCGTCGACAAATATGCATCGAAGAGCGTGATCTGGCTCGCCATCAACTCGACGAACGGCAAAAACAACGAGAGCAACAAGAAAGTGTTCGCCGACTGGAAGCTGAACCACCCGATCCTCAACGATGTCGACAAGGCGGCAGCGAAGGCGTACGGCGCCAAGACCACGCCGCACATGTTCGTCA
Source organism: Tepidisphaeraceae bacterium (assembly GCA_036387255.1). Classification (GTDB taxonomy): domain Bacteria; phylum Planctomycetota; class Phycisphaerae; order Tepidisphaerales; family Tepidisphaeraceae; genus DASVUC01. Next base: position 242 of record DASVUC010000264.1, on the reverse strand, counting down.
TCGACAAGGACGGCAAGCTCGCTTACAGCGGCGCCATCGATAATGACCCCGACGGAAACAAGACCGAAGGGAAAGTGAATTATGTGGAGAAAGCGGTCGACGAACTGCTCAACGGGCAGCCGGTGAGCGAGCCGAAGACCAAGAGCTACGGGTGCGGCGTGAAGTACGCGGAGTAGCGTGCAGCGTAGAAGTTGCGACAGGGCGCGCCTGATTGGGCGCGCCCTGCCTTTTTTCCGGACCGG
>DASVUC010000263.1:0-2682 GCA_036387255.1 Tepidisphaeraceae bacterium | reverse complement strand
GAGTGAATCTGAACTTTGGGTGGGGATCGACTTTGGGTTTTCGAATCCGTTCGTGGCGCTGTGGGTGCGGCGCTATAGCGACGGGACGGTTCATGTGCTGGATGAGTATGTGCAGTCGGGGCAGACGATGGATCGACACATCGTCGAGCTGCGGCAGCGCGGGCGCGGGGCGATCACGGCGATCGGGTGCGACCCTGCGGGATCGGCGACGAATGATCAGACGGCGCAATCCAACGTGGAGCTGCTGCGCAAGGCGGGGTTCAGCGTGCGAACGCGCGGGAGCAAAATCCAGGAGGGGCTGGAGCACATTCGCCGGGGACTGAAGACGGCGGATGGGAGGACATCGCTGTTCGTTCACTCGCGGTGCGCGCTATTGATCAAGGCGATGGAGGCGTATCGGTATCCCGATGGGCCGGGGGAGGTGCCGGTGAAGGATAATGAGAATGATCACCTGGTGGATGCGCTGCGGTACTTCTTTGTGAACTCGGGGGTGAAGATGGGGCTGGAGGGGGGGAGGAGGTACTAACGGGGAGGCACGAGGCAAGAGGGAACGACTTCGGTGATCGGGGGGTGTCATCCTGAGTGTACTCGCGAAGGATCCGGGGCGGTTGGCGCCGGATGCTTCGGAGTACCTCAGCATGACACGGTTGCACAATCGCACAGCGACTGTGGGCACTACATCGGACGCTGCTGGGAGAGGTGGCGTTCCACCTGTTGCCTTTGGAGGGAGAGCGGGCTGGTGGGGTTGGAGGCGGCGAGGGTTTTGGTGGCGAGGAGCCAGCGGCGGTACCAGCCGGCGAGGTATTGGAAGTCGGCGGGGACTCGGCGGGGGCTTTTGTTCTGGACTTGCTCGTTCCACTTGCGCTCCAGGCGGCGGAGCTCGTCAAGGAGGACGAGGGCTTCGGCTTCGGTCGCGCCGGATTCCAGCGCGACCATCATCGACTCGATAAGGGAAGCGGTGCGACTGTGCTTGTTCATGCCGGGCATGAACGCATTGTCTCGCGGCGAGAAGGGCGTCGCTAGCGGTGAGCGGAACGCTTGCGGGCGGACTTGTTGGATTTGACGGGTTTGCAGCTTCCTTTTGTTCCGGGTTTCTTGCCCGGGGTGGGTTCGTAGCCTTTCCAGCAGCGGTTGCCTTGGCGCTTGTTGCGTTCAGCTTGCGTGCGCGCGGGTCGTGTTTTTGCCATGTTGATCTCCTTGGATCGACAGGTTGTGCAACCGCGATACCCGCAGCTTTCAAATTCCCAGGCGCTGCTTCCACGCTTGGAGTTGGTCTTCGAAGGGTTTTCCGCCGGCGGCGCCGGCGGATTGGTAGCGCTTCACGACGTTCTTGGCGCCGAGTGCGTCATAGATGTCTTGTCCGATCTTCGCGCCTGGGGCTTTGGCTTGGACGGCGTCGGTGAAGTCGCTGAGGGAGAGTTGGGAGAGGGCGTGCTTGCCTTCTTTCTCGCAGCGGGCGACGAGGGAGCCGACGATGTGGTGGGCGGTTCGGAAGGGGACGCCTTTGGTGACGAGGTATTCGGCTAGACTCGTCGCGTCGAGGAAACCTTTGTCGAGGGTGGGTTCAATGTTTTCCTTAATGTAGCTGGCGCTGTTGACGATGGCGGCGGCCATGGTGAGGCAACTGCTGACGGTGTCGTAGGCCCGGAAGACAATGCGTTTGTCTTCCTGGAGGTCGCGGTTGTAGCCGATGGGGAGGCCCTTGAGGATGGTCATGAGGGCGAAGAGGTCGCCGTAGACGTTGCCGCAGCGGCCTCGGATGAGCTCGAGCATGTCGGGGTTGCGCTTCTGGGGCATCATCGAGGAGGAGGTGGTGTACTTGTCGGCGATTTTGAGGAAGGAGAACTCGGTGGACATGTAGATGATCCACTGCTCGGCCCAGCGGGAGAGGTGCATGGAGATCATGGCGCAACCAAAAAGAAATCTCAGAGCGAGATCTCTCGACGCTGTTGCTTCGATGCTGCTGACATCCGCGTCATGTAAGCCAAGCAGTTCAGCGGAGAAATGTTGATCTAAGGGGAGACTTGTCCCCGCAATCGCACCGCTTCCCAGTGGAGATGATTTGTCATCGAGAACGCCTCTGATGTTATCGAAGTCTGGCACATTCCCAGCAAACATCGTGGCCCACGCTAAGCACTCCGCGCCCGCAGAAATCGGTTGCGCCCGCTGCATATGCGTGTACGATGGCATGACCACGTCGCGGAACCGATCAGCAAGCGAGACGAAAGCGTTCTGAAGATCGTAAAGCTTCGGAATGATCTCGTAAGACGATCGGTGCAGCCACAACTTGAGATCCAGCGCCACCTGATCATTCCGACTGCGTCCAGTATGCAGCTTTCTTCCCGGCTCGCCGATGCGTTTGATCAGGGCGTCTTCGATGACCATGTGGATGTCTTCGAGGCTTACGTCGAAGGTGAAGTTGTTGGATTCGATGTCGCGCTCGATGCTGCGCAAGCCTTCGATGATCTGGTCGCGCTCTTGGTCGGTGATGAGGTTGACCTTGGCGAGCATGGTGGCGTGGGCGATGGAGCCGGCGATGTCCTGCTTGTAGATGCGGCGGTCGTAGCTGATGGATTCGACGAAGCTGGCGGCGAGTGCGTCGGTGGTTTGGCCGATGCGGGCTTGCCAGGATTTGGCGGGAGTGCTTGGGTTGGGGGTGTCGGTCATGGGGAGGATTTTAGG
>DASVUC010000262.1:0-13440 GCA_036387255.1 Tepidisphaeraceae bacterium | reverse complement strand
CAAGCCAATGTACAACCGCAGCCTCGATCTCAACCGCCTGGCGGCTGGCGCGGCGGCATTTATTGCTTGCAGCCTCATCCTCAGGATGATTACCCTCCCCGCACATCTTACACGGGGAGCTGATATGAGATTGCACGTCTCGCTGCTGGCGTTGTGTCTGTTGTGCGTGGCCGCCGCGCCAAAGCTCGCGATTACTGAGATTCAGTACGATCCGCGCTCGGAAGAGTCGGATGACCAGCAGACCGAGTGGGTGGAGATCTGGAACTATGGCGCCGAGTCGGTCGATCTGAAAGGGTTTCAGATCACGAGCGGATCCAAGGCTCGGCCGCATGATGCGAAGCAGCGGTTTGTGCTGGGGGCGATCTCGATCGCGCCGCAGCAGCACCTCGTGATCGGCATCGGCACCCGGGAGTGCTATTCCGACTTTGAACTGCCTACGTTCGCCGCTTATGCGAGCGAGGAGCATTATGCGTGGTTCACGAATGACGGCGATTCGGTTGCGATCCGCGATGCCAAGGCGAAGGTGATCGACGAAGTGGTTTATGAGGTGACCGCACCGTGGCCGGTGGTGAGGAACTCGGGGAGCACGATCCAGTTGGTGGTGCCGCAGGGGGCGGAGGGAGCGGATCCGAAGGAAGCCAACGACAAGGCCGAGAACTGGGTGGCGAGCAACTCGACCAATTCTGAATCGTTCAAGAACCACGGCCGCGGCACGCCGGGTGAGGCGATCAAGGAGAAGAAGCCGACCACACGCGCCACCGCGGAGGCCAAGAGCTCGCGGAGCAACAGTTCCAGGAAGAAGTAGGTCGACTTCTGCTTGAGGGGAGCGGGGTCTGTCAGGCCGGGTGTTTGCCGGCTCCTGCGAACGATTGTCGCGCGGCGACGCGGCGGGGATGGCATAACCCGCCACGGATAGAAAAAGGGGAAGAGAGCGCAAGCGGTTTGACGGGCGCCGCGAGGAAATGCTGGTTATGGATCGGTGCGAGGGTGGTACCTTTGCAATATCAGGAGGTACCGGTGACGCAAGTGCGAATTGAGGCGCTGGAGGGACGGTGGATGCTCAATGCGGGGGAGCAGGACATGTCCTATGGGAACTACGGGCTGCTCCAGATGCAGTTCGGGGAGCATGAGTACCAGTTCCTGCCGGGGTCGAATCCGCTGGGAACAGCGACCATCGTGTCGATCAGCGGGACGGGAAGAAGTTTTGCGGTGCGGAAGTTTGAACACGGGGTAGCGGACACCCGCGCGGGGCAATTCGGGATCATCTCGAGCAACGCCCTGCCGCTGATACCGCGGACGGAGGGGCGGCCGCGGCCGAACCGGGTGTGGAGTCTTTCGGGAGGGCGGACGCTGCTGGAGCTGGTGGTGCCGGTGAGCAGGACATCGTTTGACGGCTATTTCGTACGGCTCAAGGCGGACAAGACGCTGGACATGAGCTACGGCGGCGGTCGCGGGTTTGTGTTTTTCGCTGGGGGGTTCCCGCTGGATGCGGCGCAACAGGGAGACAAGCTGGTGGTGATTGCGGGCGGTGTGCCGGGACGAAGGCTGGAGCGTTACACGGAGGAGGGAAAGCAGGATCTTAGCTTTGGCGACCGTGGCGTGGTGCGCGTGCAGCCTTTTCCGCGGGCCGTGGTGGTGCAGGCGGATGGGAAGATCCTGGCGGCGGCGTCGTATGCGAGTACGCCGAAGATCTATCGGTTCATGCCGAATGGAAAGCCGGACGTGAGCTTCGGCGGCGGGGATGGAGTAGCCGTCGGCGGGTTTGTTGATGCGGTGCGTGGGATGACGGTTGACGCGAACGGGCGGATCGTGGTGAGCGGGACGAGCGGCGTCACCCGACTGACACCAGAGGGTGCGCTGGATATCTCGTTCGGGACACAAGGGGTTGCCGGTGCGGATCAGGTGCTCCAGGGGTCGCTCGGCGAGGGCGTAGACATTCTGCTCGGCGACGGCACGCTGCTGCAGCCGCCGGGCGGGCAGAGGTTTGTGCGTTTCAATGAAAGCGGGACATTTGACGAGCAATTTCGAACCGTGGTGGTCGAGCTGGATCGACTGCGTGGCGATGAACAGACCATCGTGGATTACGCAGATGATTTTCAGAGCGCCCAGGCGCAGCCTGATGGAACGCTGCTGGTTTCGCGGAGGTATGCGGATGGGCGATTTGTGCAGGTGAAGATCCAGGGCGAGGGCGGAAGCAGCGCAGGGCCGGTGACGAGGTCGGAAACAAACGAGCTGTGGGTCGCCGGGACGCCGCTGGCGGATGAGATCCAGTTCCGGCGAAACTTCGAGTCGTTGCAGGCGACACTCAATGGGGTGGGGCGCGCGTATCCCCTCGAGCAGGTGGCGCGTCTGCGCGCCGATGGAGGGGGCGGAAATGACGTGATCGCGGTCGGCTTGTTGAACCTGGAGGCGCCGGCGTCGACACTCAGCGGCGGCGCGGGGAACGATTCGATGACCGGCGGCGGCGGGAGCGATTCGATCACCGGAAACGGCGGAAACGACACGATCCGCGGCGATGAGGGAAACGACCGCCTGAGCGGCAACGGCGGACGCGATCGGATCTTCGGCGGCGGAGGGAATGATCGACTGCTGGGCGGAAGCTCGGGCGACTGGTTATACGGCGAAACGGGAAACGATGAGCTGTTCGGCGAAGGGGGAAACGATCGGCTCTATGCCGCCACGTTCGTCGCGGAGGAGGTGGATACGCTTCATGGCGGTGCCGGGGATGATGTGCTGGTGGGGTTTGATCGCGTGAAGGATCTGCTGTTTGGAGATGGCGGAGATGATTTTGGTGTGTTTGATGCGGGAGATGAGGTGAACGGCGTGCGGGGGGAAGGCCAATGAGAGACAGATCCTCTCCCCGTTGAGTTGCCCAATAACTTCCGATTGGCCGCCCGATAACCCGCAACGGCAACGGTTCCAAGAAAACCCGCGGAGAAATGACAGCCGCGTAAAGCTCCGTCTGAATAACGCCCATCCGAACCGTTCGGCAGGGCATCCGAGCAATTCGGCATGGCATCGGAGGCGTTCGACATGGCATCCGAACCGCTCGGCATGGCATCGGAGGAGCTCGGCATGGCATCCGAGGAGCTCGGCATGGCATCGGAGGAGCGCGGCATGGCATCCGAACGATCCGGCAAGGCATCCGAGATCCTCGGCATGGCGGCGGAACGCTTCGGATTGGCATCGTAGCGGTTCGGCATGCCATCTGAATGAGGAAGCAAGGCGACGGAGCTTCAACATGGGCGCTGCCCCAGACCCCGCCCGTAACTTCCTCCCCGATGTTGGAAAAAGCGGCCGCCGGTTCCGAAAGGATCTCCGGGCCCTTAAACGCTTTCGAATTGAAGGTGGTGGCGATGAGGATGGACCGGTACCGGTACGAGCGGCAGGCATGGCAAACCGTGCGGCAGCGCGGGAAGCGGTGGTATGTGCGGACGTATGGCGTCCTTTTGTTTGGAACGGTGATGGTGCTGACGCTGGTGATGATTGATCTCCGTCACCGATGGAATGAGGGACCCTCGGCGGCCTGGGGTATGGTGGCCAGTTTCCTTGTTGACTTCGTTCTGGGTCTGCTGTGTGGGTTGCTCTTCGGGCACGTGATGTGGGCGATCAACGAGCGGAAGTATCAACGTGGGGAGTAGACGCTTCATCCGCCTCGCGACGGCCAGAGAAATGATGTCTCTTTGCGCTCCCTCACATCGGAGGGGCTTGAATGGGGGAACGAAGAGTGGCGGAGAGTGGGAGCCCGAGGGAGCCCCCCCCCTCTTGCGGCGAGAAACGTTGGGGCCTGATGGTGGCGCGGGGGGTCGCCGCCTCTCTTCCTCGGATCGCGGCGCTGCTGTCGCGACGTTCGGACGTAAGGAAGGAAGACGACGGAGCTTAAACTGGGAGCTCGCCGCCGCCCCCAAACCCCGGCTCACCTCCCCGCCCCCTGGCTGGGCGAACGTCCCCTTTTCCAACGCCGATATCTTGCGCCCGATCCACGTCGATATTCCAGCGCGGGGTGGATCGCAGGACAAAAACAGGCATTTAGCCCTCCGCTCCCGCGTTCCACCCTGACCCCCGACCCCCCCGGACCCTGGCAGCGCCAGAGAGCATGCCATCGCCGCTCGCTGCGCCCGAATGCAGCCTCATGCGCCGACGCGCATTCAGGCCGCAAATTCGTTGCCCACCCCCGCTTGCGCCAATATGATCCTGCCAGCGGCCGGAACGCTATTTTGCGCCGGTTGTTCGGTCAATCATAGTTATCCATCGTGGAAAGTACCCTGCATCCTCTCGTTGGTCTGTGGTCGATTGACCTCCTGTACGCGCCTGGCGCACAGGAGGACACGCTGGTGACGTTCCACGCAGATGGTACCGGCGCGCTTGAACTCATTAAGTACGGTCTTCACGAGGTTGAGCCATTTCGCTGGCGTCCTGTGGACGACGATGCGGTAGCGGTCAAGAGCGTCGAAGGCGACGAACTGCAATCCGAGCGACTCGCGTTCCGAATCCAATCACAGAAAGCTCCGCTCCGAGAGGTAGTTGATGTCGTCGAGTTCTCGGAGCCGTTTTGGTGGGGAGATTCGCGATTCGCACGCGACACCCTCGATGCCGAGGCGCGGCCGCGGTATCCACGAAAGCGCGGCGACGCGGCGATGGATAACCCACCACTGCAGTGGACCGGGGCCGTGAAGAAGCAATCATGGTTCCAAAGGTGGTTCGGGCGCGGCCCCGGCCACTGAATGGCTTTACGTTATTCGGCTATGGCGTTGCGCCTACAAGCACAACTGAAGGGAAGTCACGAGCTCGGCACGATCGCCAATGCGGCGGTTCCGCCTGTGAAGGGCTACGTCGACGAACGCAGCGTGAAAACCGAAGAGTGCTTTACGCCCGGCGGTCTGCCGCTTCGGTTCTACGCGCACTTTCGCGGCGATTGGGGCGACATCGTTGTGTTGAGCGTCGAAGCCGAATTGCTGCGTGTGAGCGTGCACGTAAACAGCCACTTGGAATTTCGGTTGCCGACGGACGAGATTCTGGAAGTCGCCGTACTGAACTACTGACGCGGCCGAACGGAGCCGAATAACCCGCCGCTGAAGCGGACCGCGGCGGCAGTATACTTCATCGACGGCCGAGCGTCGCGCGTGCGCCGCCGCGGCCGCTCAACGGCATTCCGTTATGCACCAGCAGCGCCCATTGAGCTTCGCAGAGTACGGCGTGTTCCGCGTCCTCGTGCTTTACTATCCGTCGCTGTTGCTGGCATATCCCCTTGTGGTCATGCTTCTTGGCCACTCGCAGCAAGAGGGCCTTGCGTTTCTGTCAGCCCATAAGGGGTTGGTGTCAGGCTTCCTCGCGTTCCCTCTCGTGTTCGGGCCGCTGTCTTACGCAAACTACCGTCTTGACCTCTGGTGGCGTGCTCGTTGTGCGCGCGAGGAACAGGGAAGAAGCGACCCGCCGAAAGCTGCATAACCAAACGCTGCAATGGACCGGCACCGCGTCGGGCGTTCTGGTAAAGTGAATGCCGGTCGGCGCCGTGCCGGCCATTGAACGTGGGTCCGTTATCCGGCGGAGACACTTTGTCAGTCGTGAGCCGCATCGATAACTTCCGCGCGACCGTCGGAGGCGATCCCCATTCCGGGTGGTTGCCGCCGGGCGCCGTCACTCCGTTGCCGACTCCGAAGCGAGACGTAGTGCTCAACTTCACGATCGAGTTCGACGGCTCGGGCTACTTGCTCGTCGTGGAATCGACCGACCGCTCGGTGGGCGGCGACACGTGGCATGAAACGGTCGACGACGCGCGGGCGCAAGCCGAGTTCTGGTACGGCGTGTCGCCGTCGGCGTGGAGTTCCGGTGAACCCGCCGCCGGATAACCCGCCGCTGGAGCGGACCGGCGTTAAGCTGATCTGCGAAGGCTGGCGCGTGTCGCGCCGGCCGCTCAACGGCCACTACGTTATTTGCCCACATGCCTGATGAACGTCCAGTGCTGCCCTACGCGACCCCGCACCGTCGAGCGACGGATCTCATCAGCATCCTTGCCAGAGCGCTGACGGGACTGTTTCTCTTGCTCGCGGCGGGCGTGGAACTGTATCTGACGAAGATAGGAGCTGACGTCGCCACGCTCACCACTTTGTCTATTAACATTGCCATCGGAGTGCTGCTCGCCCTTGGTGGCGCGTTGTGTGCGCGCGGCGTTCACCATTTGGCGCGGATAAGGGGGTCGCGCGGATAAGGGAGTCGCAAGTCGAAGCGCCGCGTTGCCCGTTTCGGTCATTGCCCCTTTCAATTTTAAATTTGTTTCGAATTTCGGATTTCGTGCTTCGGATTTCCGGAGCGGTGTCGGGCCACGTAAAGGTGACATCCAGAATTAACTCGGGGTCTCAGTGCTGAGGGTTCTCCCTCCGCGGCGCGGTGATGCGGGTTTCGAATTTTCCGCTTCTGAATTTCGTGCTTGTTTGGGATTTCTTATTTTGAATTTTCTCCCCGGCTGAAGGAAATTCGAAATAAGAAATCCCAAACAAATTCGAATCAGACCAAAGCGGCAAATTCAAAAGCCGGACGGACACTAGAGCTACTTCTTCTTCAGCCGGTAATGTCCCTTTTCGCAGGAGATGACGAAGCGCTCGACGCAGGCTTTTAAATCTTCCCACTTCTGGCGGATGGCGTCGGCTTCCTGGGCGTCGATGTTGGCGTCGTCTTCGACGGATTCGGTGACGGCGTCGAGCAGCTCGGAAAAATCGCGGACCATGGAGCGGGTTTCGGCGAAAATGGTTTCGTCGATGCTCTTGCGGATCTCAGGCACCGGGTTGGAGACGTAGAAGCCGCCGGCTTCGTTGCAGAGCCAGCGGACCAGGCGGATGTCCTTCGTGAGCAGGTACATTTCTCGAACGCGGTCGAGGGGATTCTTGGCGCCGGATTGATCGGGATCATCCGCCTCGGCGGGCGGCTCGCACCATTTGTAAACCAGCGCAGGGGAGACCTTCAGCGCCGCCGCGACAGCCTTCACGCCCGGTTCGTCCACGGCCTGACGAATCACTTCAAAAGATTTCATGCAAAGCAAGTATGTGGAGGGGGAGGCGGGAGGCAAGAGGGGAGCTGTTAGAAGTCACAGGGCTCATTAGACGGGGCGCAGAAACAGCGTTAACATCCGTGGTTTCGAGAGGAAATAATCATGAAACGTCTGGTGCTGGCGGGAGTGGTGTTGCTTGGGGCTTGCGCGGTTTGGGCGGCGGAGCCGGACGTTTCGACGCCGGGCGGGGCGCAGCGGGCGGCGGTGGCGGCGATGAACAAGGAGGATGAGAAGGAAGTGCGCAAGTTCCTTCACGCCGCGACGCCGGTCGAGCAGAAGCTCGCCGATGCGATGGCGGCCAACGCGGTGGCGGGGGCCAAGGTGTACAACGCGGCGGTGAAGAAGTTCGGCGAAGAGGTCACGCGCAAGGAACTGGTCGGGCTGGTTCCGATGCAACCGGCGGACGCGGACATGGAAAAGACGCAGTGGAAAATCGACGGCGACAAGGCCACGCCCGTTGAGACCGGGCAGCAGAAGTTCGTCCAGGGGTCGGCGCTGCGAAAGGTCGACAACGTCTGGAAGATGAGCGTGTCGGATCTGCGGCAGGGTCACTCCGATCCGGAGATCAGCCAGATGCTCGGCATGATCCAGAAACAGACGGAGATGATGAGCCAGACTTCCAAAGAGATCGGCGAGGGAAAGTACGCCACGGTGAATGATCTGAAGAAGGCGTCGGTGGAGAAGATGCGGAAGCTGATGCAGGAAGTGATGGCTGCGGGGGCGGCGGGGGGGGCGGCGGGGGGGGCGGCGACGCAGCAGAGCGCCACCCGACCGGCGACCGCGCCCAGTGGTGGGAATGGGCCGGGCAGTGCGAGTGGGTCTGGCGGCGCGGGGCAAGGGACGAAGTAGATCAGAACCTGCAAAACCGGAAACAAACGCAGATCGCAGATTCGCGTTCGGTATGGCCGATTGAGACTCGATAGGAGCAAACGATGACGCGGTGCATGAGCTTCGTGGCGGCGATGTTGGCCTTAACGCTGGCCGTTTTAGCGGCCGATCCTTCGACAAAGCCGGTGACGGTAGACCTGTCGAGTCCGAAGGCGGCGCTCAAGACATTTGTAGACGGGATCAAGAGCGGCGATGTGGAAGCGGCGAAGAAGGTGTGCCGGATTTCAGATGAGCAGGACAAGAAGCTGGTGAATGCCGGCGTTGCGTGGGAGTCGGCGCTCGAGCGGCTGGTGGCGGTGGTGCAGGAGAAGCTCGGTGAAGACGCCGCGACGGCCGTCCGGGATAAGGTGGGCAACGCGGCGCCGTCGACGTTTGTGCCGGCGCTGGAGAAGGCGCTGGCAAGCGTGGAATTCGACAACGGCTCCGACAGTCAGACGGTCGCGCTTGACGAGGGAAATCCGCCGCTGAAGCTGGCCAAGGACGGGACGGATTGGAAGATCGATGTGGCCCAGACCATGACGGACGTCCAGCCGCAGCAGAAGCAGCGGCTCACGCGCATGATGAACGGGTCGGCCAAAAAGATTCACCAGGCGCGGGAAGCGGTGGCAAGCGGGAAGATCACTTCGGTCGACCAGTTGACCCAGGCGATGGCGACCAAGGAGAAATGACGGAGTGGTGGTTGGGGTAAGACGGGCCATCCTGCGCTCCTCGGCGGCGTGAAGCGCTGTGGCGGGGTGGATACAATGGCGGGTATGGCAACGGAACCGAAGCGCCGCAAGACTCTCGAATACGACATCATCGAGCCGATCGGCAAGCGCGTGGTGGTTCGGAAGGATGACAACAAGCGCGAGACCAAGAGCGGGATCGTGCTGCCGGACTCGCATGAGATCCCGGTGATCACGGGGCGGGTCATCGCGGTCAGCAAGGCGATCGAGAACGACGACGATCAGACCATTCGACAATACGACAAGGTGCTGTTCGATCCGCGGGAGGCGATTCCCGTTGAATTGGAGCACGACAATCGGCTGTTTGTAGTACACATCGATCGGGTGCTGGCGATTTTTCGGCGATCCTCGGATGCACGTCCGAAAAACGGGACTGACAAAGGGGAACAAGATCTCAATGGGGAACCTGACGCTGGCGAATAAGCAACTGTTACTCCGGCAAAAGGATTTGGGATCTATGGCCTGAATTGCTAAGCTTCTTCCGCGAGTTACATCGGTACTGTTCGGTATTGCAGCATCGGGATCATTGCCGTTCTTCGGAACCTAGCGCGGAGGGTGCCGGATCATGTCGGAGAAGGAAAAGAGCGATGGCGGATTTCCAAGCTGGCCGACTCTGCTTGCCTTGATGGCGGTTGCGACAGGGCTGTTCGTCTTCTTTTCTCCACTGACGAGTTCGCGTCCGCGCATCACCGGGACGCCGCTGCGAAGCCTGGGGGAAGAGCATGTGGACGCGAGGCTGTGGCAAGACCCGCTCGTGGCAACGCAGCAGCATGACGACGACGTGAGTAAGAAGACGTCGCCGCTCGAGACGGAGTCGCACGATGTCTGGCGTCTACGCAACGTACTTCAGGATTCAGGGAATTCGGTACTGGTCGTTCCCGTGATCATTTCAGGCAGCCCGTATCCCGATCAGGTGGAGTTCAGGCTGCGCCAGCGTTACGCAGTCCTGTCTGCACTGGCGACAGCGGGTTATGCACCTGCTGATGGCAACCATATTGGGTATGTGAGGGTTCCTTGGCCTTGGCGCAAGAACGGGATCAGCAAGCGAGACGATTGGCAGGGTGCCGAATCCGCCGACGGAGACGAATCCCTGCTGCTTCCTTACGAATGGTGCCAGCCACAGTACTCAATCCGGGAAGTCCGTTCGAGCCTGAAAAGACAAAAGATACTGCTGCTGTGGCTCAGAGATGAAGCGCTGTCGGATGAACCACTGGACCGAATTGCTTGGCTCTTGAAGAAGCTCGCCCTTAAGGCCGGCAACGAACAGGTGAGGGTGCTGGGTCCTTCCAACTCGCCGACGCTCAGGAAGATGGTCGAGAATGCGGCAAGTCGAACGGAGGTCCTGCAGAAAGAACTGAAGGGTGTGCAAATCTTCGCGTCGCTGCCGACCGCCTGGGACCTGTTGCTTGTGCGCGGGCTGAAAGATGCAAAGCAGCAACCGGTTAAATGTTCAGTTTCGGCGATGGAGTCGGTGCTGGGAGAGTTGAACTTTCACCGTACGATCCTGACAGACGAGCTGGTGGCAGATGAACTGATCGAGGAACTTCGGCGACGGCGAGTGGACCCGGGAAATCCAGATCATCACATCGCCTGCATCGCGGAGTGGGACACCCTCTATGGGCGTTCGCTACCTATTACCTTCGCCGCCAGGGGTATCTGGTCGCACGCGAAGCTCGCCTGCACTGCGCCGGCTTCTTCCGACGGTTCGGGCGAACTGGAGCGATTGCTGAATTCAAGATCCATGGTGACCGACTGCCCGTGGTTTCATCCATTCAGCTATATGCGGGGGATTGACGGGAGACTGCCCGGCGATGATGTCAAGGAGAAGCAACAGCAATCAAACAAGAACCAAAAGGACGTGGAGAAGACATCGCAGCCACAGGAGGACCCGGAGGGGCTGAACCAGACGGATTATCTGCGACGCCTGGCGGCGAGGCTGGAGGCGCTCGACGCCGATCTGAAGCGTAAGTCGGGGGAGGGGCTAAAAGCGATTGGCATTCTTGGGAGCGACATTTACGACAAGCTTCTCGTGATGCGCTCGCTGCGCGTGCGGCTGCCCGGCGCTGTGTACTTCACAAACAATCTCGACGCGCGCATGTTCCATCCGAGCGAGTGGGCGGAGGCCAAAAATTTGGTGGTGGGATCGCCGTTCGGGCTGCGACTGAGGGATCAGTATCAAGGGACCATCTCACCATTTCGCGACAGCTATCAGACAGCACAATATGCGGGGATGCTGCTCCTGCTGACAGCCATCCCGGCCGACGTCGACATGAAGCCACCGCGGCTGCATGTGATTGGCCGCAATGGACCCTATGACATTAGCATTGATCCCTACTCGGAAGTGGAGCGAGCGAAGTTTGACCCTGATCGCGTCACCACCATTGCGGACTTGAGCAACGGGCGAATCGGAAAAACGATTGGTTCAAACATGCCGAGCATTCACCCCGCCTTGTCGTCTCAGGAGTCGTGGTGGAACAATGAGCGCACAAGGCTGGCGCAATACGCGCTCCTTCTGGCACTGATCGTTGCCGCCTGGATGTTGCTTTGGGCGGAACTGCTGGACATTCGTCAGTGGTCGAGCAAGTTGTGGCGCGTAACCCTGGAGATTTCGACACGGACGAGGCTTTTCGTTCCCGTCTTCCTGACCTTATCGATTGGCGCCGTGTGGATGACGTACAGGAAAGGCTGGCCGGTGGGAGAGCCGTTGACGCTTGACGGCAATAGCGTATGGCCGAGCGAAGCGTTGAAACTACTGGCTCTCTTATTATGCGTCCATTTCTTCTTTAAGTCCCGGCGGGACTTGCTGGAAAACGACAAGCAGATCAAGGAGGTTTTCGACCTGGACCCGCTCACCAAGCGAGATCGAGTCAAACCCAGCAAAAAGAACTGGAATATCGCGTGCGATGATCGAGGCGAGGCCGTTCCGATGCCGGAGGGACGAAAGTTTCAGGACAACGAGCGCGTCGATGCTAAACGTCTTTGGGAGGAGTACCAGGTGCGAGGGCTGTTTCGCAACGGGGTCCGGCGATACGGGCCCATCATCCTTGCTTTCTACGTGTTCGGTCTGCTGGTCTTTGCGGTCCTGGGGTGGCCGACATTCCCCGGTCGCGGTGTGGCGAGCCTCCGGTTCGATCTTTTCGTGTCGGCCCTACTTTCGTTTGCTCTGGTCGCTCTAACTTTTTTCGTTGTAGACGCAATGAGGTTGAACGAAGTTTTAATCGATTACCTGTCGCGCGGAGTGACTTATTGGCCAGAGAAGACCCGCTCGCACTGGCTGAAAGAAGTAGGTTCGATGAAGGCGTTGGACCTGGCAGAACTGCTGGACGTCAGTTTTATCGCCAAACGCACTGAAGTGGTGGGGAGGATGATTTGGTATCCGTTCGCGGTCTTGTTCCTTATCGTGATGGCGAGGCTTGAGGTCTTTGCGAAGTGGGATTGGCCGGCGAGTGTGATCATCATGATGTTGTGCATGGCAGCAGTGGCATCGTTTTCGGCGGCACTGCTGCGGGACGCAGCAGAGGTGGCGCGTACCGAGGCGTTGAAACGATTGCGAAACCGCTTAATGCTGACGCTCGTGAATCAACAGGGCGCCAGGAGAGACGTCATCCAACGCGTGATTTCGATCGTCGAAACGGTCGATCACGGAGCGTACGCCCCACTTACGCGGCAGCCTCTTATCCGAGCCATTGTGCTGCCATCGGGTGGAGTAGGAGTCCTCGCGTTGGTGCAATATCTCAATAGTTTGATTTAGTCGGCTGCCTTGCCGCCGGCTCGGCGCCACGAGTCGTCTTCGTCGGGGTTGTTGGTTTGGACGTCCACGGCGTCGGGTTCGTCCTGGAGCTGGTCGCCGGTGCGGTGGGGTTCAGGGTGATTGGCATTCGTGGGATTGGCAGGCGTGGCGGAGGAGCGATTGGGGTCGAAGCTGCCTTGGGGGCGGCTGGTGTTTTCGGCGTCGGGGGAAAGATAAAAAGTGATGATGTTCATCATGGTTCGTCCTGAGCTTGTGTTGGGTTAAGGGGTGCAAAGGGGGTGCCGGGGAGGCCGGGGGCGAGAACGGCGGATCGCGGGGAAGAGCGTCTGCTTTTCTTGACACTGCTGGGGGTCACCGATACAAACGCGATTGATCCAAGAGGAAGAGTTGGCTTGCGTTACGCGAGCTTGCAAATCTTCCGCGAAGGAATGGGCGATGCTCATGCCGACTTCACTTCTGGCCGCCGCATCCGTTGTTCAGCCATTGTTGTTTGATCAGTTGGGGCTGCCGCGGAACGCGCTGACGGTGACGGGATATCTCGTCATGCTGGCGGCGGTCTTCCTTGGTGTGATCTCGCTCATCGCCATGTTCTGCATCTGGTGGGAGCGGAAGGTGGCGGGGCACATGCAGGCGCGAATTGGCCCGAACCGGGTCGGGCCGTTAGGAATCCTGCAATCCCTCGCCGATGGGATGAAGCTCTTGCTGAAGGAAGATCTGGCGCCGGCGTGCGCGGATCACTTCATGTACCGGCTGGCGCCGTACCTGGCGTTTGCGCCCGTGTTCGCGGCGTTCATCGCGCTTCCATTCGGGCCGAATCTCACGGTCGAGCCGCGCCTGAACGTCGGGGTGTTCTGGATCCTGGCGATGTTGTCGGTGGAGGTGATGGGGGTGATCCTGGCGGGGTGGTCGTCAAACAACAAGTGGGCGGTGTATGGCGCGATGCGCGAAGCGTGTCAGATGGTGAGCTATGAGATTCCACTGGGGATCTCGATCATCATCGGCGTGATGACCGCGGGCACGCTGAACATGGT
>DASVUC010000261.1:0-23599 GCA_036387255.1 Tepidisphaeraceae bacterium | reverse complement strand
GTCTCAAAGTCACCGCGATACTTCGCCATCACGCGATCCACCACGCCCGGAAACAAGGTGGCAAACGTCAGCGCCCACCGGGCGGGCCGCATCGGCCAAAGCTCCAGCGTCGGCTTCTCCATCGCCCGCACCATCTTCCGCGCAACCGTCGATGCCGTCTGGCGATACTCACCCGTTCCCGGCGGCGGCATCTTCATGCCGCCGAGGTTTTGCGCGACGCCGAAAAACTCCGTCTCCGTTCCTATCGGATGAACGCTGGTAACGGCAATCTGCTTCGGCTTGAGCTCGACGCGCATCGCCTCGGCGATCCCAAGCTGCGCCGACTTTGTCGCGGAATACAGGCCAAAGAATGGCAACCCCCTTCTGCCGGCGGCGGACGAAACGATCACGATCTGTCCACGAAACCCGCCACGCGGCTCCTGCTTTTCCATCACCGGCACCGCCGCCCGTATGCAGTCGAGCGTCCCGTACACGTTGGTGGCAAACATCTTCTCGATCTCCTCCCGCGAAGAGTCAACGATGCTGCGAGCGATTCCATACCCCGCATTGCAAACCAGTGAGTCGATGCGCCCGTAATGGACCACCGTCTGCTGGATAAACGCTTCGCACTCCTGGGCCCGCGAGACATCCGCCCGAACGCAAAGGTGCGCTCCGCCCAAGGCGCGATTCACTTCCTCCAGCCGATCCATGCGCCTCGCCGCCAGCGCCAGCTTCGCGCCGCGCTGAGAAAGATTCTCCGCCAGCGCGCGCCCAATCCCGGCACTCGCGCCGGTGATCGCGACAACCATTCCTTCAATTGTTCTGCTCACGATCCAGAAGATTACGCACAATCGCAAAACCCGCCACCCCAGACGACCCTTTGTATCCCGCCCCCGCGCGCCTATCCTTGGAATCATGTTCACTGGCATCGTCGAACGTTCGGTGAAGATCTCGTCCGTCTCCGAGGGCACCGGCTTCCGCCGTCTGAACCTTCTGTCCCCCTGGACTGACGTTAAGCACGGCGAATCAATCGCGATCAATGGCGTCTGCTTAAGCGTCGCCGAGATTTTCGAGTCCCAGCTCGCCTTCGACGTCATCCCCGAAACACTCGCCAAGACCAATCTCGGCCTGCTTCAGACCGGCCAGCACGTTCACGTCGAGCGCGCCCTGCAAGTGAATGACCGCATCTCCGGCCATTTTCTCCAGGGACACGTCGACGCCCAAGCGCGCCTTGCCGCGATCACGAACGAGAAAGACGACTTTCGCCTGACGATTACCCCCCCACCGGAGCTGATGAAGTACATCGTCCCCAAGGGCTCCGTCGCCATCGACGGCGTCTCGCTCACCGTCGCCTCGGTTTTGCGGGACAGCTTTCAAATCGCCCTCATTCCCACCACGGTTCAGCTCACGCACCTCGGCTCCGTCCCGGTCGGCTGGCCCTTCAACCTCGAGACCGACATTCTTTCCAAGACCATCGTCAACTACCTTGAGCAGATGAACCTCGCCCCGTTGGCGCCGCGCTAAATGCGCCCCCGAAGGTCCTGTTGAAGTCAAATCGTCAACCGTTTTTTCCGTCTATTTCGCGCCAAACTTTTTGCGGCAACTCTCCGGTTTTCCTTGTTGATGATTCGCAATCTCGCGCCGATGATTGATCCGTAAGGTAAGTTGTCATTGGCAGGACGTATGGATTATCGACCCACGATTGGCATCACCATGGGCGACCCCGCCGGCATCGGGCCGGAGGTGATCGTCAAAGCGCTCTCCGACCCGGTGCTCCGCCACCGCGCGCGCTACATCGTCTACGGCATGAACGAGATGCTCGCGTATGCGGCGGACCTTGCCGAGTTCGATGTCTTCTGGTGGCGCGATCAGTACAACGGCCGTCTTCGCCCCTATCCGCACGATGTTGTCGTCGTCGACTACGATCACTACTCCATCCTCGGTCACGCGGTAAAAGCGCCATCGCGCGTCGGGGGCGAAGCCTCGATGCGCTTCTGCTCGGATGCCATCGACGCCGCACAGAAAGGGATCATCGATGCCGTCGTCACGGCGCCGATCGCCAAGGAATCGTGGAAGCTCGCGGGCTTCAACTTCCCCGGCCACACGGAGCTCTTCGCCACGCGCACCGGGGCGCGCCGCCACGCCATGATGTTCGCCGGCGGCCCACTCAAGGTCGTCCTGGCGACCGTCCACATCCCCCTCAACAGCCTCTGGGGGCGATTGAATATTGGCGCCGTCTTCCAGCCGATCGAGCTGGTCCACGAAGCACTCGTCAATCTGTTTGACATCCCCAAGCCGCGGATCGCAGTCGCCGGCGTCAATCCCCACGCATCCGAGAACGGTCAATTCGGCGACGAGGAGGAACGCATCATCTCCCCCGCCATCCTGATGGCGCGCGAGCAAGGCATCGACGCCACCGGACCTTATCCGCCGGACACGGTATTCATGTCCGCCGCCAATGGCCGATTCGATGCCGTTGTCGCGATGTACCACGATCAGGGGTTGATCCCCGTAAAGCTCCTCGCCTTCGACCGCGCGGTCAACATGACCATTGGCTTGCCGATCATCCGCACCAGCCCTGATCACGGCACAGCCTTTGACATTGTCGGCCGCAACCGCGCCAACCCGGGATCCATGCGCAGCGCCATCGAAATGGCCATCGATCTCGCGGTAAAGCGCCATGCCAAAAAACAGTCCCAGACGCGAACCTCAACGCATTAGCTATTCCTATTCTTTCTTAGATAGCCCGCATGCGTCTCGTGCGGGGAACGCGGTTCCGCAATTTCAACCTACGTGATGTTCAACGACGGCGCCGCCGGCGCCAGGTTTCGTCGGCTCACCTCTCCCGCCAGTCGCTGAGTAATCGCCTCCAGCGATTCGCGCAGCTTCGCCGGTCCCTCAAAGTTCGCATGCGGCTTGCCCGCATCGCTGTTGACGCGCAGCTCCGTGAACATCGGCAGCTCCCCAAGGAACGGAATCCCAAGCCGCGACGCGGCTCGCTCCGCCCCGCCGCGGCCAAAGATGTCGTTCATCGAACCGTCAGCCCCCACGAAGTAGCTCATGTTCTCCACCAGCCCCAGGATCGGCGCGCCAAGCTGCTGGAACATCCGCAGCGCCCGCACCGCATCATCGAGCGCCACCTGCTGCGGCGTCGCGACAACCACCGCGCCCGTCAGCGGCAAGAGCTGGCACAACGTCAGGGGCACATCCCCCGTGCCCGGCGGAAGATCCACGATCAGATAGTCCAGCTCCGGCCATTCCGTGTTGTCCAGCAGGAGCTGTTTAAACGCGCCGTGCGCCATCGGCCCGCGCCAGATCAGCGGCTTATCCTCTTCCACCAGCGCCCCAATGGTGATCGCGTGAATCCCGTGCACGTGGAACGGGATGATGTGGTTCCCCCGCACCTGCGGCCCAACCCCCTTGATCCCGAGCATCGTCGGCATGGAGGGACCATAAATGTCGCCATCCATCAGCCCCACCTTCGCGCCAGCGCGCTGGAGCCCCACGGCAAGATTGACAGAGACAGTGCTCTTACCCACACCACCCTTGCCCGCGCCAACGGCGACAATGTTCTTCACCTGCGGCAGCGCATCGCGATTCGGCCCCGGCGTGCCCCGCGTGTTCGCCGTCAGGTTCAGCTTCACGTTCACCGCGCCAATGCCGGACAGCGCCGCTTTCACGTCCCGCTCAATCACATCCTTCAGCGGGCACGCCGGCGTCGTCAGCTCCACCGTCACGTCCACGTCGCTGCCCCGCACGTCGACGTTCTTAACCATGTTTAATGTGACGATGTCCTTGTGCAGCTCCGGGTCTTTCACCGTCCGCAGCGCTGCAACCACTTGATCCGTCGTCAATGCCATGAGGTTCCTGTTAAAGGAGGCGAATTATAGCGGTGTGCACGACACCAGGACACTGCCTTAGCCGCGACGTAAGCGGCGCGCGTGTGCCCGCACTCAAGGAAGTGCGATGCCACACGCCTGAGTAGCCGCTATGATTCGATCATGGCCCGTACCGACATGCCGGTGACGCAAGGATTCCCGGTGCGCCCGCGGAGCGCTCGGGATCCGCGTGATGGGGGGCCGTGTGCGCCCGTGCATCCGCACCAGGCCGGCGCGTCGACCGGTCTAAACATCGCGCCCGGCTCCGACGACGACGGTTGGATCGTGCCGCCGCCGGTGCATCTGAAAGATGGAACGCGCATTCAGCTTTACAAGGACGGCGAAGCCCTGCATGCCGCCTACGAAGCCCTGAAGCATGCCAGGCGGCGGATTTGTCTCGAGAGCTACATCTTCGCCGACGACGACACCGGCAACGCCTTCGCCGAAATGCTCGCCGCCAAGGCGCAGGCAGGGGTAAAGGTGTACGTCATCTACGATTCCTTCGGTTCCTTCGGTTTGTCATCGCTGGTCGGCCCGAAGCCAAAGATTTTTTCCATGATGCGCCGCGCCGGTGTGCGCTTAGCCGAATTCCACCCCATGCGCCCCTGGGAAGGCCGCTACAGTTGGCGGCCCATCAACCGCGATCACCGCAAGCTGCTGATCATCGACGACGAAATTGCGGGACTCGGTGGCTTAAATGTCGGCCGCGAATACGCCGGCAGTTGGGTCGTCGCCGCGACCGGCGAAAACGCGCGCGAGTGCGACTTCTGGCGCGACAACGCCATTGGTCTGGTTGGACCGATGGCCAAGCTCCTGCTGCAATCTTTCTCCAACACCTGGCGCTACATCGCAACCGGCGGACGCATCCGGCGCGCGGAATTTCATCACCCGATGAACGAGAACGATTTCGGCGTGCTCGCGTCGGTGCCCACGCGGAACAGCCAGTTGGTCCCGCTGATCTCCAAGGTGCTGCATGGCGCCACGCGTTCGATCGACATGACGATGGCGTATTTCGCCCCGCCGGACGATCTCATCGACCTGCTCTGCCGGGCGTCGAAGCGCGGGGTCAAAGTCCGCCTGATGCTACCGGGCCGCTGCGACATCAACCTCCTCGTTACGGCCGCGCGAAGCTTCTATGAGACGCTTCTCGCCGCGGGGATCCAGATCTACGAGCGCCAGCACGTCATCCTGCACGCCAAGACGATGGTGATCGACAACAACCTTTCCATCCTCGGCTCCACAAACCTCGATTATCGCTCCATTGACTACAACTGCGAACTCTCCGTCGTCATCCGCAACGAGCAATTCGGACAGCAGATGACGGATCTCTTTGACAACGATGTCAACTTTGCGCGCCGAATTACCAACTCTGAATGGCGGCATCGCCCCAACTGGGACCGGTTCGCCCAATGGGTGGTGAACCGCGCGCGCTACATGCTGTGACGCAACCCAGCGGGTTGGAAGTTTTTATCGGTGGCGGTATCATTTGCTGTCACACCAAGGAGAAGCCTTAAATGTCGAAGCAGGCTGACTTCGCTTCCGATGCCGCCGCCCCATCGCCTTCTATCGCGGGGGTCGAGCGCATTCCCGTGACCGTCTATCCTTCGAGCGCGATTGCTTCTAATTCGGTTGCTCAAGAAATTGCGGAACTTATCAAGTCCAAGGCAGCGCGCGGCGAGAACGCGGTCCTGGGGCTGGCGACAGGTTCCACGCCGACTGGGGTGTACGACGAGCTGATCCGTCTGCATCAGCAGGAGCGGCTCAGCTTCAAGAACGTGATTACGTTTAACCTTGACGAGTACTTTCCCATGCAGCCGGACGAGCTTCAAAGCTACAACCGGTTCATGCGCGAGCACCTGTTCGACCATATCGACATTGACCCCAAGAACGTACACATCCCCGATGGCACGACCCCGCGCGATAAGGTCAACGAATACTGTCAGCGATACGAGCGCATGATCAAGGATGCCGGCGGACTGGATTACCAGATCCTCGGCATCGGGCGCACGGGTCACGTCGGCTTCAACGAGCCGGGTTCGCCGCGCGACAGCCGAACGCGTTTGATCACCCTCGATCGCGTGACACGGCTGGATGCGGCCAGCGATTTCTTCGGCGAATGGAACGTGCCCCGCAAAGCCATCACCATGGGCGTGGAGACCATCCTCTCCGCGAGGCGCGTCGTGCTGCTCGCGTGGGGCGAGCACAAGGCGCCAGTTATCAAGCGCGCAGTTGAAGGCGAAATCACCCCGCAGGTTGCCGCAAGTTTCTTGCAGCAGCATCCGTCGGCGCGGATCGTCCTGGATAACGCTGCGGCGGCGGAACTGACCCGCTTCAAGACGCCCTGGCTGCTCGGGTCGATGGAGGATTTCGGCCTGAAGTTCGACGAGGCCATGACCCGCAAGGCCGCTATCTGGCTGGCGACGCAGACGGGGAAGCCGCTGCTCAAGCTCACCGACGAAGATTACAATGAGCACGGTTTGCAGGAGCTCATCGCCTCCCGCGGCGGAGCTTATGACATCAACATCGAAGTCTTCCGGTCACTCCAAACAACCATCACCGGCTGGCCCGGCGGGAAGCCGCAGGAACACCAGCAGGAAGCCCGCTACCACGGCCCCACGTTCCACCACGCCAACAGCCAGGTTTTCCCTAAGCGGGTGGTGGTCTTCTCGCCGCATCCGGATGATGACGTGATCTCCATGGGCGGCACGTTCATTCGCCTCTGCGAGCAGGGTCACGATGTTCACGTGGCGTATCAGACGTCCGGCAACATTGCGGTCTTCGATGCAGCCGCCATCCGCCACGCCGACTTCGTCCGCGAGTACGCCAAGGCATTCAACTTCGGCACGCAGCAGGCGGATCAGATTGAAAATCAGATTGAATCCTTCGTGCGCCGCAAGCAGCCCGGCGAAGTCGATGTGCCTGAGCTTCAGAAGATCAAGACCATCATCCGGCGCACCGAGGCTCGCGCCGCCGCACGGTTCTCGGGCGTGAAGGAACAGAACATTCACTTCCTCGACATGCCCTTCTACGAGACCGGTCGCGTTCGCAAAAGCCCGCTCGGGGAGGAAGACATCCAGATCGTTCAGAAGCTGCTCGAGCAGACCAAGCCGCACCAGGTTTACGCCGCGGGCGATCTCTCCGATCCGCACGGGACCCACCGCGTCTGCCTCGCGGCGATCTTCGAAGCCCTCAAGCGGATTCGAAAAGCCTCGAAAACGAGCGGGAGTTCTGCGGCTGCGCCGAAGGAAGATCACTGGATCAACCACTGCGAAATCTGGCTCTACCGCGGCGCCTGGCAGGAATGGGGCATTGACGAAGTCGAAATGGCGGTCCCCCTCGCGCCTGATGAAGTGGAACGCAAGCGCATCGCCATCTTCAAGCACGAATCGCAAAAGGATCGCGCCCTTTTCCCCGGCACCGACACGCGCGAATTCTGGCAGCGTGCCGAAGATCGCAATCGCGCCACCGCCAAGACCTACGATAAGCTGGGTCTTGCGGAATACGAAGCGATCGAAGGCTTCGTCCGCTGGAAAGGCCTGGACGAGTGATGGCTGACGCGAAACGCATCGGCTTCGTCGATTACAAGCTCGACAATTTCCACGCCAACACGTACCTCGCGGCGTTTCGCGAAAAGCTCAAAGGCCGCGGCTACACCGTCGCGGGATGCTACGCCAACGAGGAGGCGGAGGGGAAAGTGTGGACGGCGAAGAAGGACGTACGGTATTTCTCGGATCCACATGAGATGAACGAGCACGTGGATTTCTACTGCGTGCTCGCGCCGTCGCATCCCCAAACGCACCTCGACCTGTGCCGCAAGGTGATGCCGTTTGGCAAGCCGACGTACGTCGACAAGACCTTTGCGCCGGATCTCAAGACGGCGAAGGAAATCTTCGAGCTGGCGGATCAGCATCGGACGGCCGTACAAACCTCATCCGCGCTCCGCTACACGGATGTGCAAAAGAAGGTGCAGGCGCACGGCAAGCAGTCGCTGAAGCACATGATCGCATGGGGCGCGGGAAGCTCGTTTGCGGAATACGCGATTCACCCGTTGGAGATGGTTATCAGCTGCATGGGCGCCGAATGTCAGTCGCTGATGCGGCGCGGGACCGGGGAGTATTCGCAGATCCTGCTCAACTTCTCCCACGATCGCACGGCGGTGGTGAATGTGTACACCACCGGCGATACGCCCTTCGCAGCGGCGCTTACGACGGCGAAGACCACGGAATACGTGAAGGTAGATCAGACGACGCTGTTCACCAATATGGCGGCGGGTATCCTGGATTTCTTCGATCAGCGCCAGGCGCTGGTCGATCGCAGTGAGAGCCTGATGATTCGACGAATCCTGGACGTGTGTGCTGATCCTCGGGCGCTCGAGGAATCCGTGACGGTGTAGGGGAAGGCAAACGACATGGGCCAGACGCCCATGCTTACGAGAGGCGCGGCATGCGGGAATGGCTGGGTCGTGCTGTGGCGGGAATGTTTCTGGTTGCGCTGGTGGGATGCGCGAGCGCACGCCGGGAGAAGCCCACAACGACGCTGGAGGGGGCGATGAGACTGATCGATCAGCGGGCATCGTGGGGCGAGCTGGCAGCGGTGGATGTTCCGCGTCACCCTGCGGAGAAGCACCTGGCGCGAATGACCATCGTTATCGATCCCGGTCATGGGGGCGATGCCTGGAAGCAGAACTGGAAGCGCGGGCCGCATGGTGTACGCGAGGCGGAAATTAACCTTCGCGTCTCGCTACTACTCGCGCGGCTGCTGAAGGACGCGGGCGCGAACGTGATCCTCACGCGCGAATCCGATACCGATCTGGATCTGGATGAACGCGCCATGGTGGCGAACAGCGCTGTGCGGCCGGATGGAACCGCCGGCGCGGATCTGTTCATCTCTGTTCACCACAATGCCACCGACAGCCCGACCACCAACTTCACCAGCGTCTGGTATCACGGCGGCGTGGACGACAACGAGCCTGACCTGGACGTGGCGCGGTACGTCGCGCACGGGCTTGGGCGTCACATGCAAACGCAGGTGGCGAAGACGGCGCCGGTGCTCTCGAGTCACCTGATGTACTCCAGCGGGTTTGGCGTGCTGCGCTGGTGCGAGGTACCGGCGATTCTGTGCGAGTGCTCGTTCTTCACCAGCCCACCGGAAGAAGCGCGACTTGGCGACGCGAGCTACAACCTCCGCGAAGCCTACGGCATCTACGAGGGCCTGTGCGAATGGGCCTACTGTGGCCGACCGACTCAATCGACGCCCGTCGTTGATGGGCTGAAGGTGACGACAACCCTGAACGACGGTCTGCCCGGCTGGTGGGGCAAGGACATGAACCGCATCGTCAGCTCAACCGTTACGGTTACGTTGGACGGAAAACGTCTACCGAGCAGCTTCGATCGCAAGTCGCGCGTGCTCGCGACGACGCTGCCCAGCGACCTGGAGGCTGGCGAGCACGTGCTGTGGGTGCATCACGCAAACCTCTTCAAGAACCACAATTGGCCGCAGCGCTACGGCATTTCGGTCAATCGCGGCGAAAAGGCGGTTCAGACGTGGGTGAACGAGGCGCTGCCGGCATCGCGGCCAAGCTTGCCCAGCACGAGGCCGGCCACGAGAGGGAGCGGGCGCTGGCGCGATCGCAGCGGTAGTCGTGCATCGACAAGATCCGCGACCACCCGTGCAACGACCAACACATCCGGCAGTTGAACTCACTCGAATAGCTTCGGCTGTCGCGGATCTTCGGCGACGGATTCGAACTGTCCATTGGCCACGCGCGTGATGAGCTTCTCCCCGCCCTTGAGCTGCGATGTTGATCGCAGAACGGTGTTGTCCTTCTTCAGCATCGTGACGGAATAGCCGCGCTTCAGCACCGCCAGCGGCGAGACCGCATTGAGCTGCCGGCCCATTGCATCCAGCTTCAGCGTGAGGCGCTGATGATGCAGCATGATCGCGCAGCGGAAACGCTCGGCGCGCGTGGAGAGCCGCTGATCGTAAAGATGGATCAAGTTGCGCGGGTGGCGGATGGCAAGGCGCGTTTCCAGCTTGTTGAGCCGTGATGAGAGGCGCGCCAGGAGCTGAGCGGGCCGGTGTCTTTCGAGGCGCTCCTCCAGCTGCCGAAGCTCGCGCCGAGCGAGGGAGATGCGATTCGTCACCGTCAGCGCCAGCGCCCGCTCCTGATCATCGACGATCTGCTCCAGGCGATGGATCCGGTCTAGCGGCCGGCGAAACGCCTCATGTCGCTCTACGGAAGCGAGGCGATGCTGGAATTCCACCAGCGAATGCCGCATCGCGGTTCGCAGGCGCGTCGCCAGCAATTCCACCTCGTCTTCGGCATTCCGCCAGTGCGTCGTTACCACCTGCGCCGCTTCAGTGGGCGTGTGCGCGTGATAATCCGCAACGAGATCGGCGATCGAAACGTCGACCTCGTGCCCGATCCCAGTGATGATGGGAATGGTGGAAACCGCCATCGCGCGGGCGAGAACTTCTTCGTTGAACTCCCAAAGATCTTCCAGCGATCCGCCGCCGCGCGCCAGCAAGATGACGTCGCTCTTACCGCGGCGGTTGATGTCGTCAATCTTGCGCGCGATCTTCTCGGCGGCCCCATCGCCCTGCACCGGCACGTGATGCAGCTTCACGCGCAGCCACGCAAATCGCCCCAGCACTTTGAGCATGTCCTGAAGCGCCGCGGTAGCGCTGCTGGTCACCAGCGCGATATCCATGGGATAGGGAGGCAGCTCCTTCTTCCGATCAGGATCGAAGAGACCTTCCGCCTCCAGCTTGCCGCGCAACTGCTGAAACGCCAGTTCCAGCGCCCCCTGCCCCAGAGGCTCAAGCTTCTTCACGTAGAGCTGGTAACGTCCGCGCTGGGCGTAGACCTGCACACGACCGGTGGCGAGCAGTTCGACGCCATCGCCGGGGTCGAAGCGTAGCATCGCGAAGTCGTCGCGGAACATTACGCAGTCGATGCAGGACTTGGCGTCTTTGAGCGTGAAGTAGAAGTGGCCTGACTCGCGGTGTGGCTTGCAGTTGCTGCATTCGCCGCGAACCATCACGATCGGCGGCAGATTTGATCGCAGCACACGATCAATGTCGGCGGTTAGCTGCGAAACCGTCAGCGGCTTTTCAGTGGCGCCCCCCCTGCCGCCCTTCTCCGCTTGCGTTGGCGCGGGCGAAGGCGGCGCTTCACTCGCGCGGGCCAAGAGCTTTTCCCGGAATTCAAAGAAGCTCGACATCGTGAAGCTTCGAGCTTAACGGCGGCGCATCCAAAAGTGGAGCGAATGTGACTGATTTGCCAGAATTCCCGGTGGACGCGGTGCAGGATCGGACGTCATTTCGCCGCGCTGGCCGACTACTTCGGCAGAACCACAGGCGCGAAGAAGACTAAATTGCTCACGTTCTGGCTCGGTGCGAGCTTGAGCTTGTAATAACCCTGCGCGGGCGTAACGAGTTTGTTTTTATTGAAGCTCCAGCGAAGGGTGTACGTTCCGGGGGCCAGGTTCATCGAAAAAACACCACCTTGACCCGGAGGAACCCAAACGTTCGGCTCCGACTCCTGAAACTTGCCGTCGTCGTTCTCGTCGACGTAGACCCAGCCGGCGCCGTAATCGTCAGTGGGATAGGTGTCGAAGTTGCTGTCGAGTTTTCCGTTGCGGTTCATGTCGACCCAGAGCACGCCGCTCACGTGCGCCTGTTGCGTCAGACCGAAGTCGCGATGCGCGTAGGTCGCGCCGGGCATGAGCGTGATGATCTGCACCCCGCCGCTGGGCGACACAGATCGCCGTCCGGCCGGCAGGATGGCGCTCGTGCGATGGTAACCCGTGTTGATGTTCTTAAAGGCGTAGGCGCCCCTGGTGTCGGTGGTGCGGGCGCGCTCAGTGCTCTGGCGGATGCCGTCGCCGTTGCGATCGATGAAGACGGTGACGCCGGGGAGTCCGTTCTCTCCGGCATCCTGTTTTCCATTGGCGTCAATGTCATCGTAGACCGTGCCGCGATACGTTCCGGTTCCGGGCTGCGGGAAGGCGGTGAAGGTGCCCTTCTCCCAGCCAACGAGGGTCTGCTTGCGACGAGCGCTCCACTGAAAAGTCCCGCCATACGGGCTGTTAAACCTGAAGGACCCGTCGAGGAAGATTGTGATTTTCCCCGTCAGCGCCAGGTTGATCCGCGCCGCATGCGAGACCACCGTTGTGAACTGCTCGTATGTGTAGTCCGCGATCTGGGGCACATCGGGCTTGGTTGAATCGCGAACGTCGGCCTTGTTCTTGCCGTCCTTATCCGCAAAGAATGTCACACGGTATTGATCGGGATCGGGAAACGGCGGTGTGCCGTCGGTGCGGACGAAGTCCATGTACAAGCCGTTTAGCGACGTCGGCAACTTCCACGTCGCCGCCATCAGCGTGCGCGATTCCAGCTTCTCCACCACCGGCCGAATCGAATAAGTTTTGGGCATGATGTGAAGGCGTTATGGTAACCACGGCGAGGTCGGATGTGTAGAAAATCCGGCTGGCGTGCCAGCGCGCCCCCTTGTAGGTCAACTGTAGAACAAGCCGCTATCAAAATGCTGCCAAAGGCGCGGTGCTGGTTTAGTCATCCGCGCCGCCAAAGCTCATGTCGATGCGGTCCAGTTCCTCTTCGACCTTCTGAAACGCCTCTTCACCAATCTCACCGCGGGAGCGCAGATTGACTAGCGCCTCGCGGGCGGCGTGGATGGCGCGGTGGCGATAGACATCGCCCCAGAGATGGTCCGGCATGCGCCCTCATTCAATGCCGCCGTTGCCAGCGCCTCCTGGTATTCCTGCCGAAGGTACTGCACCTGCGGGGACTGGTTGCCGTCGAGTTGTGTGATGCCGGCGCTGCGCTTCCGGCTTGGCCCCTGACGAAAGTTGTATTGCCCGCTGCACGTAAGCCGCAGAGTATCGGGGCTGGCGCAACACATCGCTAGGGCAGCTCATCACGTCGCCCTCGTTTCCGCCTCTGCGCCACAGGCGTAGGAGAAGTTCATGAAGGTCGGTATCATTGGCTCGGGGAACATCGGGGGATCACTTGGCAGACTCTGGGCGCAGGCGGGGCATCAAGTTCTGTTCTCGTCTCGACACCCGGAACGCCTTGAAGAACTGGTCAGGCGCGCGGGCGTGAATGCGCGCGCAGGAACTGTTGATGAGGCGGCGGACTTCGGCGAGGCGATCCTCGAAGCCGTCCCTTTCGGAAAGCTAAATGAACTTCCGGTCGAGCGGCTCCAGGGAAAGGTCGTTTTAACAGCGGCGAACTACTACCCGCGGCGCGATGGCCGCATCGACCTCGGGGGCAAATCGGAGAGCAAGTTTGTCGCCGCGAGTCTCCTGCGCGGCGTGAAGCTCGTGAAGGCGTTCAACATGATGCGGTCGACGGTCATGGAGGCGCTCGCGGATGGGAAGGAGACACGCAAGCTGGTCATTTTCATCGCGGGCGACGATGCCGATGCGAAGCAGGTCGCGACGAAGCTTGTGATGGACGCGAAGTTTGTGCCGCTGGACGTGGGGTCCCTGTCGGCGGGTGTGCTGTTTCAAACTAATGGGCCGCTGTATGACACGCAGTACAGCCTGGAGGAGGCGCAACAGGCGCTTCGGCGTGCGCACAAACCTTGACGAGGCGAGGGCTGAGGAACAAGTGCACTCCGGCTGGAAACTGTTCGTTAGTTACCCCTCACTCACTATTGATTCCGCCTTGCAAATCCTGATCATTTGTAGCGATGCGTCTTAAGGCTCCCCAGCGGCGGCAGCAGCTCATGGATGTCGCAAGCAAGCTTTTCGCCAAGCATGGCTACGAAGCGACGACCACCGCAGCCATTGCGGAAGCCGCCGGGGTCACCGAGCCAATTCTCTACCGCCACTTTGAAAGCAAGCAGGAGATGTTCATTGCGATCGTCAAGGCGATGAGCGCCCAGACGATGCAGCACTGGCAGGAGTTGATCCGCGGCATCGACGATCCTGCGCAGCAGATCCGCCGGATCAGCGCGGAGCTCCCGGAGCACATGAACCAGCTCGCTGATGCCTACCGCGTTCTTCATGGCGCGCTGGCGACGAGCCGGGATAAGAAAGTGCTGAGCGTCGTGAAGGAACACTACACCGACATTGAGCAGTTCTTCTCAAAAATCGTGCGTGACGGTCAAAAGATCGGGAACTTCCGTCGGGACGTTCAGCCGAAGACCGCGGCGTGGCAGCTGATTATGACCGGCATCGGTTATGGGATGATCGCGCTGCACCTCATGCCCCTGGACCGCCCGCTGATCCATGAATCCATTGACTCGATTCTGCGCGGGCTCCGCTCCTGAATGCCGTTCGAAGCGGAGCGCAGAAGAATCTACTTCGTTTCCTTCGCCATCGCCGCCAGCACTTGGGCGACTCCCTGCCGCCTACCCGTGCGCAGGTATTCCTTCTGGATTCCATCGGCGATCGAGGTGCCGTGCAGGCTGGCGTCGTAGATCTTCAATCCGTCGTCCGTTTTCCACAAATAAAAGCGTGCGCTGCTGCGCAGATCGGATTGCTCCATCCGCACGACGACGACGCTGCGCCCCTCGGATAGCTCGTAGGAATCGACAATGGTCAGCGTCCCCCGACCGAACTTCTCTCGCACCAGCCGGCTTTGCAGCAGGGCCTCGAGATATTCCTGCGCCGCAGCGCGACTCTTGGTCTTTTCGTCTTCCCCGAGACGGAGGTAATCGTCGCCGAAGGCGGTGTTCAGCAGTCGGTCGAAATCCCAGAAGCGCGACAGCGCGTCGGCCGTTTTTTCCGCCTGGAACAGCTTCTGATACGCCTGCACCGCATCGCCGGCCGTGGCGAATTCCCTGGTTGATTGTCGCGCGGGGGCGCTGCTGGGCGCGGCGGCGGCCTTTTGATTGGCAGCGGGAACGCCGCCGAGCCACTGCGCCGGCGTCGCGGTCCCGTGCTGAGCGCGGTAGGCTGCCGCCAGTTCTTCGTTCCGGCTCGTCTTCGCCAGCGCGAAGTCGGTTACCTTCCAGCGCGTGTCATACAGGTTCAGCACGACCGTCCACAACATCGCGCCAACTTTCTCGTTCCATGTGCTGACGTAATACCGGCACCCGCGCTCGCGGCTCGCCCAAGGCTCGACAGCGACGATCTTCTGCTTCTCCAGGATCTGCCGCCACTGCAACGAGCCGATGTCGCGCGCGATCTTGTTGCTGACCGCCTCCCCCAGCGCTGCGAGGTCGCCGACGCCGACGTTGGAGACATCGCTCTGAAAGATCGCGCGAGCCATTTCGTCGCCTGCCATCAGCCGGCGCACATTCTCCCCATCGTTCACCAGCGCCGCCTGCACGAACGCCTGCGCGGATTCCCCTGCGGCATCCAGTCGACGGGTTGGTGCCTCCAGTTTCTTATCATCGCTCGCCTTGGCCCGGTCATTGAGCATCGATTTCGCAGTCACCCAATCCAGCCGAATGCACTGAGAGGCGGTGAAGCGCGAGCGCAGCGACTCGAAACTCTTGCGCCGAAGGTTCACCTCCGTCTGTTCCCTGGGACCGAAATCGATGATCTTCCACCCGGTGCTCATCGGGTGTGTGGTGACGAGCCACGCCGGCTTATCCGCGCCGTCAAGCGCCACCACGAAGGTCAGCTGGTCGCCGCGGCGCATCTGCGTATGCGCCGACACGACTTGGCGGTTCTGTATGCTGACGCGCAGTTCCGGCAGATCCAGCGTCGTCATCGCCAGGCGTTCGCCCAGCTTCTGATAGACCGCCAGACGCTCGTCGTAATCCTCCTGCTTCAGATCGTCGCCGTAGATGAGGCTCGCGATCCCCTGCACATCCAGCATCTCGAGCACGCGCTGGCGCTCCCCGGCGATGAGCGCCCGTACGAATGTCTGCGCCGCCTCCGCGCCGGGGGCATCTTCGGGCCGCGCATCCCCCACCACCGCCACGCCAGCATTGGTGAGGGCTCGATCGAGGTTTGTCGACTCAATTTCGGTCCAATCGACCGGATTAATCTTCTCCCGCACCTGGTCGTATTCGAGCTTACGGCCGGCGACTTCCCAGCCCGCGTCGCCGCCGAAGTCGACGATCTTCCATTCATTGCCCACCTTGCGAAGCGCGATCTGCCAGCGGTCGCCCGCGCCATTCACCAGGCGCGGCGCCCAGACAATCGCTTCGTTCTCGTTGGCCGCGGCGAGCTTGATCTCGCCCTGCGTCTGCTTTTTCCGCGCCTCCCGCGCTTCAGGCAGATCCATCAGCCGCTGGCGGAACATCCGCGCGAGTCGAGGTGCGATGCTTGAGCGCTGCTGATCGTTTAACGATTTCCAATCCGGGCCGAACAACCGTGGGCCCATCCCATCGCCGTCCAACAGGGCGGCAACTGTCTGGGGATCTTCCTTCCACTGCGCGTCGACAAACTTTTTCGCCGCCTCCAGCGCTTCCTGATCCGCCGCCCCGCGCGCAAGATCCCCCACCAGCGCCACGATGGCCGTCAACAGTAGCACATATTTCAGCATCCGTCAGCCCGGACAGAGATGCGGCTATCTTAGCAGAAACCGCACGCACATTGGCGAACCCACTTCGATCTTTTCCCCAGTTTGCCGGAGATTTCCCGTAGCGGCATCGATGTCGAAGACGGTCACGGAATCTGAACGCTCATGAGCCACCACCAGCCAGCGGCCGGTGGGATCGATGCCAAAGTTGCGAGGCCACTTGCCGCCGCAGGGGACGTTCCCCTTGAGCGCGATCTTTCCGCTCGCTTCATCAATCGTGAACACGGCAATGCTGTCATGCCCGCGGTTGGAGGCGTAGAGATATCTGCCGGAGGGGTGGAGGAGAATCTCGGCGGAGTACGTCTTTGTCGCTACACCTTCCGGCAACGCTGAGACCGTCTGAAGGTTCTCCAGCTTCCCGGCTGCCGCATCCCAACCGAATACGGTGACGGTGCTCGCGAGCTCGTTGATGACGTAGCAGAATTTACCGCCTTTTCCGAACGCGAGGTGGCGCGGCCCTGCTCCCGCCGGCACGTCCCCAGAACCCTGCGCCGTCAGCGTCCCCTTCTCCGCATCCAGTTTGCTGATCATGACCTTGTCGATCCCGAGATCCGCCGCAAGCGCCCACTGACCGGTGGGATCGTTGTAGAACGAGTGGGCGTGCGGGCCCTCCTGGCGCTTGGGATCTTTGCCCTTTCCCTCATGTTGAACGACGGCTGACGGTGGACGGAGTGTTCCATCATCCCCGATCGGCAACACCGCCACCACGCCGCTGGAATAATTCGCCACCAGCGCGTTCTTCCCCGCCTGATCTATGGAAACAAAGCACGGCCCTTTCCCGCCGGAGGATTGGTGGTTCTTCTCGCGCAGCATTCCCGTGGTTGCGTCGATGTCATACGCCATCACCGCGCCCGTCTTCATCCCGTCCGCATTTTCCACCTCGTCCACCGCGTACAGCCACCGCTGCTGCGGATGAATCGCCAGAAACGTCGCCCGCCGCGCCTTGGCAGCAAGCTGCGGCGCCCCCGCAAACTTGCCCGTCGCCGCGTCGAGCCCCACCACGTAGATCCCCTCGCTCTTCTTCCCAGACGACGTGCCGATGTACATCCACATTGCACTCTTCTCCTCACCCCGTACGGGCGCGGCGGCGCTGCCGAGGACACCTATCGTGATCATGACCATCAAGAATTTCATCGTGCTCCTTCGCATTGCCAGTTCGCCTGGGCAAGATGCCCATGCTACGAAGCGAAACCAATCCCCGCATCGTCCAACATCTCCATATGCGGTTGCAGCACCTTTCATCTCCGGTTATCGCTACAGCATGGCCTCTTCGGTTCGACGCATTACACTCCTCCTCCTCGCGCTTTCACTTTTCCCGCTCGTCATCGGTTGCCGGGACGTGAACGAGCCTTCGGCCCAGATTTCCGCCTCACCTCCCGCCTCCACGCGCCCCGTCGGCTCCCTTCAGGACGACGCTACGCTCGTGCCTACCGGGCAGCTGATCCGCCCACCGGGACAGTCGGTGCATTATCATGGCCGGCCCGTCGATCTCGCCCTCTCGCGCGATGGCAAGATCGTCTTCGTCAAAGACAGCCAAAGTTTGCTGGCCATCGATGCGGCGCAGTGGAAGATCCTTGACCAAGTCAAGTATCCCAAGAGCGGCGCGTCGCTCCACGGCCTCGTCGCCTCGAAACTCACCGACTCCGTCTTCGTGACCACCACCAACTCCGGCCTCCGCCAAGCCAAGCTGGACGCGCAGGGAAAACTCGACTTCGTCCGCAGCATTACCCTGAAGCGCGACGAGCCCAACGAGCGGCAGGAGGACAGCTATCCCTGCGGCCTGGCACTCTCTGCGGACGAGAAGACCGCGTACGTCTGCCTGAATGCCAGCAACGAACTTGCCATCGTCGATCTTGGCGGGGGTGCGGGCGCGGGGGGCAAACTTGTTCACGCCGTTCCCGTCGGCATGGCGCCCTACGCCGTCGTGATTTCTCCCGATGAGAAAACCGCCTACGTCTCCAACTGGGCCGGCCGCCGCCCGACCGACAAGGACAAGACCGCCAAGAGCGCCGGCTCGGATGTCGTCACCGACGACCGCGGCATCACCTCGACCGGCACCGTCTCCGTGATCGATCTCCCCGCCCGCAAAGTCCTTGCGGAAATCCCTGTCGGCCTGCATCCCAGCGCCCTCGCCATGACCGGCGACGGAACAGTTCTCTATGTCGCCAACGCCAGCAGCGACACCATCAGCGTCATCGACACTGCCGCCCGAAAAGGCCTCTTCGAGATCCCGATCAATCCCAGCAACAACCTCCCCTTCGGCTCACTCCCCAACGCGATCCACCTCTCCCCAGATCACGAAACCCTCTACACCGCCAACGGCGGCAACAACGCCATCGCCGTGATCCGTCGCAAGGGCGGCGAGTACGAAACGGTCAAAGGCTTCATCCCCACCGCCTGGTTCCCCAGCGCCGTGATCAGCGACGGGGACGGGAACAACCTCTACATCGCCAACGCCAAGGGCCAGGGCTCGCGCGATCCGGACAACGTCGGCAAGTGGAACTCCCACAGCTACTGGGCCACCGTCACAAAGGTCAAAATTCCCGACGCCGCGACGCTAGAGCGATACACCGAGCAAGTTCACCGCGACGCCCAGATCCCGCAAGTTCTCGCCGCCCAGGAGCGCTCGCGTTCAACCGATGTGAAGCCGGTCCCTGTCCCGCAGAAAATTGGCGAGCCGTCGCTCTTCAAGCACGTCATCTACATCATCAAGGAGAACCGCACCTACGACCAGGTCTTCGGCGATCTGAAGCAAGGCAACGGCGACGCCTCCCTCTGCACCTTCGGGCGCGAGGTCACGCCCAACCACCACGCCCTCGCAGAGCGGTTCGTGCTGCTGGACAACTACTACTGCAACGGCGTCCTCTCCGCCGACGGTCACGCCTGGGTCACGCAGGGGATAGCCAACGATTACCTCGAGCGCTCCTTCGGCGGCTGGGTGCGCAGCTATCCCTTCGGCGGCGATGACCCGCAGGCCTTCGCCTCCTCCGGCTTCATCTGGGACAGCGCCCTCGCCGCCGGTCTCTCCTTCCGAAACTTCGGCGAGATGACCACCACCCGCCGCGAAGACAAAACCACCTGGCTCGAGATCTATCGCGACTGGAAGAGCGGCACCAACAAGATCAAACTCAACAACATCACCACCAACGCCGCCCTCCGTCGCTTCTCCAATCCGGACTCACCTGGCTGGAACATGCGGGTCACCGATCAGATTCGCGCCGACGCCTTCCTCAAAGAGCTTGATCGCTTCACCCGCGAGAAGAGCATGCCCAACCTCATGACGATCTTCCTCCCCGGGGATCACACGCTCGGCACCTCCCCCGACGCCCCCACCCCCGCCGCCATGGTCGCCGATAACGATCTCGCCCTCGGCCGAATCGTGGAAGCAGTCAGCAAATCCCCCTTCTGGAAGGAGACTGCAATCTTCGTGACCGAGGACGACCCCCAGGCCGGCTTCGACCACGTCGACGGCCACCGCTCCCTCTGCCTGGTCATCTCCCCCCACACGAGACGCGGCCAGACTATCTCCCACTTCTACAACCAAACCTCCATCCTTCACACAATTAACCTCATCCTCGGGCTTCCCCCCATGACGCAAATCCAAGCCAGCGCGCCGCCAATGCACGACTGCTTTATCTCGCGCGACGACATCGGCGCGGGCAACCTCGAGCCCTACGAGTGCCTGAAGAACAACATCCCTCTCGACCAGATGAATCCCCTCAAGTCCGCCCTGAACGGGAAAGCACTGGAACTAGCCGAGTTGAGCGAACAACAGCGCTGGGATGCCCCGGACCTTGCCAACGAGGACGCGCTCAACCGGATCCTCTGGCACGCGAGCAAAGGCATCAGTGTTCCGTATCCCGCCCAGCTCGCCGGAGCGCATGGCAAAGGGTTAGCCAGGCTGCGCCTGAAGCTGGATGCGAACGTGCAGCCGGATGAGGACGACGATTAAGCAGTCACTTATCGGTTGCTTCACGTCCCTTGCGGGCTTGCGCTCTTGGCGTATCGGGCCGCCGAAGCCGCGCATGCTGCCGAAGCGATTCGACGTTGAGCAGCGGCGCTGCGTCCGGTTAGGCTCGACCGCGCATGCTTCGGAAGCGATCCATCAGATTTAACCGGCTCCCATACCTGTTGCCGCTGTTGGCTGCGGTGGCGCTGGTCGGCTGTGCGCCGGCGGCGTCGCCATTTCTTTCAGATTGCCCCTCGCTGCATCGGGCGGAGGTACAGAAGCGGTTTGGCACGGAAACAAAATTGGATGCCCGCCATTTTCAACGGGTGTTCATCGAGCCGATCGACGTCTCGCGCGTGGCCAATGAGGCTCAACAGGCGCAGGTGCGGGATGCGCTGACGCAGAACCTGGTGGTTGCACTGCAATCGACGGATGGCTGGGGATGGACTTCGATTCCGCAGGAGGCGACAGTTTTTCTTCAGGTGTCGGTGACGCGTTTCGCGCCCGGCAGCCGGGCCGGACGAATTCTGGCGCCCGGCGTGGCGGGGATCGCGTACATCGATGTGGAGGGAAAATGGATTGATCCGGAGTCGAAGCGCCCGCTGGCGTGCTTCGCCGACGGGTCGACCTCGTCAGGGTTCCTGGGGCTTCAGGATTTGCCGCGGAATGCGAGCGGCCGCATGGTCAATGGGATTGCGGGAAAGCTGGCGCGGCGGATGCTGGCACAGGTCGAGCAGGAGCGAAGAGTCGCCGACGCCCGACGGCGGTGAATGGGGGGGAAACGCAAGAGGTAGGGCGTAGATTGATCGTTCTACGGCTTGAGCGTCTCCACCAGCAGGCGGAAGCGCAGTTCCGCGTGCTCGTACGGCACTTCGTGCTTGTGGTAGGGGTAGATTTCCATCCGCTTTTCGCAGGTCATGTGGTTGTAGACAGCGAAGATTGTGCTGGGGGGACAGACGTCGTCCCAGAGGCAATTGCTGATGACGGTTTTGCACTTGATCCACGGGGCGAGGTTGAGGCAGTCGCAGTAGCTGAGCGTGCGGAAGGCCTGATCGAGGAGGGTTGGATGCACCTTGAGGAAGCTGGGGATTTCCGGGTACGGTCCCGCGGCGGCAATGGAGGTGGCGCGGGGGTAATCGCAAAGGAACGGGATGTCAGGGAGCGCGAGGATGGGGTGATCGGAGAGCGCAGCGGTTGCGAGGGTCAGACCGCCGCCCTGGCTGACGCCAGTGATGGCCAGGCGTGATTCATCGACTTCTTCGCGCCGCGCAAGCAGTTCCAGTGCGCGCACGGCATCGGCATAAACATAGCGGTAGTAATATTTGTTGGGCTCGCGAATTCCCTGAGTCATCCAGCCCATGAAGTAACCTTCGGGATAGACCGCGGCATCCTGTGATTGTCCATTTTGTCCCCGGCAATCCATGCTCAAGACGCAGATGCCCTGCTGGGCGATGTTCAGCAGATCGAGCGGGCGCGGCGCGCGGCCGCTGTAACCGTGATAGACGCACATTCCGGGCATCTTCCCGTGGCTGAGCGCGGAAGATGGTGCGTCGGGGCGCAGGTACCAACCGGCGAGGCGTCCGCCTTGGAAGCCGTCAAAGCGAACAGCGTAACACTGCACGCCGCGGGTGGGCAGATCATAGGGGATCAGTTCCGCATTGATCGGCTGGTTCAGCGCCTGCGTGATCGTTGTCTTCCAGTACGATTCGAAATCGCTCTCGCGATACAGCGGCGGGAGATATTTCCGCAACTGGTCCAGCGGCATGTCGATTGAACCCATACGTCGCCTCCGTTCGCTGTGCGGTCTTTCGCGTCCCAACCGGGTGCACTGGCGAAGATAACGCGTGAAACAATCGGATTGTAGAGGCGACGGTTCGGGGCGGCGCGAATAAGATGAAGATCATGGAGATTCGGCCGGGAAAACAGCAGGACCTCGATGAGTTGCGCGAGATCGACGGCACCATCGAATCGGCGCAGTACCTCCACCTCGACGCCGCCGGCGAAGGGTTGGATCGGAGCTGGTCGCTTCAGCAGCGCCCGTTGCGCGAGAAGCTGATCGAGCCAAATCGGCTTGATGATGAAGCTTATTTCGTCGCGAAGCAGATTCTGACGGGAGCTGATGAAGGGACCGTTCTCGTCGCGGAGCATGAAGAGGCGCTGGTTGCGGCGCTGATCGCGCAGCCGCGGCACGTGAACAAGACGCTGCACATCGTTGACGTGCGGATTGATTACGATCAGCGGCGGCAGGGGCTGGGGACGGCGATGATTTTCCAGATGATCCAGCGGGCGCGGGAGAGCGAGATGCGAGCCGTGAGCATGGAGACTCTGACGAACAACGTGCCGGCGGGAGCACTCCTGGCGAAGTGCGGGTTTGAATTGTCCGGCGTCGACACGCGCCGCCGGAGCAACCATGATGTGGTCAAGGAAGCGGCCACGTTGTTCTGGTACGCTGCGCTGGATTAGCGAGAGTCGCGGGAGCCACCGCGTTTGGACCGGGATTGCTGGACGGGCCCCGCCAGACGGCCGATGAAAGATGAGACGGATGAGCGAATCGACGACGGAAGAATCTCTGGAAGCGCCGGGCGCCCTGGGCGAACCGGAGTCTTCTTCCGCGCCGCTTCCGGATCGTCACGTGGCGACGGATGCAGAGGACCGCTCAGAATTCCTGGCGCACACGATTGAAGAAGTTCCCGCCGCAGACGCGGCGCAGGTGCTGGGGAACCTTCCGCTGGAGGAAGCCGCGGACGTCGCCGAGTTTCTCGACCCGGAGACGGCGAGTGAAGTTCTTTCGCAGATGGAGCCGGCGCTCGCCGCCAGCGTGATCAGCGACATGGAGGAGCCGGAGGCGGCGATGGTCATCGCCGCGATGGATCCGGATGACCGCGTCGACGTCCTCGAGCATGTCGATGCGGCTTTGCGCGAGCGGCTGCTGAGCGAGCTGACGGCGGCGGATGCGGCGGACGTGCGGCACCTCCAGCGGTACCCGCGCGACACCGCCGGCGGCATCATGACCACGCAGGTCACGGCGCTGCGCGATGACCTGACGGTGGAACAAGCGATCGAAGAGCTGCGCCGTTTGAACGAGCAGCTCGAGCAGATGTTCTATGTGTATGTGGTGGATCGCCGTCAGCACCTCGTGGGGGTGCTGTCCATGCGCGATCTGATCCTGGCTCGGCCCAACCGGCTGATTCATGACATCGCGCGCAAGAGCGTGGTCTCCGTCCCCGCGACCACTGACCAGGAAGAAGTGGCGCGGCTGATGCGCAAGTACAAGTACCTTGCCGTGCCG
>DASVUC010000260.1:0-51467 GCA_036387255.1 Tepidisphaeraceae bacterium | reverse complement strand
GAAAAGACGGCCGAGCGGGTCGAGCAGACGCTGGCGAATCAGCCGCGTCACACGTTCAGTTGGATCCACGGCCGGAAGGCGTGAGCACCCTGAAAACGGGGCGCGTTCATTGGCAAGATCCGTTCAGTCTACCAGGAGGTGCGGATCGCTCGCCACGCAAAGCTTTTGAAGCGGCCCTGATCAAGGTGCCCGGCGCTGAATTCCAACCCCCGCCCCAACCCAAGGCTTCGCCAACCACCTTTACGCACTTGCCGCGCCGGCTTGTTCTCCAAGCGCCGATTGCCGCGCTAGAACGTCACCGGCCCCGCGCCCTCGAGCACGCTTCCTCCGCTGGCGGTGCGAATCTCCTCCGGCGCCGGGCTGATCGCCCAGCTCCACCCTTCGCCGGCGTCGACGATGTTGCCGTCGAAGGTGATCTTCAGGTGCTGCGGATCGAGCAGTTCGCCCGCGACCCCCGTGAGCGTGAGCAGCCCGGTGTTCTCGCTCAGGTCGAACATGTCAAAGCTCACCCCCGCATCCAGCACCAGCGGCTGATCGAAGATGAAGATGGCGTATTCCGTCCCGAAGCTCGCCAGCACGCTGGTGACGACGGCGTCGACCGGCGCGGGCGCGGGAGCGGCGGGGGCCGCAATCCGCGGCCGGCGCTTCGTGAACTTGACGGGGAAGAGGAGCATGGGAAGAG
Source organism: Tepidisphaeraceae bacterium (assembly GCA_036387255.1). GTDB lineage: Bacteria > Planctomycetota > Phycisphaerae > Tepidisphaerales > Tepidisphaeraceae > DASVUC01. The sequence goes on along the minus strand of DASVUC010000260.1, from coordinate 50,785 downwards.
AATGCTGAATGATGAATGCTGAATGATGAACGAGGAAGAGCAAGAAGGGGGGGTGCGGAACATGAATGCCGGCCAGCGTACACCGCGTCCTGGCGGGTCTTCTGCTCAGCATTCATCATTCCGCATTCACCATGGCTTCAGGCCGCGGCGCGTTCCTCGCCCGCTGGACTTGGCGCTTCGGTCCGAAACTCCTTTTCCAGCCAGGCGTCGACGCCGTCGGGGAAGTTCAGCCTCGCGTGCTCGCCGAAGAATTGGCGGGCGGCTTCATCGTAGGCCTGCGCGGCGGCGATCTCGTCGCGATAGCGCCCAAGCGACAGCTGCTTACCATCCACGCGTATTCTCGCCCGCCACGACTTGGCATGCGTCTCCCAGAATACGCCCTTAAACCGCGAGGTCGTCGGCCTGCCGTTAACCGACTTGATTTTGCGCGCGTTGCGGCTCCGTTGTACCGGGGTGCGCACCACCAGGTTCGCCCGCCGACAATCCAGCGAATCGCCGTTGGCGTGCCTCACGTTCGAGTCCGACTCCGAGACGCCCAGGATCAATCGGCGCAAGGGCACGCCATGCATCTCTCCGCGCGTCACGCTGACGAAGCCCCAATCCCCGCTCCTCGACCAGGCGCAGCTCGCGCCCTCGATCAGGGGCAGGTCCTCCGCATCGATCAGCGCCTCGCGGCGCTTGATATCGCGCCCGCTGAGCGGGACGCGGTAGGCGCCGGGACGATCCGGGTCAGGATACGGCGGGCAATACCTGCCGTACTCGTCCAGCATGCGCTGGATGTCTTCAAGCTTATAGAGTTTCGGTCCACCCGGGACGCGCTGGCCGCAGGTGATTCTGCCTTCGCGTTCCCAGCGCCACCACGTGGGCATGCCGACGCCGAACTGCGCCCACGCTTCCTCGCGGCGGACGTAGCCGGCGGGAATGTGCCAATTGTTCTCACCGTCCTTGTACAGCCTTTCCTCGCTGAAAAGCTCCTCTTTCAGGTGCTGAAGATCCTTCAGCGCGTAGATCTTCTGATTATGGGCCGCGGGAGAAGGTTCTCCGAAGCGCACCTTCCCTTCCCGAACCCAGCGTTTCCAGACGCCCCCCGTGACGCCGAACATCCGGCAGGCCCCCTCCTTGTCGAGGAACCCCTCCGGGATCGGTGGCGGCACCGCTGCCGCTGCCTGCGCTGCTTGGATACCGCCGATCACCTCCAGCGGATAGATGTTGCACCGCCCGCCGGTGACCGGATGCCGCACGCATTTTCCCTGCCCGCGCAGCATTGAATGCCACTTCCAGCCCCCGCAGGTGAGCGTCTCCAGCCCGACGCCCAGCAGGCGCGCCGCTTCACGGTTGACGATCCAGCCTGGCGGAGGGAAGTTTACGGGAGCCGTGGCGTTCACGGTTGAGACATCGTTGGTTTCCACAAGGGCAATATCGGCGCGGGAGCGGTTTGTTCTGGAAGTCGGGTCGAATGCGACCACCAGCGAATGGGGCTGGTGAATGAGTCCACTCACATTGGGGCAGAAGTTATGGGCGGGGTTCGGGGTGGAACCCCAACTGCGGTAGCGGGAGGACTCACCCGAAGGCAAATGCTGGGGGCCGCCGCCCCGGCCTTAAGGCGGTGTGGCCTCGGCCTCCCCGGCCCGCCCCTGATTCGGCGGATGTCCCGCTTCTTTCTCCCCAAGTTCTTTTTGCGTTTGTTCGGTGATGGGTGTCTTGCGGCCCGCCGCGAGCTTACGGGAGCACGATGTTGTGATAGACCTCCTGCACGTCATCGTTCTCTTCGAGCGACTGCAGAAACTTCTCGAAAGCGGGCAGCTCTTCCGCGCCGAGCGTCTTGGTCGTCTGCGGGATGAAGGTGATCTCCTGCACGTCCAGTTCAACGCCCGGCATCGCTTCGAGCACCGCCGTCTTGGCCTTGTAGAACTCGGCGGGCGGGGTGAAGACCGTGATGGTGCCGTCCTTGCTCTCGACGTCTTCGACGGCGACATCCGCGGCGAACAGCGCCTCGATCACCTTCTCCTCCCCCTCGCCCTTAAATGAGATGACCGCCAGGTGGTCGAACGACATCATCACCGACCCGCTGGCGGCCAGCTTGGCGTTCGCTTTGTTAAAATAGCTGCGGACGTCGGCGATCGTGCGCTGGTTGTTGTCGGTCAGGCACTCGACGATGATCAGCGCGCCGCCGGGACCGAACCCCTCGTAACGCACGGATTGGAAGTCTTCGCCACCCTTGCCGGCGGCTTTCTGGATCGCCTTGTCGATCACGTGGCTCGGGACATTGTCCTTCTTGGCTTTCTCGACGACGCTGCGCAGGGCCGGGTTGGCTGCCGGGTCGGGGACGCCGTTCTTGGCCGCCACGTACAACTGCTTGCTGTATTTGGAATAGAGCTTTGAGTTGTTGGCCGCCGTCTTAAAGATGGACGCTTTGCGCCGTTCGAATGCTCTTCCCATACGCGTTCTACCTTTTTATTTTCCAGACGGATCGTCCGACGAGCGATCCGGCGCCCGCCGGGTCTCGCGGCGCGGCCGGGTAGTTCCGTCGGCGCCGATCCGGTGCGGGGTGCGATTCTACCGCACGACGGTCGCTCCGCCGCTCGCCCGGTCGTGCGAAGGAGCCATTCTACGTTACTCCGCCGCCAGGAATAGCACGCCGTGCGGTGGAATGATCGCCATCACGCCGTCGTCCTTCAGGCAGTGCCGCCCATGCGGCAGGAACGCGAAGTCGGCCGCTCCTTTGGGCGCCACGCCGCGGTTCTCGAACCAACCGGCGGGCCCGTGATGAATCGCCATGCGTGGAGTCGTACCGAGGGCAGACGGGGCGGAAAAGCCGCTGACGCGTCCAGCGCTCGATTCTGCGCGGCTCACGGTGTCGAACGGTCCCACTTACATCGGGGCGGAAGTTATGGGCGGAGTTTGGGGCGGAACCCCAATGCGCTAGCGCGAAGCCGCACAACAACGGCAAACGCTGGGGGCTCGCCGCCGCCCCCGGCCTTCGGCCTCCCCGGCTCACCTCCCCACCCCCTGATTGGGGGGATGTCCCCTTTCCTGCCTTTAATCGGCCACGCCATGCCCTTAGCGGCCGAAGGCGCTCTCAACCTTGTTGAATGTGCCTCTCAACGAGTCGCGTGAATCTGCTCCTCATTCGCCCGCAGCGCGGGGCAGATACGCGGGGGACAAAATGAATCTGCGCGGTCCCGGAAACGTCGTCGATGGAAATCAAACCCACATTTGATCTCCGAAACCGATCCAAAGACCTTATGGCAGGCGCTGCATGCGCCGCGTCAAGTACGACGAAGACTACATGGGCAAAACTTCGATAACGAAAGGCCTGTGTGAGCGCTCTCCGCCAATCGCGAAGCTTCATCTCCAACGCAGCGGTATTATTACAAACCCATTCTCCCCCCTTTAGATCGACTTCGGTGAAGACGACATCGGGAATACCAAACAAGCCGCGCGGCTCTGTAAGCAGCATGGGCCACACGAGAGGCTCAACGAGTTCCCGAAGTTCGAGGCTTGAAAGGGCAGCTTCTACCAGATCAATTTCAGTACTAAATGGCATGCTCACCTCCAGCCGCGATCCTTGGCGAAGCGGTTAGCGACCGTCAGCCACGGAGGTAGATGCGATCCATCGCTCTCAGGGTCGAAGACAATGCCGGCTTCCTCAAAGCGTGCATACCACTCTCGGGCAGTATTTACTGCTGCGGAAAGCCGGTGAAACCTTTCCCGGTCCTCGACTTCGCCAACATGCCTCAACTGGCGGGAGAACTCGAGCATCCCATGTTTGTACAACTCGGGCTTGGTGAAGTGCCAATTATAAGTGGGCTTAAACATCAGCGCTTGATACTCGTTGACATCAAAGAATTGTTCGTCATCTTTCAGATCGTCTTGAATGAACGGGATATAGTTCGCGTTGATCCATTGGAGCAAACGCGACACATACAGCCGCGGCGATGGACCTCGCGGCTCTGAATCATCATCCTCTTGAAACGTGCGGATGTTGAACATACGCATATTTTCATAGCAACCTATCGTGACTGCTTTGGGCGATGCTAGCGAGTACAGCAAAGCCTCGGTGTTGGTGTATCCAACAACGACCTCCATTGCATTACTGCTGAGACCCCAGATGAATTGCAGCGCTGCGTACAGCAGTTCCATATCCTTCAGCTGCTTATTTCGTTTGCTGGGGCTCACAATAAGATAGACTCCAGCCAAGTCAGTGATTCCGGTGACCCAGTTCAGCAGGTCATCGCGATACTCCTTGTCTTTGAGCATTAGGTCGTTCAAGATCAGCTGAAGGAGAACAGGTTTGTGGTGGAGGTGCTGATCAACAGCTTTGAGGAACGGCTCAACGAACAATCGGGTTTGCCGTTCGATAAGATCCCCGGGCAACCCTTCGAGATATCGTGTTGGAATGATTAGGTACCGAAATCCTTTCGCTACCTGAAATGCGACACAGCCTCGTGCACTAGAGAGTGCAGAGGATTCGTCCATGCCGTCTGATGAAGAAAACTCGTCCGTACTGAAACCGCCCGATACGACGTCCGGGAAGAATTCATAGGTAGCAAGCTTCCCCTTCGGAGTCGCGGGTAAGAAGAATTGCGGATCGAAAATTGATGGCTCAACATCCCGCGGCTCAAGCTCGTCAATAACTGCCCTCTCCATGTAACGTGGCGCGAAAATCGCACCGTCGGCAGTATGGTCATGCTCCCAACTCTGGAAATTCCACTGGTACCTGAATCCAAGCTGGTGCAGAACTTCCAGTTTCATTGGGCCTCCAGCAGTCGGTCTAGTTCTGACAACAACATCTGCGACGACCGAAAACGCTCGTGCGGCTCGGAGCCAAGCAGCCGTCTGGTGATCGACTGCGTGGCGGGGGAAACCAACGGAGGTGCCGGGCAGTACCACCTCCCCGCTAGAATGTTGTGAACAACTGAGTCTCCGGCACCAACGAGATTAGGATCGAACGGATGCGCCCCCTTCAGGAGGAGCTGGACCAGCACTATTCCCAGCGCAAACTGATCGGTCCTTGGGTCGATCATTGCCTTCCGGTTGCGCAGTTGTTCGGGCGCGGCATAAACGGGTGTACATGGTCCGCGCGCCGCATGGCTGACCGTCAAAGACTCAGAGTCGAGGAGTCGCGCAATTCCTAGATCAATTACCACGGGAGTGTTGTCCGCCTTCACCAGGATGTTGTCTGGCTTGACATCTCGGTGAACTATTCTCCTGTCCCAAAGAAGTTTCAAAGCAGCAGCGAGGTGCCGTACAAAACGGAGGGCTTGTGAAGATGACGCAAACATTCCTAAGCATTCCGATAGCGGCCGCGAGGGGACGTATTCCTCTACGACCACAAATCGGTTTCCGGAGACTTGAAAGTCGATCTGCCGCGGATAGTACGGTGAGTTCAACGAACGCAACGTGTCTACTTCTCTTCGAGCTCGTTCCAAGGAGGTGGCGTTAATGAATGTGCCCACCTTCACAACAGCATCCCCAAACTGCGGAGAGTCCACACGATATGCGAATTTCTGACCACCCCGCTTAAGTAAGCGGGGATTCTCGTATGGCGACAGCAAATCGGCGTGCTCCATCACATATCGCCTCGTCCAAAGATCTAACGGCGTGGATACTACCAAAACAGGTAAAAATCGAAAGGTGCCTTGACTCTCTAAGACGCCTGACCGGTCGGCAAGACACGCGCCTAGAATTCCGACTCTCAACCGGAGGTCTTGATGGAAAATCTGCTCGTGGGCGTGCTTGGTCACAGCAATGCCGGCAAATCAACAACCTGGTACGACTTGTTTGACCGCAACGTGCGCACCAGGGGCAATCGTCCACAGCGCCTTTACCTTAGAGAAACCGAGTACGTCGAGGTGGTGCTAATCAATGGGTCTCCGGAGGAGCGGGGCCTAAGTGTGGAAGATATTTTGGAAGGGAGCTCGCCGCGGATTGTTCTTTGTTCGATGCAATATCGGCGCGATGTAGGGGAAACGCTAAGCTATTTTGAACAGCGGGATTACCAACTCTACGTTCAATGGCTGAATCCGGGATATCGGGATAGTTCGGAGTACCCTGATAGCTTGGAGCTAGAGGCGAGGATCAACGTGCCGCCGTCGGCTCTCGTAGTGCGCAATGGAAAGGAACCTCCAAGAGCGCGCGTTCGTGAGATCTTTGAATTCATTGACAATTGGGCTCGCGAGCGACGACTGGTGATTCAGGCGGAACAGTCGGTCGAAGTTCACTAAAGTCATGCCCAGCGAACCTTCCGTCCATGACAACGTCGTCTACGCCTACACCATCGATTGCGAGGGAAGGCGTCTCGTCCTGCACACAGCGTTTACGGAGCGGGAACCGTGGGAGTTCACGGACGTGGTTTTCCGCGATGTCGTAGCGCACCACTTCGAGCACGTGCTCCCGGGCAACATCCTCTTCGATGTGGAGGAGACTGACGTCGCCGCGCTGGTGCGGGAAAATGAGCGCTTGCTAAGCGAGTCGTGGCGGTGGGGCTGGCCGCCGGTGCCGTACGATGGTGACCTGAATGCGCTGGTTGTGGGGCTGAACGCGTCAGGGGTACGGGCGTATGCGGTGAGATCGTCCTACGGTCTATCCGGCTGGGTTTTCGCCGGCTCCTGCCAGCGCGTGCCGCGCGGGGAGGCGGCGAAGGTGGCATAGCCGACGCGGGGTGCGGACTTATGGGATCAAAATTTGACACAATAGGACCGGGCTCATTCCCCTCCCAATCTGCGGAATCTGCGAAATCTCCGGATCGATTCCCTCCGTCTTTCATTCGCGTCCATTCGTGATGATTCGTGGACAAACAAGCTTTCAGCTCTCAGCCGTCAGCTCTCAGCCAGAGCTTATCGGCGTTCATCGTCTATCCGTGTTCATCTGTGTTCATCCGTGGTTCCGAATAACGCTCCTCCGTGCCTCTGTGTTCGATCCCTTCCCATAAAATTGCCGATGCCGCGTTGATCTCTCAGGGAGCGCCGTTATGGGCATGAACAAACGGGTGTTTTCGCCGGACAAACGGGAGGATTCTCGGGGAAAACGGGAGGATGCGCGCGGTTCACGGGAGGATGTGTGCCGTTCACGGGAGGATTCGGCGCACAAACGGGAGGATTCTCCGCATTCACGGGAGGATGCTGGGGAGAAACGGGAGGAAGCTCGCGGCTGGCGGGAGGATATTGCGGGCAAACGGCAGGATGCCCCGCTCGGGCGGGAGGATGCCGGCGGCTGGCGGGAGGGTGCGCGGGGGAAACCGGTGGTTGTTGCCCCAAACGGGCGGCTGGGACGCAGCGGCAGCCTCACTCGCTCCCCGCGCCCGCGCCCGCGCCCGCGCCCGCGCCCGCGCCGTTCCCCCACGGCTTCGCCAGCCAATCCTTGATCACCTGCTCCGCCGGTTTGTTCTCCGGCGTATACCCCTTCACCTGCTGGTTGTAGCCATCTTCCGCGCCGGGCGCGCTCTTGTCGGGTTCGGCCGCTTTGCCGCCTTCGCCGGGGGCCCACTCCCACACCATGAAGCCGCCGAGGCCCGGCTTCTGGTACCAGCTCTCGAAGAATCCCTCGTACAGCATCTTCTGCAAGTCGTCGTCGCGGGGGAGTTCCGTGCGCGTGTAGTCCCAGGGCTCGTGAGCGGCGTTGGCTAAACTGCACCAGCCGATTTCCAGGAACAGGATCGGCTTGCCTTTCTCCTGCTGGAAGGCGAGCAGGTCGGACTGGATCTCGCTCCAGCGCTTCTTGATGTCGTTGACGGTGAGGTCCTTGCGGTCGACGGTTTCGCCATTGAGCTCGCCGAGGTTGTAGTAGCTGTTCATCCCGATCAGATCGAGCTGGTCCCAGAAGGGGATGCTCGTGTAGTGATCCCAGTTTGCCGAGTACGTCAGCCGCCCGTGGAACGTCTCGCGCACCTGCTTGATCGTCTTGTACCACTCGTCCTTCTTGCTCTCGGCGCTCACCAGCTCCGAGCCGACGGACAGCACATCCACCTTGTTCTGCTCCGCGATCCACGCGAAGTGAATGATCATCGCGCGATAGCTCTCGAACCACTCGCTCCAGCTATCCGGCTTCAGCGTCCCGCGCCACTCGTTGCCGCGCGGCGCATCCAGCAGCACGATCGGCATCAGGATCACCCGAAGCTTTTTGCTCTTGGCGTGCTGAATCAGTTCCGCCAGCTTCTCCGGCGTCGGGGTCATGCGCATGTCCAGGTAGATGCGCATCGACGTGCCGTTCTCCTGCCGCGAATCCACCACGAAGCTCACCGTGTCGAACCCGCGCTCCGCGATCTCATCCACCGACTGTTTGTACTTGTCGATCCAGTCCGTCCGCTGGATCTGGATCGCCGCGCCGCGGTAGGGGAGGCCTTCCAACGGTTTCGTCGGACGCGGCGCCAGGGTGGTGTCGCCATCGGAGGAACTGCCCCCCGTCGAAAGCTTGTTCGACGGCGCCGCGCCGGGGAGGACAACGCACCCCAGCACCACCAGGTAGATAGCCGCAGCAGCACCAACGATCGTGCGTCCAAGCTTCATGACTTTCCTCGATTCTTCCGTCATGATAGGGCGCACGCTCATGCAGCGGTAGTGCGGTCAGCATCAAAACGAACAGCAAAAGGAAGCGCGGATGAAGAGCACCTGGACGGCGTTAACCCTGGCGGCAGTATTCTCGATCACCACCGTCTCTCTCGCGGCAGAGATGGACGACGCGTTCAACGCCCCGCCCGATCTCGCCAAGCCGCGCACCTGGTGGCACTGGGTCAGCGGTAACGTCTCCAGGGAAGGCATCACCGCCGATCTCGAGGCCATGAAGCGCGTCGGCGTCGGTGGTGCGCAGATGTTCAACGTCGATCAGTCCGACGTGAAAGGTCCCGTCGTCTATGGCAGCGATCCGTGGCGCGGCCTCGTCAAGCACGCCATCGCCGAGTGCAACCGCCTGGGCATCGAGCTCACCATGCACAACTGCGAAGGGTGGAGCGAATCCGGCGGGCCGTGGATCACCCCCGAGCTCTCCATGCAGAAAGTCGTCTGGACCGAAGAAGAAGTCGACGGTGGGCAGAAAGTCGACCTCACCCTCCGCCAGCCGGAAAAGGTACGGAACTACTACAAGGACATCGCCGTCCTGGCTTTTCCATCCCTTGCCGGTGAAACGAAAAACCTCTCGCCCAGGTTCACCTCCAGCGGCGGCGACGTCGATGGGGCGAAGCTCAGCGACAACGATCCAACGACGCGCGTCACGATCAAAGCCAACGACAAGGGCGACGCCTTCCTCCAGGTCGATTTCGCCTCCGCTCCGCAGCTTTCATCCGTCGTCATCTCCCCCATCAGCTCCTACGTTAAGGGCGACGTCGAGATCAGCGAAGACGGCAAGAGTTTCAAGAAGGTGGGCGCGTTTTCCACCGGCAAGCGCGAAAAGGGTCGGCAGCTCTTCACCTTTCCGAACGCCACTGTTCGCGCCCTGCGCCTTCACGTCCCCAAGCTCGACGCCGACAAGGGCTGGACCCTCGGCGAAATCGAAGTCGGCGGCACGCGCATCCCCGACTACATCGCCAAGACCGGCATGCAGCCCAAGGTGGAAGACAACCCCTTCGCCAAGCTCGCCAGCATCCCCGGAGAGAAGATCGTCGACCCCGCCAGGGTGATTGACCTCACCAAGCAAATGGACGCCGGGGGCAGACTGTCCTGGGACGCGCCCGCCGGGAACTGGACGATCGTGCGTCTCGGTCACACCTCCACCGGCAAAGAAAACCATCCCACCATGGAGCGCTCCCGCGGCCTGGAATGCGACAAGATGAGCGTTGCCGCCGTCCAGAAAAACTGGGACGGGCAGATGGGCGTCGTCATCAAGGATTCAAAAGAGCTCGCGGGCAAGGGCCTGCACATGGTCCTCGTCGATAGCTGGGAGGCCGGCTGCCAGAACTGGACGCCGAAGATGGCGGAGGCGTTCAAAACCCGCCGCGGCTATGACCTGGGCGCCTGGCTTGTCGCGCTCACCGGCCGCTACGTGCAGTCTGTGGAAAACACCGAGCGCTTCCTCTGGGATTATCGCCGCACAATTGCCGATCTCATTGCCGAACATCACTTTGGCCTGATGCAGAAGCTCTGTCACGACAACAAGCTTCAGCTCACCGGCGAAGCCGTCGGCATCGGGATGCCGACCATCGCCGACCAGCTTCAGTGCAAGAGCTTTACCGACGTCCCCATGGGCGAGTTCTGGGTGGATCGCCACTGGAACAATGCCGACACCAAGGAAGCCGCCAGCGCCGCCCACATCTTCGGCACCAACATCGCCGCCGCCGAAGCCTTCACCGCGCAGCCTCAGGCCGCCGGTTGGAAGAACGATCCCTACTCGCTCAAGATCCTTGGCGACCGCATTTTCTGCGATGGCATCAATCGTTACGTCTTCCACCGCTACGCCCACCAGCCCGATGAACGCGCCCCCGGGATGACCATGGGCCCATGGGGCATCAACTTCGAGCGCACCAACACCTGGTGGGAGCCGGGCAGCGCCTGGCTCAAGTACATTGCCCGCTGCGAGCACATGCTCCAGCGCGGCCGGTTCGTCGCCGATGTCCTGTACTTCTACGGCGAAGGCGCACCCGTCACCCTTCGCATCGATGCGCTCAAGCCGGCGCCCGTCGCCGGCTACGACTACGACGCCTGCGACGCCCAGACGCTGCTCAACTCCGCCTCCGTCAAAGACGGCATGGTCACGCTCGCCAGCGGCATGACCTACCGCATCCTCGTCCTGCCCAACACCAATCGGATGACTCCCGCCGTCGCTCAAAAGGTGCGCGATCTCATCAACGCCGGCGCGACCGTCGTCGGTCAGAAGATCGTCGCCTCGCCCAGCCTCACCTCCGCGCCCGCCGCCGACGACCTGGTCAAAGCCGTTGGCGAAGAAGTCTGGGCCAATGTCGACGGCAAGGACGTCACCCAGCGCACCGTCGGCAAAGGCAAGATCATCTGGGGCAAGACGATCGACGAAATCCTCAAGAACGTCGGCAAAGACTTCCAAGTCGCCGAGGCTCCCAAGGATGTCAACGTTCGCTACATCCACCGGCGCGACGGCGACGCCGACATCTATTTCATCTGCAACCAGAAGGAGAAAGACGATTCCGTCCTCGCCTCCTTCCGAGTCAGCGGCAAGCGCCCGGAAATCTGGAACCCCGTCACCGGCGAGATTACCGACGACCCTGTCTACACCGAAGAGAAAGGCCGCACCCTCGTCCCGCTGCGCTTCGAGCCCGCCGGCTCAACCTTCGTCGTCTTCCGCAAACCGCGCGCCGCAAGCTCGCTCGTTTCGATCACGCGCGACGGCGAGAGCATCTTCAAAGTCATCCGCGAAAAAGGCGCACCGCAGCAGCTGGAAATCACCAGCGCCATCTACGGCGTCCTCAACCAACCGGACAAGCAGAAGAACGTCACCGACAAGCTTAAATCGCTGATGACCGATGATCGCATTGAGACCGTTCTCGCCAACGACACGCTGGGCGGCGATCCGGCGCCGCTCGTGCCCAAGCAGTTCAAGATCGACTACGTCCTGAACGGCCAGAAGCAGAGCAAGACGCTCAATGAGGGTCAGACCCTCTCGCTGCCGGAGGACTTCACGCTCAAATCCGAACTCCCCGCCGCGCAGGTCGCCGTTATTGGCGGCCGAACGATGCTCACCGCCTGGAAGCCTGGTCGCTACGACATCACCAGCTCCGGCGGCCAGCACCAGAAGTTCAACATCGCCAAGCGCCCTAATGCCATCACACTCACGGGGCCGTGGAACATCACCTTCCAGGAGAAGCGCGGCGCTCCGGCTTCCGCCCGCTTCGACAAGCTCGTCTCCTGGACCGAGCACGATGAACCGGGCATCAAGTACTTCTCCGGCACCGCCACCTACGAGAAGCAACTCGACATCCCCGCCGAGCTGCTCGACAAATCCGGCGAACTCGCGCTCGACTTAGGCGTCGTCAAGAACCTCGCCCAGGTCATCGTCAACGACCAAGACCTCGGCGTCGTCTGGAAACCTCCCTTCCGCGTCCCCGTCACCAAGGCGCTCAAGCCGGGCGCCAACAAGATCCAGATCAAGATCACCAACCTCTGGCCCAACCGCCTCATCGGGGATCAGAACCTGCCCGAGAAAGAGCGGGTGACGTGGACCGCGTACAACCCGTACAAGAAGGACTCGCAGCTGCTGGACAGCGGGCTTCTTGGGCCGGTGCAGATTCAGGTGGGGGAGATGGTGGAGCTGAATCCGTAGTGTAGGCATGCCTCCTTTTCCCCTCTCCCGGTACTCCGGGAGAGGGCAGGGTGAGGGCTCTTCTGGAGCTACGAGCCCATCACTCGTCCGTCACACATCCCTCTGATGCGCTCTTCACGTTCTTGATGTACTTGTAGAGCGTGCCGCGATTGGCTTTATAGGGCGGACGCTTCCAGCTCTTGCGGCGGGTTTCGATCTCGCCGGCATCGACGAGCATGTCGATCGTGCCTTTCTCGGAGTCGATGCGCACCTGGTCGCCGCTGCGCACGAGGGCGATGTTCCCGCCTTCGATGGCTTCGGGCGTCACGTGGCCGATGATGAACCCGTGGCTCCCGCCGGAGAAGCGCCCGTCGGTAATCAGCGCGACATCGTTGAGCAAACCATAACCTGCCAGCGCGCTCGTCGGCGTCAGCATCTCGGGCATGCCCGGCCCGCCCCGCGGTCCCTCGTAGCGGATGATGATCACCATCCCTTTCTGAATCTCCCCACGCTCCAGGCCATGCAGCATGTCTTCTTCCGAATCAAACACCGCGGCCGTGCCGGTGAACGTCGTTCCCTCTTTCCCGGTGATCTTGGCGACGGCGCCTTCCGGCGCGAGGTTGCCGCGCAAGATGCGGATATGCCCATCGCGCTTCAGCGGCTCCTTGAGCGAATGAACGATCTTCTGGTCCTTCGCAAGGCCGGGCAGCGACTTGAGATTTTCCGCAATCGTCTTTCCCGTGACGGTCATTTGCGATCCGTCGATCATGCCGTTCTCGAGCATCAGCTTCATCACCGCCGGCACGCCGCCGACCACGTGCAGGTCTTCCATCACGTACTTGCCGGAAGGCTTGAAGTCGCTGAGCAGGGAGGTTTCATCCGACACCCGCTGCCAGTCGTCGATGGTCAGATCGATCCCGAATGATCGCGCCATCGCGATGGAATGAAGCACGGCGTTCGTCGATCCGCCCATCACGATCGTCAAGCGCATCGCGTTGATGAAGCTCTGGCGGGTCACGATATCGCGCGGCTTGAGGTCCATCTCCAACAGCGTGCGCATGGCCTTGCCGGCGCGGACGCATTCGTCCATCTTCTCCTGCGAATCGGCGGGAGCACAGGAGGAGTAGGGGAGGGAGAGGCCCATGCACTCGATGAAGGAGCTCATGGTGTTGGCGGTGTACATCCCGCCGCAGGCGCCCTGGCCGGGGCAGGACCTGCTGATGATCATCTTGCGTTCGTCTTCGGTGACTTTGCCGGCAAGCTTCTGGCCGTACACCTGGAAGGCGGAGACGACGTCGAGTTTTTCCTCGGTGCCGCGGACGGTGGCGCAACCGGCGCGGATGGTCCCGCCATAGACCATGATGCTCGGGCGGTTCAGCCGGCCCATCGCCATCACGGTGCCGGGCATGTTTTTGTCGCAGCCCGGAATCGCCACCAGCGCGTCGTACCACTGCGCCCCCATGACGGTTTCGATGGAGTCGGCGATGAGGTCGCGCGACTGGAGCGAGAAGCTCATGCCGTCGGTGCCCATGGAGATGCCGTCGGAGACGCCGACGGTGTTGAAGCGCATCCCGACGCAGTTGGCCTCTTCGACGCCCTGCTTGACGCGGTTACCGAGGTCGGCCAGGTGCATATTGCACGGGTTGCCTTCGTACCAGACAGAGCAGATCCCGACCTGGGGCTTGTTGAGATCTTCCCAGCTCAGGCCCGTGGCGATGAGCATCGCCTGGGATGCGCCCTGGCTGGCGGGCTGGGTGATGCGCGAGGAGTATTTGTTTAACTGATTTGGCATGGTCGTGGTCATAACGGAGATACTTTAAGGCAGTAAATGTGGTCAGGCTACAGCCGCAGATGTACACCCTCACCCCCGCCCTTCCCATCCCGCTGCGCGGGAACCCTGTACGGGAGAGGGAGTACGGAGCCTTGCCAGTTCGGAGCTCATGTTTTGGAGTTGGGGGGACATGTCGTTTCGGGGGAGGCGGACTTCGATGACTCGCAGGTTGGTGGAGCCCAGGGCGCTGCGGAGGGCGCCGTCGAGTTCACCCTTGGTGGAGGCGATAGTGGATTCGCCGCCGCCTACGAGCTCGGTGATCTTGGTATAGCGCCACTGGGAGATGATGTTGAACTTGCCATCACGGATCTTGCGCATGGTGCCGTAGCCTTCGTTATTGAGGATCAGGATGATGGGCTTGAGGCCGAGGCGCACGGAGGTTGAGAGTTCGGTGCCGGTCATTTGGAACGCGCCATCGCCGACGAGGACAACGGGGCGGAGGGCGGGATTGGCAATCTCGACGCCAATGGATGCGGGGACTGCGAAGCCCATGGAGAGGTAGTAGGCGGGGGCGATGAACTCGGACTGCCGGGCGGTGCGGATGCCGAGTGCGCCGAAGAGGCCGTCGCCGACGTCGCAGACGACGCAGCAATGTTCATCGAGATGCAGGCCGAGGATGCGGATGAGTTCCTTCATCGTGAGGGGGTCGGTGAGCTCTGATTTCACCAGATGCTTTGGCGGGGTGTGGGGATTGGGGTGGCGGAATTTCTTAGGGTTCAGGGTTTGGGGTTCAGGGTTCAGTAAGGAGGATGCGGCGCGCCGCGGAGGTTTGTTGCAGCAGTGGACCAGCGCGGTGAGGTAGTCGGGAAAGGTGATGTCTTCGTAGTTGTGGTAGGCGACCTTGATGGATTCGGTGGTGGCGAGGACGGTGCGGCGGCGATCGAGCTTGGCGGTGTAGATGCCCATGGACATGTCGGTGATGAAGGTGCCGAGCATGAGGACGCAGTCGGCGGATTCGACGTAGTCGCGGACGGACTGGTCGGAGGACATCGCGCCGCCGTAGACGCCGAGGTAGAGGGGATGATTCTCCGGGACGGCGCTTTTGGAGAGGAGGTCGGCGGCGATGGGGATGTTAAGTTTCTCGGCCAGCTGGATGGCGAGAGAGCTGAGGCCGAATCGGTGCAGCTCGACGCCGGCGAGGATGACGGGCTTCTTTGCCTCGCGAATGAGATTGGTGGTTTCTTGCAGGGCTGCGGCGAGAGTGGCGGGGTCGGAGTGTTGATTGTTGAGTGTCGATTGTTGAGAGGGGACGGGGATGTGGCGGTCGACAATGTCGAAGGGGACCTCAATGTAGACGGGGCGCTTGTGGGTGATGCAGGCTTCGACGCAGCGGATGATTTCCTCGGCGGCGCGGGATTCGTCCAGGAGAATGGTGCTGGCGACGGTGACTTCTTCGTAGACTTTGCGCTGGGTTTCGAAGGTGCGGACCTTGTGGTGGACGAGAGGATCCTTGGCTCGATCCTCGCGACCGGGCCCGCCCGAGATGACGACAACGGGTGATTTTTCGGCGAAGGCGCCGGCGATGGGATTGAGGACGTTGAGTCCACCGACGCAGTAGGTGACGCAGACGAGGCCGATGCCGTTGAGGCGAGCGTAAGCGTCGGCGGCGAAACCGGCGCCGGGCTCGTGGGTCATGGTGATGGACTGGATGGGGGACTTGTCCAGCCAGGCGAAGGTGGGGAGGGCGAAGTCACCGGGGACGCCGAAGGCATGGCGGACGCCTTTTGCGTGGAGGTATTGGAAGAGGAACTGGCCGAGGGGCATGTTGGAGGGCGCGGGGGCGCGGGATGAGGATTGGGTGCGTGTGCGAGCCCCGCGCGCGTGGCGCGTCGACAGAGGGTTTCTGTTGTTGGAGCGGAGGTTGGAGCGTTTCATGGGGCACCTCGGGTGGCGGTTCTTGATGTTATGATCGGCCATTTGCGCGAGGTGGTGCGACCGGTAAATCGGGCGTGACGGGGTCTGGCGCTTTTGAGGCGTGAAAAAAGATGCTGCGGCTGTGGGGATGGGGGATGAGGTGCGTAAGTTGAAGCGGGCGAGGGGGTTGGGGGAGAGGGTGCACGCCGAAGGGCGTGAAGAAGAGGGTCCAAAGGGGGTCCCAACGCGGTCCCAACGCGCCCCCGGGAAGGTCCTGAAGCGCGCCGGAGTGGTCCCCAAAGCGGACGGGAAGGGTCCTTTGCGGGCTGGAGCTGAAGTGGTCGTGGGATGCGTGAAAGGACGCGGGCTTTTGGCGCGCGGGGGGGAGAGGCGCGACGCGGGTCGTGGGAGAAGTTGTGGCTGCGACTTTTGTCATTGCTCTATCTCTTCACGAGCGCTGCGCGAAAAGGTCGACAGCTGCGCAACGGGGGTGGAGGGAGGTGGGGAATCGGTGGGGAAAATCTCAGATCTGACATCTGGAATCTCAAAGATTTGGTTGGAGAGCGCTGCGCCTGGGGGCGTGTTTTGGCGCAATGGGGGGTTTAGGACTGAGGGCCGGCTGATGGGAGGATTACGTTGGTGGTTGGCATTGCGGTGCGGCGCTGGGGGAATAGGATGATCGATGATCCGGGGAAGAGAGAGGAGTGAATGGAGAATTGGTGAAGACGTTGTTGGAGTTGCATCGCGAGGTGGAGGGGTGCGGGCGGTGTGAGCGGTTGCGCACGTATTGTCTGGGGGTGGCTCAGGAGAAGCGGCGGGCGTATCTGGAGTGGGAGTATTGGGGGAAGCCGGTGGCGGGGTTTGGAGATGGGCGGGCGCGGATCTGGATTATCGGCTTAGCGCCGGCGGCGCATGGGGCGAATCGGACGGGGCGGGTGTTTACCGGAGATCGCTCGGGCGATTTTTTGTTCGCGGGTTTGCATCGGGTGGGGCTGGCGAACCAGGCTGCGAGCGTGCGTAGAGGAGACGGGCTTGCGCTGAAGGATGTTTACATCAGCGCGACGGCGCGGTGTGCGCCGCCGGCGAATAAGCCTTTGCCGATGGAAGTCGCGAACTGCGCATCATTCATGGATGAGGAGTGGAGGCTGCTGAAACGGAAGCGGGTGATGCTGGCGCTGGGGAAGATTGCCTGGGATGCGGCGCTCGAGCTGGCGGGGAGGAATGGGTGCGAGATCACTCGCCCGAGGCCCGTCTTTGGACACGGGGCGGAGGCGAGGCTGTCGAACGGGATGGTGCTGATCGGGTCTTATCATGTGAGTCAGCAGAACACCTTTACCGGGAAGTTGACTGAGGGGATGTTTGATGGGGTGCTGAAGCGGTGCATTGAGGCGGCGGGCGGAAGGGAATAATCGACACAATCAGGAGCTACCTGGGGAACTGGCGCTGGACAGCTTCGAGGTAGCTGTAGCCGTGGGTTTGGTCGGGGAGGAGGTAGTGGTCTTCGGTCCATTCGTTCCAGGTGGAGAGGTAGACGACGGGTGGCGTGGTTTTCTGCTGGACGACGAAGTGTTTGGCGGCGAGGAGCAGGCGCTCGTATTGATCGGCGGTGCGGTTGACGAAGACGTGGGCACGTTGGCCGAAGCGTGGAGAGTTGTCCCAGCCGACGGGGCAGTCCGGGAAGTAGGGAATCTTCATTCGAGCAGATTGCTCTTTCCACATGCGGATGGAGAAGGCGGCGGCTTCGGCGTAGCGGGTGCGGTTGGTTTGGCCGCCGAAGGGGAACATGTGGTAGCGCGTGGCAGAGTCGAAACCGGCGTCTTCGATCGGCGTGACGCCGGGGGTGTAGATGTCGCAGGCCTGGAAGTGGATGCCTTTGAAGTTGGATTTGATGGCGCGGGCGCGCATGCGGTCGAAGGTTTTGCGGAGGTTGGTTGCGCCGCCGAAGGCATTCAGGATGAAGTCGACTCCCCAGATGCCGAACACCGGTTTGTCATCGATGCGCCAATGATTGGACTGGGAGAAGTAATGCTCGATGAGGTAATCGGTCATGCGATCCATGGCGGATTCGCTGTAGGTTTGGGGGAGGAGAACGGCTTCCTGTCCGGATGCGGGTGAAGGGTAAAAGTTGGGCCAGTCGTGGTTGGCCCACATGACGGCGAACTTCAGCTTGTGGCGGCTGGGGCTCTTGAGGAAGGCATTCTCGAGCCACTCGTGGAGGAGCTGGGTTGCACTGTGCCAGTACCAGTCGACCATGAAGATGTCGATGCCGCTGGACGCGGCGAGATCAATTTCGCGGGTGGCCCACTCGACGGTGTCTTCGGGGAAGAATCCCCAGAGGGGCTGCTTGGGCTGGAGGTGGCCTTCGAAGAGGGGCGCGGCACGGCGGACGAGCTCCCATTCGGAGAAGTTCTTGCCGAACCATTTCTCGAGAACGGGTGTGGGATGCCAGAGGTTGCAGACGAAGCAGGCGACTTCGAACGGGACGGAGTCGAGTTTGGCGGAGACGTCGATGGAGCGCTCGAGCGCTTGCTGGGTGAAGTACTCAATGCCGGGCGGGGGCTCGGCGAGCGCCTGATCAGCGGGACGTTGCGGGGGTCGAGTTGTTGGTGATGAAGGCGGCAATGTCATCGTGGAGTTTCCGCAAGGAATCACCGACGTGGTACATCATGTGACCGCCGTCGTAGTAGGTCTTGTGGATGTTGCCTTTGAGTTCGCGGGCGAGCCGCATGTGCTCGATGGTGTACTCGGTGGCGGCGAAGGGGGTGGCGAGATCGGTCCAGCCGTTGCAGAACAGCACCTTCATGTCTGGGTTCTGGAGGATGGCGTCACGGAGATCGTCGGCGACGTAGAGATAGCCATTGCCGCCGGGTCCGTAGTTCCAGGGTTGGACGCGGGAGCTGAGGACTTCGTAGGGAAGGTCGCTTTCGAATTTGAGCTCGCGGCGCACATACGCGTTAAAGTCGGCGGTGTAGGCGGTGAGATAAGGCGCCAGGCTGGGATCGTAGTCCTGTTCAACATCGAGGGGGTCGGCGGCGAATCCAGAGATGCGCGCGTCGAAGCGGCCGATGACTTTGCGCTGGTCGGCGAGGAGCTGCTTCATGAAGCGGCTTGGGTCGATGCGGAGATCCGCGCGGAGGAGCCAATCGACAGGCAGTCCGGAGTAGCGGGAGAGCTTTTCCGCGACGGCGCGTCTCTCCTGATCGCTGAGCTGATCGCCCTTGCCGAGGGCGACAAGGTAGTCGCCGGTGGACCAGGAGCGGACTTCGTCCATCAGCTTGTCCATCTCCATCTGTTGAAGCTCGCTCGGCAGCTTCTGATGGAATCGTGCCGACGCGCAGTAGCTGGGAAGGAAGAGGGCGTAAGGGAGATCGTTGCCGGCGCCGGGGTGGAGGGTTTGGAAATCGAGGACGCTGGAGATCAGGACGATGCCGTTGAGGGAGATGCCCTGGCGGTTCAGGAGGTAGCGGCTGAGTCCCGCGGCGCGGGTGGTGCCGTAGCTTTCGCCGGCGAGGAACTTGGGGCTTGGCCAGCGTTGATAGCGGGTGGTCCAGAGCCGGATGAAGGCGGCCATGGATTGGATGTCTTCCTGCACGCCGTAGAACTGCTCGCCCTTTTCGC
Organism: Tepidisphaeraceae bacterium; assembly: GCA_036387255.1. Taxonomy (GTDB): domain Bacteria; phylum Planctomycetota; class Phycisphaerae; order Tepidisphaerales; family Tepidisphaeraceae; genus DASVUC01. Next base: position 31,281 of record DASVUC010000260.1, on the reverse strand, counting down.
CTTTGGCGGGGCGCGAGTAACCGGTGCCGACGGGATCGATGAAGACGAGATCGGTGGCGTCGAGCCAGGAGAATTCATTTTCGACGAGGTGATACGGCGGGGGTCCGGGCAGGCTGTTGTCTTTGAGCGAGACGCGGCGTGGGCCGGCGGTGCCGAGGTGGAGCCAGACGGAGGCGGCGCCGGGACCGCCGTTGAAGACGAAGGTGACGGGGCGAAGATCGCGCTGGGTCGTGGGCATGACGCCGCGCTGGGTTGCCGGGCGCGTGGCGGCGCGATCGAGCTGTTTGGCGTAGGCGACGAAGAACATGTCGGCCTTGGCGTTGCCGGCTTCGTCGCGCTGGACGAGCGTTCCGGCGGTGGCGGTGTAGTCGATGCGCTTGCCGTTGACGGTGACGGAATGCTCGGTGGTTTTAAGCTGATCGCCGGTTTGTTTTTCGTGCTCCTTGTCTTCCTGCTCGGTGGGTTTCTGCGACTCCCTGGTCGTCGCGACCCGGGCGGTTGGATCGGTGGTCGGCCCGCGCGGATGTTCCTGCGCGATGGCGAGAGAGCCGACGGTGCAAACGAGGATGAGGGCGATCAGGTGTTGGGTCATCGTTGTTTCCCCATGATGAGCAGGGCGATTGTCATGGTCTGAAGCGTGAGGGCGAAAATCAGGACGGCGAGAAGCTGCGTGTCGTGCCGGTAGAGGTAAGCGAGGAAGAGCACGGCGAGGACAACGACCTGCACGATACCGGCGAGGAGCTTGGTGACGGAGAAGTCGTCGTCGTGCACGTCGGTGTGGCGCTTGCGGAGTTCGCGGAGCATCTCGCCGAGGATTTGTTCCATCTTCGCGGTGGAGACGGTTTGAACGACAGGCGAAGCAGCCGACTGCGTGAGGTGCTCGCGCCGTGGCATGAGCGGGGCCCTCCGCGCGCTCTCGTCGACCTGCTCGGATGGTGAAGCTGGCGGTGGGGGTGATGGTGATTCCTCTGCGCCAGGCGCAGGCTCTGCTGGAGGTGGCGGCGCGTGCTGCTCCGGCTGATGGAGGACGACTGGGCCGGCTGCGGATTCGACCGTGTCGGGCGCGTTGGTTCCGGGGATACCGTCGACGGGCGAGGGATCGGCGGGGATCGGTGGCGGCGGCTCGGGCGCCCGATCAGCGGACGATGCGAAGGATGCGGGGGGTTCGGGATCGGGCATCTCCGGCTGGGGCTCATCGGGGATGCCGGCAACGGAGCGCTCGATGTAGTCCATTGCCTCCCTAAGCGTGGAGACGACGTAGTCGGGGTGGGCGTTGGGATGCGCGTCGGCGGCGGGGGAGCGTGCGAGCTGCGGGTCGCTGAAGAGGATCGTGCGTAAACCGGCGGCCTTGCCGGCTTCGATGTCGCGCGGGGCGTCGCCGATAACCCAGCTGCGCGAGAGGTCGAGGGCCAGGGCGTCGGCAGCGGAGTAGATCATGCCCGGCGCGGGTTTGCGCCGGGTGCTTTCCTTGCGGTAGGCTTCGATCGCGCCTTCGGGATGATCCGGGCAGAACTCGTGGCGGTCGATGATGGCGCGCTGGTTGTGTTCGGCCAGCAGCTCGTCCATGCGCTGGTTGACGGAATGCACGGCGGTTTCGTCGAAGTAGCCGCGGGCGACCCCGCTCTGGTTGCTGAAGACAACGGTGGAGAAGCCGAGGGCTCGCGCGCGAGCGACGGCGTCGGCGGCGCCGGTGACGAGGGAAACTTTTGAGGGGTCACCGAGGTATTCGTTGCACGCGATGAGGGTGTTGTCGCGGTCGAAGAAGATGGCGGGCCGTTTCATTGCGGGGACAAGTTAAGCGGAAGCGCCGTTTTCTGGTAGAGGCGCAGGTGGTGCGGTGAGTTGTCGCGTCATCTCGATATACGCGGACTCGATTGTGCGCGCAAAGGGTGGCTCGTCGCAGAGCGGGGAGAGTTTGAGCTGATTGCGAAGCTGTTGCCGCAAGCGCGACAAAGACTCCAGATCACTCGCGCGCTTGCGCGCCTTATGGACGTATTGGTCCTGATCCTCCGCGACCCAGTCGGAGAGGCCGACGGTGGTGAGCAGGCTGACGCCGACGCGTGAGATATGGCTGTTGCCTTGGAGGCTGAGGACGGGAACGCCCATGGCGAGGGCTTCGCAGGTGGTTGTGGTGCCGTTGTAGGGGAAGGGGTCAAGCGCGATGTCGACCTTGTTGTAGAGGGCGAGGTGCTCCGACTGCGTCTTGGTTCTGGTGATCAAGTCGACGCGCGCGGGGTCGATGGCGGCGCGCTTGAGGCGGTCTTGCCAGAACGCTTTGGTGACCGGGTCGATGAAGATGAGGCCCTTGAGCATCAGGCGCGCGGTTGGCATCTCAGCGAGCAGTCGCGACCAGAGGGAGAGGACGGTGTCGTTGAGCTTGGAGACGGCGTTGAAGCAGCCGAAGGTGATGTGGCCGGCACTTTGTGCGGGGAGTGGGGAAACATCCGGCAGCGATGTGGGGATTCGATAGCACAGGAAGCAGCCGGGGACGCGAATGACCTTCTCTGTCCACTGCGCGTCGATTGGATCGGCAAGGGCGTCGGTGATGCGGTAGTCGATTGCTTTCAAGCCGGTCGTGTTGGGGTAGCCGATGTAGCTGGCTTGCGTTGGAGCGGGCTTGCGAGCGAAGGTGAGAAGGCGATTGCCGGTGGTGTGTCCAGCCAGATCGATGAGCAGGTCGATGCCGTCGTGGTGAATGACGTCTGCCAGTTCTTCGTCGGATTGATCGATGACGTCTCGCCAGGTGTGGGCGTAGGTCTTGAGGCGCTCGGTTGTCGCGTCGGGTTGTTTCACGTCGCTGTAGCAGTAGATCTCGAAGCGGGCGCGGTCGTGGTTGGCGAGGATTGGTTCGAGGAAGTAGGCGACAGAGTGCTCACGAAAATCCGGCGAGACGTAGCCGACGCGGAGGCGATTGGATTGGCCGGACGACCAGCGGGCGAAAGGGGTGATGGATCGGGTGGCGTCTTCGGCCCATTTCTCGTGCTCGCGGCGAACCTCCATGGGGTCGACCAGCGCCGATGAGTACAAGGCGTGGAGGAGGTTAACGTGGAGGAGGTGATTGGATTCGAGACCGAGCGAGCGGCGGATCTCGCGGATGGCGTCATCGGGCATCCCCAGATCGCGGTAGATGTTGCCGGCGTTGTTGTGGGCGAGGGCGTGGCCTGGGGCCAGTTCGATGGCGCGCAAGTAGGCGGCGAGGGCTTCGGCAAGGCGTGCGCGCTTCACGAGGATGAGCGCGAGGTTGTAGTAGCCGCTGGGATTTTTGGGGTTGAGCGAGAGGCCTTTCTGGCAAAGGGCGATGGCTTCGTCGTCGCGTTCGGCACGGGAGCGCGCCATCGCGAGGTTCATGTAGGGATAATCGAGGGCGGGATCGAGGGCGACCGCTTTCTCGAAGGCGCTTGCGGCTTCGTCGACTCTTTCCAGGTGGGCGAGCGCCAGCCCCAGGTTGTTCCAGGCGATGGCGAAGTCGGGGCGCAGCGCGGTTGCCTTGCGGTAGGCCTCGGCGGATTCGGCGAACTGCTGGCGGAGGCTGTGAATCAGCCCGATGTTGTACCACGTGAGCGCGTTGTCGGGTCGAAGCGCGAGTGACTGCTGCATGGCGTCCATCGCGTCGTCGAGCTGATTTGTTTTGCGGAGCGCTTCGCCGAGGTTGTTGTAGTAGGCGGCGGAGGCGGGATGGATCTGGATGGCGCGGCGGATGTGGGCGATGCCCTGGTCGTGGCGGCCGGAGTTGTCGAGCAATACGCCGAGGAAATGATGCGCATCCGGGTTGGCGGGCTCGGTGGCGAGCACCTGGCGATACAGCGCCTCTGCCTGATCGAGTTGGCCGTGCTGATGCAGGCTGATGGCTTGCTGCAAAAGTGGGTTCATGCAGGGGGTGGATTATAGGGATGTGCGCAAATGGCCCCAATGCTCGCGCGGCGGTTGCTCGTCACGTTCGCGGTGCAGTGATATCCTTTGGCAGTATGAAGTTCACCAAGATGCACGGGATCGGCAACGACTATGTCTACGTGGACGGCTTTGCTGAGAGCGTCGCGGACCCGGCTGCGGTGTCGCGGCAGGTTTCGGATCGTCACTTCGGCATCGGGTCGGATGGGTTGATCCTGATCCTCCCCAGTGACAAGGCGGACGTGCGCATGCGCATGTTCAACGCCGATGGGAGCGAGGGGGAGATGTGCGGGAACGGGATTCGATGCGTGGCGAAGTATTCGTTCGACCACGGGCTGACCAAGAGCAATCCAATGAAGGTGGAGACGGGGCGGGGCGTGCTGACGCTGGCGCTGGAGACCCAGAGCGGAAAGGTCGAGCAGGTGACGGTAAACATGGGGGAGCCGTGGTTTGAGCCGGCGAAGATCCCGTTCGACCCGGACAAAGCGGTGAAGAGCGCCAAGGAGCATGAGTATCGGCTCGTGGTGGCGCAGGGGAATGAGCTGGTGGACGTGATCCCGGTGTCGACGGGAAATCCGCACGCGGTGCTGTTTGTGCCGGACGTGGCGAAGGTGGAGCTGGAGCGGGTGGGGCCGGTGCTGGAAAATCACAAGGCCTTTCCCAAGCGCACGAACGCGCACTGGGCACAGGTGATCTCGCGCAGCGAGGTGAAGATGCGGACGTGGGAGCGCGGGAGCGGGATCACGTGGGCGTGCGGGACGGGGGCGTGCTCGGTGGTGGTGGCGGGGGTGGTGTCGGGGCGGCTGGATCGGAAGTGCCTGGTGCATTTGCCCGGCGGGGATTTGAACATCGAATGGCGGGAGTCGGACAACAACGTTTACATGACGGGGCCGGCGACAGAAGTCTTCAGCGGCGAGTGGCCGGGGTGAGTTTGGCGGGGGAGCAGGATTTGCAGGGGCACAATCACGTGCGAGCGTCGTGCGGGGGGAGGTTGGCCAGGAGGCGGTCGAGCTGCTCCTCCGTGTTGTAGAAGTGCGGGCTGACTCGCAATCGGCCTTCGCGGAGCGCGATTTCGGTTTTGTGACTTTTGCGCAGGGTTCGGATGATCTCGCTGTGATCGTGGGTGGGGGATTGGAAGCTGAGGATGCCGGACCAATCGTTGTTGGTGCGGGGGGAAAGTACCTTGTAACCGCGAAGCGGCAAGCGGTCCGCGAGGTGCTGGGTGAGGTGCTGAATGCGCTGGGCGATGCGGTCAATGCCGATGGTGGAGAGAAGTTCCAGCGACGCTTTGAGGGAGAGGAGTCCGGGAACGTTGTAGGTTCCGGATTCGAAGCGGCCGGCGTCGGGTTTGAGGGTGTAGTCGTACTGGCCGTACTGCTCGGGGTTGATGACGTTCATCCAGCCGATCATGAGAGGCCGGGTGCGGTCGAGGAGCTCGCGGCGGCAATAGAAGATACCGGCGCCTTCGGGGCCGAGCATCCACTTGTGACCGTCGGCGGAGAGGTAGTCGATGTTCATCGCCTTGACGTCAACAGGGAGGACGCCGACGGATTGGATGGCGTCGACGTTGAAGAGCTTTTTGTTCTGGCGGCAGAAGGCGCCGATGGTGGCGATGTCGTGGCGCTGGCCGGAGGCGAATTCGACATGCGAGAGGGAGACGAGGCGCGTGCGCGGGTCTGCGGCTTCCTTGAGGATTTTGTCGAGGGGGACCTGGCGGGATCCATCGGGGGCGGTTTCCTCCGGGACCATCACGAGCTTTACGCCATGCGAGCGGGCAACTTCCATCCAGGGATAGATGTTGGCGGGATATTCGACGGCGGTGGTGACGATGCGGTCGCCCCATTGCCAGTCGAGGCCGCTGGCAACGATGGAGATGCCTTCGCTGGTATTCTTGATGAAGGCGATTTCGTCGCGTTGGGCGTTGATGATGCTTGCGGCGAGGATGCGGAGGCGCTCGACGTCGGTGTACCACGAGTTGTTCAAGTAGGCGCTGCGCTCAGATTCGGCGGCGTATTTCCGGAAGGCATCGGCGGCGGGGCGGGGGAGCGGGCAGACGCCGGCGTGGTTGAAGAAGTCGCAGTGGGAGAGAACGGGGAAGAGCTCGGGGTTGTTGATTGAGGAGTGCAGGTCAGGCATGGGCGGGAGATGATTATAGTGTGGGGGGAGGAACTGCGCTAGAATTGGGGCGTCTGAGATTTCATGTTTGGTTGAAGCGACAGCTTTTGACGGTCGTTCAAGAACCCTCACCCTGCCCTCTCCCAAAGCAGGCGGGAGAGGGAAAAGAAAGCAAACGCGGAGTGGATGCGTGATGAGGAAGTTTGTCTTTTTCCTGGTGTTGGTGGGGGCTTGCTGCTTCACGGGGCGGGTGTGGGCGTTTGATTTTGTGAAGCGGTCAGTGCCGGGGAAGTGGGTGGAGCAAGTGGTGCCGGAGGATTTGCCGGAGCCTGAAGACCCGGGTTATTTCAATTCGTTTGACGTTGCGAAGAGGCAAGCGTTTACGGGGAGGTATCGGCGCGCGCTCGCTACGCTGGCGACGGTGAAGGGGGCGAAGGATGAGGATGTTGCGTATCTGCGGGCGTCGTGTCTGTCGGCGGTGGGGCGGCAGGAGGATGCGCTGAAGTTGCTGACGGCGAAATCACCTCGCGTGCGGATTCTGCGGGCGCGGATTCTGGCGGATCAGGGGCATGCGGATGAGGCGATCGCGGGGCTGAATGCGGTGCTGAAGGAGAAGCCGGATTCGCTGGCGGGGCACTTCTGGCTGGGGCAGATCGCGGAGCAGATCGGGGATCTGGCGACGGCGCGGAAGGCGTACGCCTGGTTCATGGAAGAGCAGAAGTTCCTGGAGAAGTGGCTGGGGAATGTGCGCGATCCGCATTTTGAAAGTGCGGAAGACGTAACGCTGATCGGGCGAGCCGCGGATCGATGGGCTGCGCTGACGGGGGCGTATCAGGGGAATGCGCAGCTTCATAACGCGATCCTCGGGATTTTCGTGAAGGCGTACGATGAGATCGATCGGACGTATTGGCCGGCGCACGTGGCGGCAGGGGAATATTTCCTTTCGCACGATGACAAGAAGCAAGCCACGCGGGAGCTGAAGGCGGCACTGGATGAGAATCCGAACGACGCGCGGGCGCTGGCGGCGATCGCGGACGTCGCGATCTCGAGCTTCAACTTTGACGGCGCGGACGATGTCATCCAGGATTTGCGGGATGTGGATGAGCAATCGGTGGCGGCGGATGTGCTGGAGGCGCGGAACCTGCTGCATCAGCGGCGGCCTAAGGATGCACAGAAGCCGCTGAAGCGGGTGTTGGATCGGCAGCCGAAGAACCTGGAGGCGCTGGGGCTGCTTGCGGCGAGCCACGCGCTTCAGCTGCAAGATGAGAAGACGGCGGAAGTGTTGAAGCAGGTGGATTCGATCGACGCGGACAACGCGACGGCGTTCTGTGAAGTCGCGGAGCAGCTCGGCGCGATGCGGCAATATCCGCGGTCGGCGATGATGTATAAGAAGGCGATCGAGCGAGCGCCCTGGTGGACGGCGCCAAGGAATGGGCTGGGGCTGTTGTATACGCAGTCGGGGGATGAGGATGATGCGCGGGCGACGCTGGATGCAGCGCACAATCTCGATCCGTTCAACCTCGCGACGACGAACTACCTGCGATTGCTGGATGAGCTGGCGAAGTTCTCGCGGAGCGAGACGGCGCACTTCGTGATCTTCTATGACCCCAATACCGATCCGGTGATCCCGGAATATTTCGGCGAATATCTCGAAGGCATCTACGCCCAGGTGTGCGGGGAGTACAAGACTGAGCCGGCGGTGAAGACGTTTATCGAAGTGTTCCCGACGCATGAGCAGTTCTCGGTGCGGACGACGGGATCTCCCTGGATTGGAACCGTGGGCGCGAGCACAGGGCGGGTCATCGCGCTGTGCGCGCCGCGGAATGCGGGCAAGGCCACGATGGGATCCTTTAACTGGTCGCAGGTGCTGCGGCATGAGTTCACGCACACGGTGACGCTGGCGGCCACGGACAACCGCATCGCGCACTGGATGACGGAAGGGCTGGCGGTTTTGGAGGAGCGGTCGCCGCTGCGGTGGGAGTGGGTGCCGATGCTTTATCACGCGGTGAAGGAGAAGAAGCTGTTCGACATGGACGGGCTGACGTGGGGGTTCATCCGCCCGAAGCGTCCAATGGATCGGCAACTGGCGTATGCGGAGAGCTTTTGGGTGTGCAAGTACATTCAGGAGAAGTACGGGCACGATGCAATCCTGAAGTTGCTGGTGGAGTTCAAGGCTGGGAAGAGCCAGGATGAGGCTTTTCCGAAGGTGCTGAACAAGAGCACGTCTGAGTTTCAATCAGAGTTTTTCCGCTGGACGGAGAAGCAGATCGAGGGCTGGGGATACGACTCGGAGACGACGGAGAAGGTGGCGGAGCTGAAGGAGAAGGGGGAGACGCTGGTGGCGGATCGGAAGTATGACCAGGCGCTGGGGGTGTGGGAGGAAGTGAAGAAGCTTCGGCCGGTGGATCAGTTGCCGCACATGCGGCTGGCGGCGCTATATTTGAAGGCGAAGCGTCCGATGGATGCGGTGAAGGAACTTGAGGCCCTGCATGCCGTCGAACTGAATGACAATCGCTATGCGAAGCGGATCGCGCGCGTTTATCGGGATGAGGAGAAGTTTGAGCCGGCAGTGAAGTATGCGCTCCAGTCGGTGTATATCGATCCGTATGACGTTGATGCGCATGAACTGCTGGCGGAGCTTTATACCAGGATGGGGGATGCGCCTAAGGCGGAGAAGGAGAAAAAGGTTCTGGGGTTGTTGAGTGAACTTAAAAAGAAGGCGGAGAAGAAGGAGACTGCTGAGGAAAGTCCGTAAGCATTGTTGGTCGCAGAAGAGCCCTCACCCCTGCCCTCTCCCGGAGTACCGGGAGAGGGGGAAGACGAAAACACACGCGCATGAGCAAAGCGAATGAGCTGACGTTGGCGGCGTTTCAAAAGCACGTTTCGGATCGCTACGAGAAGGTGGATCGGGAGCGCGGGTGGGCCAAGACGTTCGCGTTCTTTATTGAAGAGGTGGGGGAACTCGCGACTGCGCTGGGGTCGGATGATCGGGAGAACCTGGAGGAGGAGTTCGCGGATGTGGTCGCGTGGCTGTGCACGCTGGCGAACATCCGCGACGTGGATTTGGCGCAGGCGGTGGTGAAGAAGTACCTGAGCGAGAAACCTCCTGAAGGGCACAAATGAGCGAATTGCCTTGTCCGCCAAGATGTGCGGGCGTAGATTTGTCTGTGATGCGGCGGTTGCTCGCGGGATTAATCCTTCTGCTGATCTCATCCTCTGCCTTGGCCCAGGTGAAGGGCGAAGTGGAGAGCATTGGGTTTGGGTCGCTGTATCGGTCCAACTGCTGGGTGCCGATGGTGGTGCGCATGCAGGCGGAGAAGTCGGGGATTTATCAGATCCGGGTGAAGCAGGAAGATCTGGACCGTGACTTGCCCGAGTATGTGGAGACGGTTTCACTCACTGGTTCGGACGAGGGGAATAACGGTCCGCAACGGTTCTGGATGTATTTTCTGCCGCAGCCGCGCGGACTGAGCGATACCACCAACGGCGGAACCCTCCGCGAGCTTCAGGAAGACCTGCGCGTTTATGTCTGCGACGAGAAGGGGAAAGAGATCGCGCAGCTTCCCGTGACGAACACGATCACCAACGTCGAGGCTTTTGTGAGTGGGCCGAGCCGACTGGTGCGGGGGAACAAGCTGGTGGTGGCGGTGCTGGAGAGCGGGCAGCCGATCTGGAAAGACTATCAGCAGGCGATCGGGACGCTGGAAGACGTAATCATGATCGGCGTGCGTCCGGGTGATTTGCCGGAGGACGTGCGCGGATACCAGGCGGTGGATGCGCTGCTTTGGTTGCGGGCGGCGGCGCCGGATCCGTCGAAGCCGTCGGATGAGCGGCGATATCGGGCGATTCAGGAATACGTCCGGCAGGGGGGCAAGCTGGTAATTTGTCAGCCGCCCGAGCGCGAGGCAACGACGCCGTGGGGCGATCTGCTGCCGGTGGTGATCAAGGACATGGTGGATCGCACGGATGCGCGGCCGCTGAGCACGTGGGCGGTTCCGCAGGATGATTCCACCGAACAAGCGGCGCAGGATCGAGTGCGGGCGGCGCGGGTTTCATGGAACTCGGCTCGTGGGCCGTTCAAGGTGGCGCGAGCGGACGCCAAGCCGGGGGCGCTGGTGGATACGGTTGTTCGCTGGGATGAGTCTGGGAACAACGTTTCGCCTTACATCGTGCGGCAGGGTCTGGGGACGGGGTGCGTGAGCTGGGTGGCGCAGGATTTGTCGGATCCGTCGCTGACGCGCGCCGATGCGAACGGTCAGGTGCGACCGGGGTGGCCGCGCATCTGGGATCGCGTCTTTGATTGGAAGAACGACACGCTGGTGGTGGACGACAAGACGACGGAAAACGACAAGCTTCAGTATGCATCGGGTTATAAGAAGGACCTTGGCTCGGCGATGGACGGAATGATCGAGCTGACGGCGAAGAGCCGGACGCTCGTGCTCATCGCGGTGATGTTCTTCATCGCGTACTGGCTGGTGGCGGGGCCGGGGGTGTATTTCTTTCTGACGACCAAGGGGCGCTCGCAGTTGAGCTGGTTCTTGTTTGGCGCATCGGCGATCGCGGCGACCGGACTGACGGTGGTGGTGGTGAAGCTGATCGTGCGGGGTGATCCGGAGCTGTCGCATTACACCGTGATTCGACAGGCGCCGGGGCAGGCGACGATGGCGATCAGCCGGTTCGGGCTTTACATCCCGCAGGATGGGCCGCAGGAGATCGCGCTGCGCGAGACTTCTCCCGGGCATGCCAGCTATGTGACGGCGTTTCCGATTCACCCGGTGAACGCGGATCAGAACCAGTTCCCGGCGCAGTTGAATTATGATGTTCCGATCCGCGAGGCGGCCGCGGATGCGCCGGCGGCGGTGACGATCCCATACCGCAGCACGTTGAAGAAAATGCAAGCGCACTGGGTGGGGAACATGAACGGCGGATTGGACGGCGCGGTGCGCCTGAACGTGTTTCAAAGCTCGCGCTCGACGTTGCAGGGAGTGGTGGGAAATCGCACGGGGGTGGCGCTGAAGAACGTCTACATCGTGTATCGCGAGCTGCGGAGCAACGGCGGGGATACCGATCAGATGGTTTACCTGCCGAAGTGGGAGAAGGATCGGCAGATCGATCTTCAGAAAGAGTTTTTCGAAGAGCGCATCAAGGGGGTGGGCCATCCCGGCGAGCAGGGGTTTGCATCGCCGGAGGACAAGATCAAGCTGCAAAGTCCGCTGACGGGGAGGCCTGGGCAGGCGGAATTTGGGTGGACGCGCTACTTCTATGCCGGAGGCATGAAGGCTTCATCGGGTTTGAACGAAGAGCGGTGGAGCGATCGCGATGGTTATCCGCGGAGGTCGTTTCCGATGCTGAGTCTTTTCGACCGATTGACGCCGATGAAGAACTTTCCCGGTGGGCCCCAGGATCGGACGGATTTGCTGAGGCGCGGCGGTCGGGAATTTGACGTGTCGGGCGCGGTGTGCGCGGGAAGCCTGGTGGTGCTGGCGGAGGCGGATGGGGAACAGCCGCTGCCGTTCCCGCTGGAAGTCAATGGCAAGCCGGTGCAGGGGCGGGGGGCAGTGTTCTACCAGTTTGTGCTGCCGCTGGAGCGGTCGCGGAATGTGCTGATGACGACGCAGCCTTCCATTCTCGGGATGCGCCACGATGCGGCGGAGCGGGTGGCGCGGGCGGCTAGCGCGGAGGTTGCTGAATGGCGGCAGTGATCAAGACAGTCAACCTCACGAAGCGGTATGGAACGCTTGTCGCGCTGTCGAACCTTAACCTGGAGATCGACGAAGGGGATTGTTTCGGCTTCATCGGGCCCAACGGCGCGGGGAAGACGACGACGATCAAGATCCTGGCGACGCTGCTTCAGCCGACGTGGGGGGAGGCGCGGATTTGCGACCTCGTGGTGGGGTACCAGTCACGGCAGATCCGGCCACTGATTGGGTATGTGCCGGACTATTTCGGCGCGTACGAAGACATGGTGGTGCAGGAGTACCTGGAATTTTTCGCGGCAGCCTACAACATCAACGGCCCGAAGCGCACGCAGATCGTTAACGACGTGCTGGAGCTGACGGACCTGGGGTACAAGAAAGATGCGGCGGTGGATGGCTTATCGCGAGGCATGAAGCAGCGGCTGTCGATCGCGCGCGTGCTGGTGCACGACCCGAAGGTGCTGCTGCTGGATGAGCCGGCGGGAAACCTCGATCCGCGAGCGCGCATCGAGATGCGCGAGCTGCTGAAAGAGCTTCGGCGGATGGGCAAGACGATCCTCATCAGCTCGCACATCCTGCCGGAGCTGGCGGATCTGTGTAACAAGGTTGGGATTATCGAGCGCGGGGAACTGATTTATTCGGGTCCCGTGGCGGATATCGTTCGGCGGGCGAAGACGGGGATGATCGTGCACGTGGCCGTCGCGCATAATCAACAGCTCGCGGCGGCGCTGCTGAGTGAAGATCCGAACGTGATGAACGTGGCGGCGAATAATGGTTTCCTGGAGGTGTCGCTCAAAGATGGCATAGAGGACTACTCGTTCGTCCCGCAGCGGCTGATCCAGAACGGGTTCAAGCTCACGCTGTTGAAGGAAGAAGAAGTGAACCTCGAGACGGCGTTCATGCGGCTCACCAAAGGCATGGTTCAATAAGGAGAGCCGGGCCGTCCTCGGCCGGTTCGACATCCCCAGATGCTCGGCATAGGCGATTATCTCTGGCGGCTGATTCCGGCGAACCCGATCCTTCTGCGCGTTGTGGAGACGGGCGGGAAGCGAACGCGCGATCTCTTCGTGCGCTGCGGCTACCTGGGGCTGCTGATCCTGGTGGTGTTTGTCGCCATTGTTTCGTCGGGTGGGTCCAACGCCGGGACTTCGCTCTCAGAACTGGCCAAGACTTCCGCTCGGCTGTTTCAGCAGTTGAGCTATTTGCAGCTCGGGCTTGTGGCGCTTTTAGCGCCGGTGTTCACGGCGGGGGCGATTACGCAGGAGAAGGATTCGCAGACGTATGACATTCTGCTGTCCACGCCGCTGACGAACGGGCAGATCCTCCTGGGGTCGCTGCTCTCGCGGATCTTTTTCGTCATCGCGCTTTTGATCAGCGGGATTCCCATTTTCTCGATCACGCAGATCTTCGGTGGCGTGGCGATCCGGTCGATCGTGCTGTCGTTCGCGATCGCGGCATCGACGACCTTCGTTACCGGCGCGCTGGCGATGGCGATAGCGACGTTCAAGGTGGGGACGCGACGCACGATCTTCAGCTTTTACCTGTTCATCATGATCTACCTGATCGGCGGGATCCTGCTGGACCAGGCGGCGTTCATGCACCCGGTGATCGGCGCCGAGCGCGATGGAAGCGGGCAGGTCGTGCTGAACGAGATGGGGAACCCGAAGGTGATCCGGGCGAAGACGTCTTACCTCACCGGCATCAATCCGTTCCTGGCGCTGCGCGTGCTGTTTCATGAGCAGCAGTACACGCCCCCGGACGTGGGGGCGCTGCCGCCGGAGATGAAGGGTTGGCCGACGCGGTGGTACATCAGCAGCCCGGAGACGTTTTATCCCTGGCTGATGATGACGCTGAGCGTGGTGATGGTGCTGCCTTCGATGCTGCTGCTGCGGCGGCTGGCGCAATCGACGACGAACCTGCGCACATTGCTTTTGCGTTCGCTGAAGCTGACGAAAGGGGACCGCACGCGCAAGCCTCGGGTGGTGTGGGCGAACCCGATCGCGTGGCGGGAGGCGAAAACCAAGGCCTCGGCGGCGCGGGCGACGGTTCTACGCTTCACGTTCATCCTCGGCGGATTGGCGGTGGCGATCGCCGTGCTCGCGCTGTTCTCGCGCGAGAAGCTGGAAGGGAAGTACATCACGGCGTCGAGTTACAACGCGACGCACGGCACGCTGACGATCTTTGACGGAGACTCGGCAACGACGTATCGCGTGCGCCCGAACACGACGAAGATCTCGATGATGCGCCCCGGCGGGCCGGCGGATGTGGAGACGGACGCGCTGTACGGGCGAATGACGGTGGACAGCGTTCAGGTGGCGCGGCCAGGATCTCTGGAACTGACGGCGCTGACGCTGCGGGATGTGCCGCGCCGGATCGCGGAATCCGAAGCGAGGAGTTTTCTGCTGGGCGCGATCGTGGTGGAGTTCGCAGTGATCCTGCTGATCGTTACCAACGCCGCTGCATCCACCGTGACGCGCGAGAAGGAGGATGGCACGCTGGACATTCTGCTGTCGACGCCAATCACCAGCCGGTATTACATCTGGGGCAAGCTGCGCGGCCTGGTGAGCTATGTGATGCCGCTGGTTGCGGTGCCGGTGGCAAGCGCGCTGCTGTTCATCATCTACGACCTGTGGCGAGTCGGCGCGTGGGGTGGCGGGCCAAACTTCCGCTGGCTGGTGTTCCCCGAGTCGGTGCTGATCATGCCTCCGATGCTGATCATCGCCACCGCGTTTGCGAGCATCCTGGGAATGAGCATGTCGCTGCGGTGCCGGACGACGGTGCGGGCGGTGATGAGCTCTGTCGGGATCGTACTGGGGGCGTGCGGGGCGCTGGGGTGGTGCGGGTATACGATCCTCTCGGGTCATCGGACGGGCGAGGTGGCGCTGGCGGTGGGGGCGTTCAGTCCGTTCACGGTGCTGACCGTGTTGATCGACCCGGCATCCTACGGCGGCGACGCGTTCCTGCCGGGCGCGGGCGATCCGACAACGGGGCGGCTCATGATCCTGATCTTCTCGTGGATCGCGACGGCCGGCTACGCGCTGGGCGTGTGGGCGATGTACAAGTCGATGGTGAAGAATTTCGACATGACGATTCGGAAGCAGTCGCGATGATGTTTGCTTTGGGAAGCACAGCGCCCGCAACCGGGGGCGCTCAACGAAGAGCACGTTTGGAGCGGTTCGGGATTGCTTCAGGTGAGTTGCGTTCGACGAAGTAGTTTCCTAAAATCCGCGTCGCCTTCGGGCAGGTAGCTCAGTTGGTAGAGCAATGGACTGAAAATCCATGTGTCGCCGGTTCGATCCCGGCCCTGCCCATTTTCCTACTCTCATCTTAAGACAGCATGGGGCTCGGGCGTTTTTGCGTCCGGTAATGCTGCTGCGCGTTTATCGGCCGGCGCGGCAGTGCTGGTGCGGGGGGTGCGGGTTGTGCGTGATTTGCTGAGATCAACACCCCTGCGGGATATGACGATCTTGCGGTTGAGCGAGCACCTTGCGAGGGCGAGGGGCGCTTGGACTAAAGCGAGATCGTATGACGCCGCAATCGCATGCACAGCAGATGCTGAATGGTTTGTACCGCGGGGTGCTCCGGCGGATGGAGTTGCCCGCACGGTGGACGGCCGCGCTGCGTCCGCGGATTGAGCCGCTGCCGCCGCGCGTGCTGATGTCGGTGACGGCGGTGGGGGACGCGCATGGCGACGCCGCACCGGCGCTCCAGCAGATCAAGGTCCTTGCAGCGCCGGCGCAGGATGCGATGCAGCAGGACGATTGGGGAATCATCACCCCTGCCGTTGCTCGGCAACAACTCCGCCAAGCGCGGTCTGTAGCGGCGCCCGGTGAGGCAGATGATCACTGGCTCGGGGCACTGGCACAAAAAAGTGAGCACGCCGGCGACCTGGGAGCGACGGTGGCGCGTTGGCATCGCGCTTCAAACGCTCGCACCGCTGCGAGAGAAGTGGTATTCGTGGACTCCCGCGTGGATGACCTTCAGGCTGTGCTTCAGGATCTGAAGAAGCAGCAAACCGCTGGCCGCGCGGTGGACGTGGTGGTGCTGAAGCCGGATCGCGACGGCCTGGCGCAGGTGACCGAGGCGCTGGCGGGGCGGAAGGATGTGGCGGGAATCCATCTGATTTCGCACGGCGGCGCCGGTGAGGTGCTGCTGGGCAATCTGTCGCTCACCGGCGCGAATCTTACCCGGTACGCGGCGCAGCTTCAGTCCTGGCGCGAAGCCTTGTCGAACGATGCGGATATCTTGGTCTACGGCTGCGACATCGCCGGTGACGGCGACGGAAAAGCGTTGATCCAGGGCCTGGCCGATTTGACGGGCGCGGACGTCAGTGCAAGCACCGACAAGACCGGGTCGAGCCGCCGCGGCGGTGACTGGAACCTGGAATTTGCGACGGGCCGTATCGAGACGACGCTGGCGGTCAGCGATGAGTTACAGTCGGTTTGGTCGGGCGTTCTGAACGTTGCGGTGGACGCCGCCTCGTCGGGTTCGGCGACCGCTGCGACATCATTGACGATCTCGCACACCACAAGCGGCAGCAACCGATTGATGCTCGTGAGCGTGGCAACCGATCCGCATGGCGCGTCGGCATCGTCCGTTACCTACAACGGCGTCGCCCTCGCGCACGTGGGTGCGGTGGAGCAGACCGGCTCGCATTCCCGGGTGGAACTGTGGGCGCTGACTGCTCCTGCCCTGGGAAACCACAACGTCGTGATTACGATGAATGCCACGACCTACCGCGGTCTCGTTGGCGGCGTCATGACGTTCACCGGCGTCGACCAGACCACACCGCTGCTGAATTTCGTAGGGAGTGCGGGGAAATCAGCCAGCGCATCAGCTAACGCAGTGTCCAGTGCGGGTGATCTCGTGTTTGCGGCGGTTCATTCCCACTTCGGCACCTCCGCGAATCCCGGCGCAGGTCAGAATGAGTACTGGGACATCACCAGCGATCAGTCCAACAGCAGCGGGACGATCAAGGCGGGTGCGGCTTCGGTCGCCAACTCGTGGACGGTGAACAACGACGAGTGGAGTGCCATCGGGATCTCGGTTCATGCTGCCGTGAACACCGCGCCAGCGCTTGATGGCAGCAAGGCGATCGCGTTGACTGCGGTGGACGAGGACGCGGCTGCGCCGTCTGGGGCGGTGGGGACGTTGGTGTCTTCGCTGGTGGACCTCGCAGCGCCGTCGGGGCAACTGGACAACGTGGTGGATCCAGACGCGGGGGCACTGCTAGGGATCGCGGTGACCGCGGCCGACACGTCCAAAGGTTCTTGGTACTACTCTCTCAACAACGGAGCGAGTTGGAGTGCGCTAGGCGCGGTGTCGAGCACCAATGCCCGGCTGCTGGCGGCTGACGCCAGCACGCGGCTCTATTTCCGGCCGACCGCAGACTACAACGGATCCATCCCCGCGGCGATCACGTTCCGCGCGTGGGACCGTACATCGGGCGCGGCGGGCGCCACTGCGGACACTACCGTCGCGACGGCATCCGGTTATTTCCTCGACGCGTTCACCACGATTTCGTATGCCAACAACGACGGGAGCGCCAACTGGGCCACGGACTGGATAGAAACCGATAGCGGTGGCGGCGACGCGGCCGGTGGCTTGATTCAAATTAATGGGGGACGTCTGTCGATCACGCCAACGGGCGGTGCGAACTCTGTTTATCGCTCGGCTAATCTCAATGGACAGACCAGCGCGACGCTGTCACTCGATTACGACTGCCAGCTCGTTAATGGGCAGAGCGTACAAATGAGCATCTCGGGCAACGGGAAGTCGGCAACGCTTGCAACATGGGCGGCGGGTTTGGGCGCTGGCTCCTTGAGTGTCGACATCTCCCAGTACATCGGATCCAGCACGAAGATCACCCTTGTGGATTCGGGCGGCACGGGCGGTGGGACGCTGTACCTGGACAACGTGAAGTTCGCCTACGGGGAGCCAAACGCGACGGCCTTCAGCTTCCAGACCGCCGGTGCGTCCATTGCCGTCAACCCGTTGAACGATGCCCCTGTGAATACACTGCCTGGAGCACAAACAACGGCTGAGAACGCGCCAGTCACCTTTTCCACGGCCCGCGGCAACGGCATATCCATCAGCGATGTCGACGCCGGAGCAAGTGCAGTCGACGTGACGTTGGCGGTCAGCAGCGGGGCGTTGAGTCTCTCGTCGGTGAGTGGTCTGACGTTTACGAACGGGAATGGCATATCCAACGAGGTGATGAGCTTTAGCGGCACGCTGAGCGCGATCAACAGCGCTCTCAACGGATTGGTATATACGCCGCTGCACAATTACAGCGGGGGCGTGACGCTCAGCGTGGCCAGCAACGATCACGGCGCGACGGGGCTAGGCGGATCGGGTACGGACACCGACAACGTCGCGATCAACGTCACGGCAGTGAGCGTGGCTCCCGTAGCTGGCGACGACAGTTACTCAATCAACGAGGATACGCCGCTGGTCGCAGGGGTGCTGGGCAACGACAGTGCAAAGAACCGGGTGGTGAACGGGGATTTCGAATCGCCAGGGGTTCCCAGCGGAGGCTGGAGTACGTACGGCGCCGGCTCGACCTTCGGAGGTTGGACCGTCGCCTCCGGCAGCGTGGACATGATTGGCGATTACTGGCAAGCTGCCAGTGGTAATGCGTCGGTTGACTTGAACGGCGCACAGGCGGGCGCAATCTATCAGGACCTCCAGACGCTAGCGGGCCAACGCTACAGCCTGTCGTTCGCAATGGCGGGGCATCCCGTCGCGCCGCAGACGGTGCAGATGCAGGTTTGGTGGGGAAACACGCTTATCGACACGATCTCCTTTGATACAACAGGTCGCAGCACCAGCGACATGGGGTGGAGCGACCACCGCTATGATGGGCTTCTGGCGACAGGAGCCACAACGCGGCTGAAATTCGTGAGCCTGACGGCAAGCTCGCTGGGGCCAACGCTGGATGACGTGGTGGTGAGCCAACTGTCGCCGGTTCAGGTGACAGCGCCTGCGCATGGGAATCTGTCGTGGAATGCGAATGGATCCTACACGTATACGCCCAATCTCAACTACAACGGCCCGGACAGCTTTACTTACAAGACCAACGACGGGGTGAGCGACTCCAACGTGGCGACGGTAAACCTGACGGTGAATGCGGTGAACGATGCGCCGGTGAACAACGTGCCGGGCGCGCAGTCGATGCAGGAAGATGGCGGGGCGCTTATCTTCTCGCTGGCGAATGGTAACGAGATCACAATCAGCGATCTCGACGCGGGCGGCGCGGCGATGCAGGTGACGCTGAGCGCGAGCGGCGGGGTGCTGACGTTGAAATCCGCTAGCGGCCTATCGTTCAGCACGGGCGACGGCACGGACGATGCGACGATGTCGTTCAGCGGGAGCATTGCCGCGATCAACGCGGCGCTCGATGGTTTAACTTACGCGCCGGCCGCGAACGCGAATGGTGCGTTTGCCTTGTCCATCACGACGAATGACAACGGCAACACGGGAGCGGGTGGCGCGGAAACAGATTCCGATTCCGTCGCGATCAACATCAGCGCCGTCAACGATGCGCCGGTGATGCAGGTCCCATCGGCGCAGACGACCAATGAAGATGTGGCGGTGGTGTTCTCCAGCGCGAATGGAAATGCCATCACTGTGACCGATGCGGATGCCGGCAGCTCGACAACCCAGATCACGCTGACGGCGGCGAACGGTACGCTGACGCTCGCGACGCTCGCGGGTCTAACCTTTACTACGGGCGACGGCATCGCCGACGGCACGATCGCCATGAAGGGCACGCTGGCGGCCATCGGTGCGGCACTGGAAGGCTTGCAGTTTGTCCCCAGCGCCAACTACTTCGGCGCCGGTTCAGTCCAAATCCTTTTTGACGATCGCGGCAGCACCGGAAGCGGTGGGAATCTCACCGCCAGCGGAACCGTCAATATCACGATTGCCTCCGTCAACGATGCACCCGTTAACCAAGTGCCTGCAAACGAGTCTTTCCCGGAAGACAATCAGCACGTCTTCTCCAGCGGCAACGGAAACGCGATCACGATCAGCGACGTCGACGCCGGATCGGCCACGCTGGAGGTGACGCTGAGCATCGCGGGGGGGCGGTTGACGCTGGGCAATCGCAATGTGGTGACGATCACGACCGGCAACGGGTTGAACGATAAAATTACCACGTTCTGGGGCACGCTGGCGAACATCAACACGGCCCTCAATGGCCTGATTTTTAAGCCGGGTGGCAACCAAACCGGCTCGGCGACCATCACGATTACCACCAATGATCACGGCGCCAGCGGCCCCGGTGGAGCGAAAACGACGGCGACGGATCTGACGCTGACGATTACGCCCGTAAATGATGCACCCGTGATCGGTGCCCCGGTGTCGGCGGCTGGTGCGATGAATTCGAGCATCACCTTCTCAACCGCCAACGGTAACGCGATTCAGCTTGATGACGTGGATCACAACGGGGGGGTCGAGCGGGTGACCTTATCCGCCGGTCAGGGTGCTTTAACCCTTTCGAGCGTCACGGGGCTTTCCTTCATCACCGGCGACGGCAACGCAGACGCGGTGATCGTCGTCGAAGGAACGCTTGCCAATCTAAACGCGGCGCTGGACGGGCTGAAGTACGAACCGGCGCCGGGCTACACCGGCTCGGACACGCTCAGCATCAATATCAATGACAAGGGCAACACCGGCGCCGGCGGCGCCCTTTCCGACGCTGCCTCGATTGCGCTTTCAGTGCAGGTGCCGAACAAGCCGCCGACAATTTCCCTCCCGGCTAATCAGGCGACCGACGAAGACACGATGTTGCTGTTCTCCTCGCTGAGCGGCAATGCCATCTCCATCAGTGACAGCGACGCGGGCGCCAATGCGGTGAAGGTCACGCTGGCCGCCTCCCATGGCACGCTCACGCTCAGTTCGAACACGGGGCTGTCTTACATCACCGGCGACGGGAACGACGATGCAACGCTCGTCTTCACCGGCACGATCGCTGACGTGAACGCGGCGCTGGAAGGGCTGCTATTCGTGCCGGACGCCAACTTCAACGGCGCCGCATCAATCGCAGTGACCGTCGACGATCAGGGCCACACAGGCTACGGCGGTTCGCAAGCTGTCAGCGGAGCCGTGTCCGTGCAGGTCAAGGCGATCAATGACACGCCGTCCGTCTCCGCGCCCGCGAATGTTGTAACGCTGGAAGACACCGCGCTGGTCTTCTCGAGCGGAAACGGCAACGCGATTCAGATCGGCGATGCTGATGCGGGAAGCGGAAACCTCACGGTCTCGCTCACGACGCCGATAGGTCGGCTGACGCTGGCGAATCTGAATGGCCTCAGCTTCACCACCGGCGACGGCACGGCGGATCAGACGATGACGTTCAGCGGTACACTGGTGGCGATTAGCGCAGCCCTTGATGGGCTGACGTTCATCCCGACGGCGGACTTCAACGGGAGCACAGTCGTCCAGGTGTTCGTGCAGGATCAGGGAAATGCCGGAACCGGTGGAACGCGCAGCAATAGCCTCTCGCTGCCGGTTGCGATCACGGCAGTGAACGATGCGCCGGTGAACCAATTGCCGGCGAACGTGGGTGGGCCTGAAGATCAGATACTCGTTCTCTCCGGGTCGAAGCACATCGCCATCAGCGACGTTGATGCAGGCGCTGGGGCGCTTCGCGTCACGCTCACCGCGACGCGTGGTGTGTTGACGCTGACGAGTGCCGCCGGCATCACCTTCATCGCCGGCGATGGCACGGATGATGTGACGATGACGCTTGAAGGCACGGTGTCTGCACTGAATGCCGCGCTCGATTCGCTTCGATTCCACCCTGAACTGAACTTCCACGGCACCGCGCACATCGCTGTCTCCACAGACGATCGTGGAAACGCGGGCGGCGCAGCGCTTCCTGACGCTGACACCCTCTCCATCGACATCCGCGACATCGACAACCCGCCGACGACAACCGGCCTGGATGATGTGAGGGTGGATGAGGATGCCGCGCCCACGGTGATCGATCTGGAGAGCCGGGTTGATGACATCGATGACGATGACGCTGATCTCGATTACGCCATCACGAGCAATTCAAACGCCACCCTGTTCTCGTCGGCGGTGATCGATCCGACAACGCACGAGCTGAAGTTGTCATATGCCAAAGATGGCAGCGGCGTCGCTCACCTGGTGATCCGCGTGACGGATGCAGCCGGGCAGTCGATCGATCTTCCCCTAACGGTGCAGGTCGATCCCATCAACGACGCACCGGTGCTGGCGAAGAATGCTGGGCTGACCGTGCAGTTTGCGGAGAGCACGGTGATCACGCGTGCGATGCTGCAGGTGACAGACGTGGACAACACGGCCAGGCAGCTCACGTACACCGTGAAGCGCAGCGCCACTCAGGGCTCGCTGTCGCGCAACGGGATCGTGCTGGCGCCCGGGGATACGTTCACGCAGGCCGACATCGATGCGAGCCTGATCAAATACACGCACGGCGGTGGGCGGCTGACGGATAGCGTCGATTTCACCGTCGCCGACGGGAGCGGGGGAGCCATTGCCAGCCACACCTTCGCGATTGCAGCAACCACCTCGAGCACGGGAGGGCCGCAGGTTCCGCCGCAGAGTCCTACGCCCCCCAGCGTTCCACCCACGGGGGGCGTCCCTGAGGCGCCGAGCGAGAACAAGGATCCGATTGGCAAATACTACTACCCGGTGCCTCCGCCGCCGCCGATCACCGCGAGCTCCCTGGGCGGTACGCCGGTGAAGGAAGTAAAGGGTGGCGGCGGCGCGGATGCTGATCCGGCAGAGAAGCAAGCGGAGAATCAGGCGGATCAGAAGCCCGCTCAGTCGACGCCGCAGGCGACCGCGGATCTGCCAGGCAAGGAAGCGGCGCCAACGGCAGCGCCGCCCGCGCCGACGGCCGAAGCGCCCCAGGCGATGGTTGAGACGAAAGCCCCCGAGCGGACGGCTCCCGAAGCGCCCGCTCCGGCGCCCGCGAATGTGACTCCTGTGCCTATGACAGTCGCCGTCGCGCCGCCGGTTGCGCCCGCGCCCAAGGCGGTTGCGCCGCCGCCGGCTCCCGCGCATCCCGCCAAGCCGGTGCAGTTCGTCGCCGAAGCCGGCAAGCTTTGGACCGAGCTGGATGAGTTCCATCAAAAGATGACCCAGGAGACCAGCACGCTGCACCTTGTCGCCGGCACCGCGTCGTTCGTCACGTTCGGGATGTCGCTGGTTTACGTCCTCTGGACGATACGCGCCGGATACCTCGTTGCCAGCCTGCTTTCAACGATGCCGACGTGGCGGGTCGTGGATCCCTTGCCAATTTTGGACCATTTTGACGATGAACAGGAACGTCGCCGCCGGCGCAAGCCGGAGGACGATGATGATTCACTGGAGTCTCTGCTCGATAAACAATCATCCCGCGAGCTGATCACCAGCGGAATTGAAAGGGCTTAGGGAGTAGCGTCATGAATCGTATCTCAGCACGTTGGCGAATTGCTTTTGGACTGGTGGCGTTGCTCTCCAGCGTTTTGATGCTCGCGATCGGCATCGGTCTGGTTCCGAGCCAGCGCGAGCTCATTATGGAATCGCGTGCACGGCTCTGCGAAGCGGTCGCTGTGGGATCGTCCGTGCTCGCCACGCGCGGTGACATTCCCGGGTTGCAGGCGGCACTCGGTGGCGTCGCAGGCCGAAACAAAGACATTCTATCAGCCGCCGTTCGCGATCAGGCTGGAAAGCTGGTCGCGGTGGTGGGGGAGCATGAGCGCAATTGGGCCAACAAGAGCCGCGCCGAAGCGGTCGACTCCTACGTCTACGTCCCGATCCTGGCCAACGACGTCCGCTGGGGCACGGTGGAAATCCGCTTTAAACCTATCGCTGGCGCCACCGGCATCTGGGCTTACGTGTTTCATCCTTCAGTGCGTTTGGTGCTGTTCGTGTCGGGAGGGTGCTTCCTGTTGTTCATCATGTACCTGCGGAAGATGCTTCAGCATCTCGATCCGTCGAAGGTGGTGCCGAGCCGCGTGCGCAACGCCCTGGATACGCTGACCGAAGGGTTGATCGTCCTGGACAACCAGGAGCGGATCGTCCTGGCGAACCACGAGTTCGCCCGGCTGGTCGGCAAATCGCCCGAAGCCCTTATCGGCGCGCGTATCGCCACGATGCCATGGGTTGTTCAAACGGAAGCCGGGGAGATGCCTTGGGTGCTGGCGCTGTCGCGCCGCACGACGCAGAAGAACCGCATGCTGCGCCTGAAAGACAGCGGGGGCGTCGTGCGCACGTTCGCGGTCAACTGCTCCCCCGTCACTGGTCAGGATGGGAAGTATCGCGGCGTGCTCGTGAGCTTTGACGACGTGACGCAGCTCGAGGCGCAGAAGATCGAGCTAAACAAATCGAAAGAGGCCGCCGAATCCGCCAATCGGGCCAAGAGCGAATTCCTCGCGCGCATGAGCCACGAGATTCGCACGCCGATGAACGCCATCCTGGGATTCGCCGATGTTCTGCGCCGAGGCTACGAGACCAGCGAAGCCGAACGGAAGGAATACCTCGAGACGATTCACGCAAGCGGTCAGCACCTGCTGGAGCTGATCAATGACATTCTCGATCTGTCGAAGATCGAATCCGGCCGCATGCAGATCGAGCGCACGCGCTTCTCGCCGCACGAGCTGGTGGCGGAAGTGGCGACGGTGCTGCGCGTGAAGGCGAAGCAGAAGAACATCCGCCTGGACTACCAGTGGAGCGGGCCGATCCCCGAGAGCATCGAGAGCGATCCGACCCGGCTGCGGCAGGTTGTGACCAACATCGTCGGCAATGCGATTAAGTTTACGGAGAAGGGCTCGGTGCGAATTGTCGCACGCATGGCCAATCTGGACGATCCCACGTTCGCGATCGACGTAATCGACACCGGCATCGGTATCAGCGCGGAATCGGTGGATCAACTGTTCCAGCCGTTCTCGCAGGCGGATACATCCATCACACGCCGGTTCGGCGGGACGGGTCTCGGTCTGACCATCAGCCGGCAACTCGCCGAGGCGATGGGCGGCACGATCTCTGTCGCCAGCCAGTACGGCGAGGGCAGCACCTTCACCATCACGCTCAAGGCGGGCTCGCTGTCGAACGTGAAGCTGCTTGAGACGATGCCAATGGATGATCACGCTACTGAGACTGAAACCACCTCCCTGAAGCTTCCGCCGCTGAAGGTGCTCAGTGTGGATGACGGCGAGTCGAACCAGAAGCTGATCGCGGTGGTGCTGTCGCGGGCGGGCGTTGCCAAGGTGGATCAGGCGCGCAACGGCCGCGACGGCTTGCAGATGGCGCTCACCGGCGACTACGACGTCGTCCTCATGGACATGCAGATGCCCATCATGGACGGCTACACCGCCGTCGCGGAGCTGCGCCAGCGCGGTAAGACCATACCCGTCGTCGCGCTGACGGCCCACGCGATGAAGGGCGAAAGCGACAAGTGCCTCGCCGCCGGCTGCACGGCTTTCGTGCCCAAGCCGATCGAGGTCGATCTGCTGCTCAAGACCATTGCCGACGTCACCGGGTCGAAGGCAATTCCAACCATGATCTCCACACGCGCCGCGGAACCGCCGACCGAGCGCACCTACTCCGTTCCGGCGACGGCACTCTGCGGCAACTCGGGTATCCGCTCCACGCTGCCGGTGGAAGATCCCGATTTCCGCGAGGTGGTCGTCGAGTTTGTCGATCGTCTGCATGAGCAGCTTGGCGAGATGGAAAAGGCGTGGGAAGAGCGTGAGATCGATCGGCTTGCGACGCTGGCGCACTGGCTGAAGGGCTCCGGCGGCACTGCAGGGTTCCCCGCGTTCACCGCGCCGGCGAAGCAGCTCGAAACGGTCGCGAAGGAAATGAACCTGCGGGAGATCGAGAAAACCATCGGCGAGATCAAGCAGCTCGCAGCTCAAGTGGTCGCACCGTCGAATTCTGCCGATGAGACATCTACAGCAATGAATGCTCAGAGAGCGAGCGCGAAATGAACGAGCAGTTTCAAAACAAAGGTCTGATGCAGTTCCTCAGCGGCAGCGCGCTGGAGCCGATCAACCCGGCTTCAGCGAAGATCATGATCATCGATGACGAGCCGCTGAACATCAAGGTTCTGCGCAAGTACCTCCAGATCGCCGGCTACGAGCATTTCGTTACGACCACCGATTCGGTCAACGCGGTCAGCCTGGTCCGTGCGGAGCGGCCCGACCTGATCCTGCTGGACGTGATGATGCCGCAGGTCAGCGGGCTGGATATCCTTCAGACTGTGCGAGCCGATCCCGCGTTGATGCACCTGCCGGTGCTGGTTCTGACGGCGTCAACGGACGCGAAGACGAAGTCATCGGCGCTTGATCTGGGCGCAACGGATTTTCTCGCCAAGCCGATCGACGCCAGCGACCTGGTTCCCCGGGTAAAGAACTCGCTGCTGGTAAAAGCCCATCACGATCATCTGGCGAAATACTCCGAACAGCTCGAGCACGAAGTGTCGCTGCGCACGGCCGAACTTGAGGCGTCCCGCCTTCGCGTGGTGCATTGTCTCGCCCGCGCAGCGGAATATCGAGACGATGATACCGGCCGGCACGTCATCCGCGTCGGGCGTTACGCCGGCATTCTTGCCCGGGATCTAGGCTTCGGGCACGTCCATGCCTCAACGCTGGAACTGGCGGCGCAGCTTCATGACGTCGGCAAGATCGGGATCCCCGATGCCGTATTGCTCAAGCCGGGCAAGCTCTCGCCGGAAGAGTTTGAGCTGATGAAGAAACACTGCGAGTACGGCCGGCTGATCATCGATCCCCTGCCCGAGCACCATGAAGAAGCACGCCGCGTGCAGGAGCACCTGGGCGCGGGGCCCATCGAGTACGGCTCGCCGCTGCTCAAGATGGCAGCTGAGATCGCGCTCACTCACCACGAACGCTGGGACGGCACGGGGTATCCCAACAAGATCGCCGGCGAGCAGATTCCGCTGGAGGGGCGCGTCACTTCGGTTGTCGACGTTTTTGATGCGCTGCTGAGCAAACGCCCCTACAAGCCGCCGTTCGAACTGGACAAGTGTCTGTCGATTCTGCGCGAAGGCCGCGGCAAGCAGTTCGATCCGCAGGTGATCGATGCGCTGCTGCGACGGCTGCCCGACATGCTGCAAGTGCAGGGACAACTCGCCGACGCCGCGTGAAGCGTCGAACGGTATTTAGCGCCCGCCCAATCAGCGGGCGTGCCCGCTCCCCCGCGATGATCTTCGGGCCCCGCGCGGCGCAGCTGTCCCGTAGAATGCGTTCATGCCCAAGCCCGGCAAAGCGCGCCTGAACATCCTTTTCATTGGCAACAGTTTTACCTCCCGCAACGAACTCCCGTCCCTCATCGCTCGGATCGCAGTTGCTTCGAATTGCCAACTCACCCACCACCTGATCACCCGAGGCGGCGCGTCGCTCCGCATGCACTGGAACGGCGGCGCCGCCGCCCGCGAAATCACCACCGGCCGGTATGACTTCGTGGTGCTTCAGGAGCAAAGCACGCTGCCGATCAAGAACGCGGCGAGGATGCGCGAGAATGTGCTTCTCTTTGATGAAATGATCAGAGGCGCCGGCTCGAGAACGGCGCTCTACCTCACCTGGGCGCGAGCCCATGCGCCCGAATCCCAGGCAAACATCACTGAAGCCTACACATCCCTGGCACGTGAAACTGGAGCAACGCTCATCCCCGCAGGCGTCGCCTGGCAGATGTTCATGAAGCGACACGACCAGCCCATCCTGCACGACCGCGACGGCAGCCATCCTACCCTCGCAGGTTCCTTCCTTGCCGCGTGCGTCGCGTTTCGCGCACTCTTTCACCGGGCGCCGGAGAAGCTGCCGGAGTTGAACGCGATCAAGCCAGAGGATGCCGCGCGGCTCGACGCCGTCGCCGCCCAGGCAATGCAAGCGGCAGCAGAAGCATGAGCGAGCTGGGCTCCGGCGTGGTCGCCAGCGAACCTGTCGCCAGGAAGCTTGACGAGTTCCACTGCATCCCGTTCGGCAGCACCGGCAGATTGATCGTGCTAAAGTTCAACGCCGCATTCGGCGCTGTAAACAGCGTGAACACCTGGTTCTCCTGCGGCACGAAACCGTTCGTCAACAGAACGTTCAGCGTTCCGTTAAACGTCGCGGAACCGGTGACCGCCAGCTGGTCGTATTCCGTTCCGGCGCTCGCACCGGCAATTTCCATCTCCAGGATCCCCGCGGCATTCTGCGTCAGCGTCCCATCGATGGTCAGCGCGCCGGGAGAATCGCCCGGCTGGATGTAGCCGCTGGAGATGACGCTCGCGCGGATGGTCCCTTTGCCCTTGATCTTACCGGTGTTGGTGAGCGTGCCGTTGACGGTGAGCGTGGTGTCCTTGCCCACGCGCAGGGTGCCGCTGTTGGCGAGGTTGCCAACCGTGGTGAAGTTGCGTCCGCTCGTGATGGTGAACGACCCGCCGTTGCTCGCCAGCGGCGCGATCACCGGGAAGTTCGCGCCCGAGCCATCCAGCGTAACGTCGGCATTGTTCGTTGAGATGTTGCGCGAGCCGAAGAGCATCGATGATCCGGCGCCGATCGAATAGGTCCCGCCGGAGAGCGTGGAGGAGTTGGCGTAATTGCTGAAGGCAACGGTGCCGTCAAGGCTGATCGTGCCGGCGTTTGTCGCGCTCAGCGTGCCGCTGTTGGTAAACGTCTTGCCGTAGAGGGTGATCGTCCTGCCCGCCGTTTTGGCCGAAATCGTCCCCTTGTTGACGAGGTTGAACTGCTTGTTGAGGTAGTCGCCTACGCGGCCGCCCTGCGTCCCCGTGCGCACGGTGATCTGCGGCCCGATCGTCATCGTCCCCGAGAACGGGATGAGCGTGCCCAGGTTGCTCGTGCCGTTGTAGGTAACCGTGCCGGCGCCCGCGAGCGTCTGATCGTTGTAGAAGATGATCTGCGACGCGCCCGCGCCGGCGTTGAGCGCGATATCGGCATTGTCCAGCGTCGTCCCCGAGATGACCGAGGAGATGGATGTCTGATCCGGCACCGACAGATTCGTCGCGATTGTCCCGCCGTCGATGCGAATGTTCCCCTGCGATGAGAGGATGTACTGCGTCCCTCCGCTGGCGCTGAAGCGCCCGCCTTTCAGCGTCCCATCCGCCCAGATGAGCGAGCCGGTGGCGGGTGAGAGATCGAACGATGTTCCGGTCGCGTCGATCGTGCCGCTCTTGAGCGCCAGCGTGTTGCTCGTCAGCGGAAGCGAGAGGATCTCGCTGGGCGTAAAAGTGCGCCCGAGGTTGATCCGCGAATTGCTGACCGAGAACGATCCCGATCCGCTGACGGTTCCCGCCATGCCCAGCGTCGCGCCGCTGACGGCGATGGTGCCGCTGTTTTGAACCAGCGCCGACAGGACCAGTGAGGCATTGTTGCTCGCCGTGATCGAACCGCTGTTGGCCAAGGTTCCGCCGCTGAAGGTGAAGCCCGCGCCCGCCCTGTCGGCGGTAAACGTGCCGGCGCTGTTGATGTTGCCGGCGAAGAAGTTAAAGAAACCCGAGCCGGTTCCTGTCTTGAACGTGATCCCCGGCGCGATCGTGAGCGTGCGCGGTGTGCTGGGCGAGTTGAAGGGGTCGCTGGCGGCGACGCCGATGGTGCTCGTCTGGCCGTCAAAGGTGACCGTGCCGTTTCCGCCCAGCGTCTGCGTGCCCCAGAAGTTCAGCTGCGAGCTGTTGGCCGAGCTCGTGATCGTCAGCGGCGAGTTGGCGAGCGTCAATCCGCTGCGCACCACGACCTGCTGTGAATTGCTCAGATCCAGCGGCAACTGGAGCGTGGTCCCCGTGAGCTGCGCGCTACTTTGGTTGACGGTGATGCGCTGGCCTCCGGTGCCGAGATACGTACCCCGGTTCAGCGTCCCTTGCAGGTTCGGCGAGCCCAACCCCGCGCCAAAATCCAGCGTCGCCCCCGTTCCCTCCAGCGTCGAGCTCACAATGAGCGAGCCGCCAGAGCGAGAAACGTTGCGCAGCGCGGAAAGCGGCGTGCTCGGAGGCGAGGAATAGTTGGCGCCGATGATCAGCGTCGCGTTGGTCGTCGAAATCGTCCCGGTGTTGGACGTCATTCCCGAGATCCAGAGCGTGCCTGCATCCTGCGTGATCGCGCCCTTGTTGGCGAGGTATTCGAGGCTGACCGACCCACCGTTAATGCCCCTGATCGTTCCGTTGTTGGTGAAGCCGCCGGAATAACCAGAGATCCCGATCGACCGCCCGGCCACTTCCGAAGAAACGGTTCCGTTCAGCGTCGCACCCGATGCGTACATCATGACGCCTGACGACGAGCCAAGCCCTGATGCGCTGCCCGTCGTTTTCACGTTGACGCCGGAACCCAGCGTCGCGCCGGTCATGCTGATGTATGAGTTGGGCGTTGTTGAGGAATCGAAGCTGAGCGTGCCGGTGCCGTTGATGGCGGGTGCTGTGCCGTACAGGCTCAAGGTGCTGCCGTAGCCGAAGGCGATGGTGGAGTTGCTCAGCGTAAACCCGCCGTCACTGTGCAGGTTGGCGTAGTTGGTCGCGGCAACGGGCGCAGCAATCGTGACTTTGTCCAGGTAATAGCCGTTGTCGTACGTGCTGGATTGAGGGACCGACAGCGCGTTGCTGCCCGCGATGGTGCCGCCGGCGATTCGTCCCGCCGCCAGCGTCACAGGCCCGAGGGTGTCCAGGTTTAGCGTCGCGTTGCTGTTGTCGAGCGCGCCCGCGATGGCGAGCGATCCACCCGTGCGGACGATGCTTCCCATCGCAGCGGTTGTGAACGATCCCTGGAGCGCTACTGTTCCGGCGTCGGCGCGAATCGTGCCCAGGTTCATCCAGGATTCGCCGCCGATCGTCAGCGTCTTGCCCGCTGTCGCCGCGACCAGCGTCCCCTTGTTGATCACGGTCCCCCGGTAATCACCGACCCACGCATTGCCGGTGCCGGTGCGGATCGTGGTGGAGGATCCGATGGTCAACGTGCCGGCGGAGGGACCGATGGAGTTGGTGTTGTTGACGACGGTGCTGTTGAACACGATCGCGCCGCCGTCGAGCGTCTGCGAGCCGCTGAAGAACAGATTCGCCTGTCCGTCCGGTGTGGCCGCGAGCGACAGCGTGCGGCTGGCGCCGATGGTCAAGCCGCCGGTCGAAGTCAAAGTCGCCGCGGGCGATAGATCCGTGTTCGCACCCAGCACAACGCCATTAAACGTTGCTTGCGCGCCGGCGGTGACAATCGCCGATCCCGCGGACGCCACCACCGTGCCGCCGTTGATAATCGCACCGTTGCCCAGGTTGATCGCACCGGCGCTTGTGCTGCTCACATCCAGCGTCTGCCCAACGTTGCTCACGCTGCCGGCAACGTTCACGGTGCCGCCGGTGCGGGAGAAATTACCCAGCGCCCCCAGCGGATTGTTCCCGCCCAGGTTGAGCACACCATTGTTGACGATGATCGACCCACTCGGATTCGACCACGACCCCAGTAGCGAGAGCGTCGATCCGCTCACCGCGCGCAGCGTGCCGCTGTTCGTAACGGCATAGACATCAAGACCACGATCGGCCGTCTCCGCCGAGATCGTCCCGTTGTTCGTGAAGGCGACGAGGTTGCGGTTGATCGCGCCGCCCCCGGTTCCG
>DASVUC010000259.1:0-2132 GCA_036387255.1 Tepidisphaeraceae bacterium | reverse complement strand
CCGAATGGTCGGCATCGGTTTCAGCGGAACATCCATTCCCGATGAAACCAAAGCGCTTGTCGCGCGCGGCGTGCGCTCCGCGATCTTCTTCTCCCGCAACGTGGAGAGCGCCCAGCAGTTCGCCGATCTCGCCGCGGATGTGAAGTCGCTCACCGCTGAACCCCTCCTCACCTGCGTCGATCAGGAAGGCGGTCGGGTGATGCGCCTGCGCGAGCCCTTCACCATCATCCCGCCCATGCGCGCCGTCGGCCAGGCCAATGACGAGAAGCTCACCTATGAGCTCGGCAAAATCCTGGCCCTCGAGCTCCGCGCCATCAACATCGATCAGGACCTCGCCCCCGTCCTTGACGTCGACACCACGCCCACCAATCCCGTCATCGGCCCGCGCTCCCTCGGCCCGGACCCTCAGCTCGTCTGCAAGCTGGGCGTCGCCCTGATCAGAGGTCTTCAAGACCATGGCGTCGCCGCCTGCGGCAAGCACTTCCCCGGTCACGGCGACACCACCCAGGACAGTCACCACTTCCTCCCCACGCTTCCCCACGACATCCAGCGCATGGAGCGCGTGGAGCTCCCCCCGTTCCAGGCCGCCATTCGGGCCAACGTCGCCAGCATCATGACCGCGCACGTCCTCTTCACAGAGATGGACAGCACCTACCCCGCTACCCTGAGCGACACCGTCTTGAACGGCCTGCTCCGCAAGAAGCTGGGTTACAACGGCGTGGTCATGTCCGATGACATGCAGATGAAAGCCATCGCCGACCACTACGGCTTCGACGACGCCATCGTCCGCGGCGCCGCCGCCGGCGTCGATCTCTTCTGGGTCTGCCACAGCGCGGAGCTCCAGAACCGCGCCATCGAGTCTCTCATCAAGGGCGTCGAACGCGGGAATTTGTCGCAGTCCCGTCTGCTTGAAGCCAACAAACGGCTGGATGTTCTATTTTCGCAATACGTGCGGCCACCGCAGCGCGGCCCCATCCCCGCCACCGTCGGCTCCGCCGAGCACAAGTCCGTGGTGGAGCATCTCTTAAAGCGGGTCGATCCAGCACTTCTCGCGCCCGTCCACGACCCCACCGAACCCGCCCGCTAGCAGTCTCTGGCACAGGCCTTGCAGCATCCCCAATCGTCAGGAGCGGCAGAGCGTCTGCCGCCACTTGTTGTAAAAGCCCTTTTTCACAAGGAGCGGCCATGAAGTTCGTTTTGGCTCTGCTGCTGAGCAGCATCGTTTTGACCAGCGTTGGTTGCCGTGCACATGGTGACGTGGACACGGACCACGACCGCGACCACAAGGCCTCGATCAAGGTTGACTAACCGGATCGACGGATTTGTTTACCCAAGGCAGCCTCGCGCCCCGCGCGACGCTGCCTTCTTTTATGCGCCGACCTGCACGAGCTGCGCCCGCAACTGCCCGCAAGCCGCCGCCACGTCGTCCCCGCGCGTATCGCGGACGTGTGCGACCACCCGCCGCTCGCGCAGGATGCCGAGGAATCGCGCAATCCGCTCCCGCGCCGGTCGCTGGTAGCTCCTCCCGCTCATACCAACCCCAATGGCGTTGTACGGGATCACGTTCACGTGCGCCCGGAAATCCCGCAGCAAATCCGCGAGCTGAATCGCCTGCTCATCCGAATCGTTCACCCCGGCCAAGGCACAGTACTCGATCGTGACGATCCTCCCCGTTCGCTCGTGAAACGCCTTCGCCGCGGCCATGATCTCCGCCACCGCGTACCGCCGATTGCTCGGCACCAGCATCGTCCGCGTCGCATCATCCGGCGCATGCAGCGACAGCGCCAGGTGCACGTTCAGATCCGCTTCCGCCAGCCGCGTAATCCCCGGCACAATGCCCACCGTGGAAACCGTCACCTGCCTCCACCCGACGGCCCCCATATCCGGATCGGCGATGCGCCAAATGGCCGGAATCACCTCATCCAGATTCAGCAGCGGCTCGCCCATCCCCATGAACACGATCGTCTTCAGCTTTCTCCCAACGGCTTCACTTTCGCGCTTGAGGTGCAAAAACTGCTCGACAATCTCCCAAGCCTCCAGGTTCCTCTCCAGCCCCGCCTTCGTGCTGGCGCAAAAATCGCAACCCATCGCGCACCCGATCTGCGACGAAATGCACCCCGCCGCCACCCCAT
>DASVUC010000258.1:0-9697 GCA_036387255.1 Tepidisphaeraceae bacterium | reverse complement strand
CCTCACGACCGATGGTAAACCTGCCGCCCCTTTCGCCTACGAGGGATCCGCGCGCACGCCGCAAGCCATTGCCGAAGATGTTCCCCCACACCAGCGCGACCAGCTCGCCCAGGCACACCTCGACCTCCACGACCAGCACTGGGCCAATGCTCTCCAGCACGACCCCAATGTGCGTTTGATCAGTTGGGAAACCGATGGCACATCCATCCCCTTCGACACCCGCCCTGACTCCGCCGCCACGACCACGCGCCCGCCGCACGACGTCCGCGTTCGCGCCCTGCGCATCGGCCGCCCCTGGACGGAATCCGACAAGAAGCAACTGAACTATCCCAGCACCCAACCCACCTATCCCTCCGATGCCTCGATCCTCATCCTTCCCTACGACCTGCCGCGCCCGGAAAAGCAGCGCCGCGACGCCCAACTCCGCGCCGTCCTCCTTACTCCCGTCACCCTCGTCGGCGACGCCGTTGTCATCCCCATCCTCTACATCGCCGCCTACGGCTTCGGCCAAGGTCCATAACTTGGCCAGGTGGAACAGGTGAGCGGTCTACAACCAACGCAACCGCCGAAAAATGAACAGCAGCGCGCCAATCGTCGTCACGATGATCAGGCACACGATCCAGAAACCTGAAGGGTGCGTCGTGATCCAGGTCCACCCCGGTGCGTTCTGGAAGTTCATCCCGAAAAAGCTCGTGATCACCGTCATCGGCAGCGAGATCACCGTAATGATCGTCAGCGTCTTCATGATGCGATTGAGGTTGTTGCTGATGCTCGACATATAAATATCCCGCGCCCCGATCACCAGGTCGCGATACACCTCAATCATTTCCACCGCGCGAAGCAAATGATCGTGTACGTCCCGCAGATAAATCCGCGTCGACTCGCGGATGAACGGCACCTCGCCGCGCGTGAGCTGGGCCAGCACTTCGCGCTGCGGTCCGATTAATCGCCGCAGGTTTAAGAGCTCTCTCTTCTTCTGCGCAATTCGGGTCAGCAGCCCCTCTGTCGGATCGTTCACCGCCTCTTCTTCAAGATCATCCAGCGCATCCTGAAGGTCCTCCAGGATCGGCTGATACGCATCGATCATCCGGTCCAGAATGTGATACAGCAAAATGTCGATCCCCGGGTCAAGCACCAGGTGTGCGTCCCCCTGCGCGCGGCTCAGCAGCCTCTCGATCGCTGGCATCGATTCGTCGTGAATCGTTACGAGGTATCGCTCCGACACGAACAGATCCAGCTCCAGCGTCTCCAGGCGCTTGCCGCTCATTTCCTGCACGCCGTGGATCACCATGTAAAAATATCCCTGCTGGCACGCATCGCCGACGTGGTTGTAGCTCTCAATCTTCGGCCGCTGCGAACGGTTGATCGAATCCTCGATTGCCAGCGGATGAAACCCAAACACGTCGTCCAGGATCGCGTAGTCCTCGTCCTCCGGCTTGGACATATCCAGCCACAACATCGCCTTCGCATCCCGAATCGCCGCCGCCAGATTCCCCGGCGACGAATCCGTTGAAACCCTCCCATCCGAAAACTTGATGAACGCCTTCAGCATACTCCCCTAATCTATCGACAACGCCGCTCAGATGCGCTCTTCCGCAGGGACGACACTTGTGTCGCCCGCACGTCCTTCGTATATAAATCGGCCCCCGAAACAACAGGAGCACGATATGGAACGCACGCTGATCATCCTCAAACCCGACGCCGTCCAACGCGGTCTCTGCGGCGAAATTATCACCCGCTTTGAGAAGAAGGGCCTCCAGATCGTCGGCTCCAAGCTGATGAAAATCCCCCAGCAGCTCGCCGAAACCCACTACGAACTCCACCGCGGCAAGGGTTTCTATGCCGGTTTGGTGAGGTTCATGACCAGCTCGCCAGTCCTCGTCCTCGCCCTGACCGGCAAAGACGCCATCGCCATCTCACGAAAGATGATGGGCGCCACCTTCGGCTCCAAGGCCGAACCGGGAACCATCCGCGGCGACTTCGGCGTCTCCAACTCCTTCAACCTCATCCACGGATCGGATTCCCCCGAATCCGCCCAGCGCGAGCTCGGCCTCTTCTTCAGACCGGAAGAACTTCTCGACTGGACCCCCGCCAACCAACCCTGGGTCTACGACCTGACCAAAGGCCAACCCGAGTAATCCGTGGCATGGGCGCTGGCGCCATGTCCCCTCCGTGGCATGGGCGTCTCGCCCATGTCTCGGCGGCCGAGCAATTTGTCCTCTCCATCATCGGAAGCAGACATGCCCAACATCCACTTAGTCTGCTTCGACTTGGGCCGCGTCCTCATCCGCATCTGCAACGACTGGAAACACGCCTGCCAAGTCGCAGGTGTCGCCGCTCCCTCCGAAATCACAGACCCCGCACGCCTCTCGCAGCTCAACAC
This sequence comes from Tepidisphaeraceae bacterium, assembly GCA_036387255.1. GTDB lineage: Bacteria > Planctomycetota > Phycisphaerae > Tepidisphaerales > Tepidisphaeraceae > DASVUC01. The sequence continues at coordinate 7,314 of DASVUC010000258.1, read as the reverse complement.
CGCCTCCTGCCAGTTCGACGTCGGCGCCATCTCCACCCACCAATTCACCGAGACCGTCGCCCCTCTCATGGGCCTCTCGCCCAGCGACGTTCTCAAGCTCGTTCACGCCTACCTCCGCGGGCCGTACGAAGGCGCCGAGAAGCTCATCGATGACGTCAGAGCCACCGGTGTTAAAACCGCCTGCCTCTCCAACACCAACGAAACCCACTGGGCCATGATGAGCGACGAGAAGAATCCCAACGTCCTCCCGCTCCACAAGCTCGACTACCACTTCGCCAGCCACCTCGTCAAAGCCAGAAAACCAGAGCCAAAACTTTACGAGCACGTCGAGCGCGCGAGCGGTCTCGAGTCCGCGCAAATTGTCTTCTTCGACGACGTCCCCGATTACGTCGCCGCCGCAAAAGACAGAGGCTGGCATGCCACCAGATCGCCATCGACGACAACCCGATTGCGCAGGCGAGGGCGCATCTGATCACGCTGGGCGTCCTACGCCGCGACCAGCGCCGGTGATTCCCGACGACATTTCTTCGCCTGCTGAACAAGCCCGCGAAAAATAGCGCGCTGCTCGGCGAGTTGCGGCAGGAATTCCGGATGCCACTGCACGCCAAGAACAAACGGGAGGTGCTGATGCTCGATCGCCTGGATGATCAGATTGCGATCCCGCCCCGACACGATCAATCCCCTGCCAAGCTCCGCCACCCCTTGCCGATGCAGCGCGTTCACGCGCACGATCTTCCGCCGAAAGATCCGCGCCAGCAGTGTATGCTCCGTCAGCGTCACGCGCTTCCGCGGCAACACCGACCGCACCTCCGGCGTCTCCGTGTAGAGCACCCGCAGGTTGTGCAGCTTCCCTCCAAAATATACGTTGATGAGCTGATGTCCCCGGCAGATGCCCAGTACCGGCAGGTTGCGCGCGACGGCATCGCCGATGAGTTGAAGTTCCAGCGCATCCCGCCGCGCATCCTTCCCCGTTGTCGCAAGCAACCCTGACCCTTTCCGCGCCAGCCAGATCAGCGGAAAAAGAATCAGCTCCAGCACAAACAGCAGCTTCGTCGGCGGCTTGCGCGGCAGCAAATCCGCTTCATCCTCCCCATACAGCTTGGGATCCACATCCGCGCCGCCTCCCACGATTAGCCCATCCAACCCTTCAATCGATCGCGGATGCTTCGGCGTGATCCGCACCGCATGACCACCCGCCACCCAAATCGCGAAACGCGTAAACCACCAAGCCGCCGCGCCGCCTTCGTCGGGCCCCGTGACGCCAATGATTGGTGGTCGGTCCTCCCCCATCTACGCCCTCATGTACTGTTCGAGCACGTTCGGCCACTTCTCGTAGAACGGCCGAAACGACTGCTCCTCCGCCCGCTCATACTCGCGGGACATCTCCGCCATGCGCTCCGGATCGTACGCCAGCCGCTCAACCGCCACCCACCGATTCCATTCCTCCGCCAGCGTCCACTGCGGCTCATCCACCATGCAGTTCGGCAACCGATAATGAAACGCCCCGCGCGGCTTCACCAGGTGCGGATCCTCCACCCGATCCATCACCCGCTGCTTGTCCAGAAACGCCAGCACCGGCAGCATGTCCAGCGGCCGATTGCGCGTGGCGTTGTGTGCGATGTAGTCGTCGATGAGCCGCGCACGCGACGCTGGATAATCTGGCTGAAGGATCAGCCGAACGTACTCGTTCGGAAACGCTTTAATGTACGGGCTGATCGACCGCGATACATCCACCTCTGACTGGTTCTTCAGCCAAGGGTACAACAGCACAAACGCCCGAAGAAAGTCGCGCAGCACCGCGGGATCATCCGTCGGAATTTCCGGGTTGATGTGCATCCCAAAGGCATACAGCAGCGAAGCCCGCGTGCCTTTCGCGCCCGCCCTCCGCAGCCGCCGCGTCAGCTCATCCAGCGGCGCAAGCTCGGTGATCGGAATGGGCGGCGTACCAATTTCAATCGGCACGACGGTCGACGCCACCCCAAGCAGCATGGATTCCAGCTTCTGGCGATTGTCATCTTCCAGCTCGATGCCAAACGTCTCCAGTGCTTTCTCGTAGCGCTTGTCCTTCAGGAACGATGTGTCGATCTCGCACTGAAACTTTCCCGCAGGCGTGTGGATCTGGTGCTCGAAAGTTGAGTCAACCTGGTGATCCCCGCCGAAGACGTCGCGAACGAGCTGCGCGGAATGCGCAATGCTGACGCCCGTGTACTCCAGCTCGAAACCCGCTTTACGCGTTTCGCCGCTGGCATTATGGATCACGGGGGGCAGGTGAAACGGCAGAGGCGGCTCCATCCACGACTCCTCAGGAGACATCCGGAACATGATCGGTCCCAGCCAAAGCAAAAGCAGCGCCAGAAGTTCGCCTCAGGTTTGATCGTACTCTTCTCACCGGACTCCAGACGCGATATGGTGAACGCGGTACATGGGGCCCCATTGAATCGCCGGTCTCGATCATCCCGCACCTCCGCCGACCCGAGTACCCGGCAGGTGATGGACTGCTTCCGCCGCCTCGTGCAGGAACTCCGCGTCTCCTCGCGCGAAGCGGAGAAGACAGCCGGCATCAGCGGCGCACAACTCTTCGTCCTGAGCAAGCTCGCCGACGCAGGAACCCAGCCGCTCAGCGTCAACGAGCTCGCCGAGCGCACGCTGACCCATCAAAGCTCCGTAAGCGTCGTCGTCAGCAAGCTCGTCGACCGCGGCCTGGTCGAGCGCGTCACGGCCCCCGATGACCGCCGCCGCTCCGAACTCCGACTCACCACCTCCGGCCGCGCCCTCATGCGCAAAGCGCCTGAGGTCGCGCAGGATCGCATCGTCATGGCTCTTCAGCGCATGACCCTCGCCAAGCGGAAGCAGCTTGCCAAACTTCTCGAACAAATGGTCACGGACATGGGCGGCGACAAGACGGCTCCGCCCATGTTCCTGGAAGGTGAACGAACTCGAAAGGAAAACGATGGCCTTCCATGAGGTCGAGAACGCGCAGACGACGGATGAGTCGTCTATTTTGCCGTCCGGACGGGGCCTCGAACTGTGTTGCACCTGGGCAGCCAACGCTCGTGGAGCCGCGAACGGCGAGGAACGGCCGCCGATTAAGAGCGTTGACGAGTTTTTCCTACGAATGCTACACAAGTTGCAGCCGGCGTTGGTGCCGGCGCACTTCCATCACAACATGCTGAAGGGACAGGTGGCTCATGCAACGGACGAAATGGATGCTCGCAAGCGCAATGCTGGCAGGCGCGTTGGTGACGGCGATCTTAATGAAGGCTCCAGCGCAGACGGCAATGGCGCAGGAGAAGGACCCGCACGGCGCGGCCAAGCCCGGCGATCCGATCAGCACGAAAGACATTAGCGCCGATCAGGCGCACTCGGTTCTGATGGCGGCGATGAACAAGGCGAAGGAGATGAACCTGAAGCAGGACATTGCCGTGGTGGATGCGGGAGGCAATTTGAAAGCTTTCATGCGCATGGACGGCGCCTGGATTGGGTCCATCGATATCGCAATCAAGAAGGCGAAGACGTCGCGCTTCTTCGACATGCCCAGCGGTGACATCGGGAAGCTCTCGCAACCCGGTCAGCCGCTCTACATGATTGAGGTGAGCAACGGCGGCTTGATCACGTTCCCAGGGGGTGTGCCGATTAAGCAGGGGGATCAGATCATCGGGGCAATTGGATCATCTGGTTCGACAGTGGAGAACGATCACGCGGTGGCGCAGGCAGGCGCCGGCGTGATCAAGTAGCGTCGCACCCATGACGGCAAGTTGCCTTGGCGCGCGGCGGGCTGATCCGCCGGGCAGCGGAAACGCGCACGGTTGCTGTGCCCGGCATAAGCATTGCATTTCTTTCGCAGGCCTTCCAACAACAGGAGAAGCGAGTCATGGAAATGTCTGATCTTCAAGATCTCTTAGTCGAGAACCTCAAGGATCTTTACAGCGCCGAGAAACAGATTCTCGCGACGCGCTCAAAGGTGTCGAAAGCAATTGAAAACGAAGAGCTGAAGAATGCCTTCGTGAAGCACATGGACGAAACGGAACAGCAGAAGGAACGGCTCGAGCAGATCCTCCAGCGCATGGGTGAACGCGCCGGCGGAAAAAAATGCAAAGGCATGGAAGGCCTGATCGCGGAGAACAAGGAGCTGCTGGAAGAAGATGCCGAACCTGAAGTGCTGGATGCGGGCCTGATCGTCGGCTTGCAGAAGATCGAGCATTATGAGATCGCGGGGTACGGATCGGCGGTGACGTTTGCGAAGCTGCTGGGCGATGAAGAGTCGGCCCGGATCCTGGCGCAGACGCTTGAGGAAGAGAAGAAGACCGACAAGCTGCTGACGCAACTTGCCGAGAGCAGCATCAACCTGGAAGCCGCCGAAGATGTGGAAGAAGAAGACGAGTAACCGTTGATCTTCGGACGAAGTTCGCGGAGCGATTTTCAAAACCAGCCGCGGCTGTGACACCCAGTGTTGCATCCGCGGCTGGTTCGTTTGGTACTGCAACATTGGCAGCCAAAGTCGGGCTCTTCATCAGCAACTGCCAGCGTGACAGTCGAGTGCGTGGTGCGGGGATTCAGCTAAGTCGCGCATGGTCAACCAGTTGCGGCGCGTCAGCTGATCGGCATGCCGCTTGTTATGGGGCCGCGTGCTGAGGGTTCGTCATGAGGGAATGCCAAGTCTTGTGCGAACTGTGACACCGAATTGAACTGAACCTGAATTGAAAGGAGCCGTTACATGGCCGTTAAGATGCTGTCCTTTGACGCCGAAGCGCGCAAGTCGTTGCTCATGGGTGTTGAAAAGCTTGCCCGAGCCGTCAAGGTCACGCTGGGACCTAAGGGTCGTAATGCGGTGATTGACAAGGGATGGGGCGCGCCGACCATCACCAAGGACGGCGTCACCGTCGCCGAAGAAGTGGAACTCAGGGACAAATACGAAAACATCGGCGCCAAGCTTGTGAAAGAAGCCGCGTCAAAGACGTCTGATGTCGCCGGCGACGGTACCACGACGGCCACGGTGCTGGCCGAAGCCATCTTCAAGGAAGGCTACCGCAACCTCACCGCCGGCGCAGACGCGATGGCGATTGCGCGCGGCATCCGCAAGGCTGTTGATGCGGTCATGGCCAACCTGAAGAAGCAGTCGCGCCCGATCGATGCATCCAAGAAGGATGACATTGCTAACGTGGCGTCGATCTCGGCGAACAACGACCGCGAGATCGGCGGCATCATGGCGGACGCATTTCAGCGCGTCGGGAAAGACGGCGTGATCACGGTGGAGGAAGGCAAGAGCCTGAATACCGAGATCGACGTCGTCGAGGGGATGCAGTTTGATCGCGGGTTCCTCTCGCCCAACTTCATCACCAATCCCGATGAGATGACGGTGGAGCTGGATCGGCCGTTCGTGCTGATCTACGAGGACAAGATCTCCGCGGCAACAAAACTGATTCCGCTGCTGGAGAAGATCCAGAAGTCGAAGAAGCCGCTCGTGATCATCGCGGAAGATGTTGAGGGCGAGGCGCTGGCGACGCTGGTCGTCAACAAGCTGCGCGGCATCCTGAACGTGGCGGCGGTGAAGGCGCCAGGGTACGGCGACCGTCGCAAGGCGATGCTGGAAGACATCGCGGTGCTGACCGGCGGCGAAGCGATCATGAAGGACCTGGGGGTTGAGCTGGACAAGGTTGAGATTTCTCAGCTCGGTCAGGCGAAGCTGATCCGCATCGACAACGACAACACGACGATTATCGAAGGCGCCGGCGAGACGAAGGCAATTCAGGGCCGCATTGAGCAGATTCGCCGGGAGATCGAATCGACGACAAGCGATTACGATCGCGAGAAGCTCCAGGAACGCCTGGCAAAACTGGCGGGCGGCGTGGCCCAGATCAACGTCGGCGCGGCGACCGAAGCAGAGCTGAAAGAAAAGAAGGCGCGCATCGAAGATGCGCTGCACGCGACTCGCGCCGCAGTAGAAGAGGGCGTCGTGCCTGGTGGTGGCGTGGCGATGATTCGCGCGATGAAGGCGCTCAATGGCGGCTCGAACCTGACGCTCGAAGGCGACGAAGCCGCAGGCGTCAAGATCGTGCGGAACGCGTTGACCGCGCCGTTGCGGCAGATCGCCGAGAACGCCGGTGAATCGGGCGCTGTCGTCGTTCGTCGTGTGATGGAATCAAAGAACAATGAAGGCTGGAACGCGCTGACCGGCGAGTTCGGCGACATGATGAAGTTTGGCATTCTCACGCCGACCAAGGTGGAGCGCACGGCGCTTCAGAACGCGGCCGAAGTGGCCATCCTGCTGCTGACCACTGACTGCATCGTGGTCGAGAAGCCCAAGAAGGAAGCCGCTGGCGGCGGTCATGACCATGACCACGGCGGCGGCATGGGCGGCATGGGAGGAATGGGCGGCATGGGTGGTGGTATGGGCGGCATGGGAGGCATGGACTTCTAAGGGTGGATCAGGAGCTTGCCAGATGATCCGATCACGCCGGAAGTCCAGTTCGCTCCAGTCCGCAGTCAGCAAAGAAGTGGCTGGCGGAACGCGACGACGGGTCGGCGGCAAACTCGCGAGAGTGCTGAAGTTATAGAGCAGGTGCTCACAGGATGGCCCGAGAAACTTACAACTTCCCTGATGCCGCCCGAGATCTCCTGCGCGGAATCCCTAACTATCGCCAGCTCAGTTTTCTGGAACTGAGCTGCGGTGATGGGAACATCATCAACGACCTGCGCAAGGAAGGCGCCCGTGTTCGTGGCACCACCTTTCGATCGCAGGAAGAAGATTACATCCGCACGCAGCCTTACCCCGAGGGGTTGCAGGTGGACGGCGGCATCGATCTGAACAAGCCGCTGCCTTATCCCGACGCTTCATTCGACGTGGTGTTTTCGACGGAGGTGATCGAACACGTCGAGAGTCACCGGACGTTCATCTCGGAGAGCGCGCGAGTGCTGAAGCCGGGCGGCTACATCGTGATGACCACCCCGAACATGCACCGGCTGATGTCGCGATTCCATTACTTCCTGAGCGGCGTTGACTTGCTCAAGGTGCGGACCATCCCGCATTCCGTTCCAATCGAGAAAATGGAAGAGTTCCATCATCATTGCGTCGAGTTTCCGATTCTGCACTGGCTCCTGTGGCAGACGGGGCTGCGGATCGAGGCGCTGATTCCTGGTCGCGTGCATCCGGTGAGCAAGTTGATGATGGTGTTCGGGCCGATCGTTCGACGGTTCACGCGGCCGGCGCTGGAGAAGTACAAGCGCCCGGAGGAAGAGCACCGCGAAGGACGGGAAGATTTGATCAAGTGGATGAACTCAAGCACGCTGCTGACCAGCGAGCACATTTGCCTGCGG
>DASVUC010000257.1:0-8277 GCA_036387255.1 Tepidisphaeraceae bacterium | reverse complement strand
GAACTAACGCAGTGACCTGAATGCTGCGCGGATCTCCTCAGAGAAGAGCTGCGGCTGCTCCCACGCGGCGAAGTGGCCGCCCTTGTCGGCCTCATGGAAGTAGATCAGGTTGCGATAGGCGCGCCGGGTCCACGTCTCTGGAGCTCGATATATCTCCCCCGGAAATACCGTGATGGCCACCGGGAGCGAGACAAGGGCGGTCTTCTGCGCGGCCGCGTTCAAGATGCTGTTGTTGTTCTCCCAGTACAGCCGAGCTGACGAGACCGCGCTGTTCGTCAGCCAGTACAGCGTGATGTCGTCCAGCACCTCGTCTTTCGTCGGGGACTTTTCGGAATCGCTGCTGCTGCTTGTCCACTGCGCGAAACCTGGATGCCCGAGCATCCACGCCGCGAGTCCGGTCGGCGAGTCCGTCAGTCCGTATCCGACCGTCTGCGGCCGCGTGCCCATCATCACGGCGTAGGTCCGTTCCTTCTTATTGAACGTGTCGAGTGAGTCGAACGCCGCACGTTCCTTCTTGGAGAGCCCCGCCGGCGCGGGACCGCCACCGGCGAGCACCGCGGCCACGTCGGGCGGAATCGTCGCCGGCAAGTTGATGTGGATGCCGAGTAATCCTGCCGGTACCTGGCGCGCCATCGCGCTAGAGATAGGGGATCCCCAGTCGCCGCCCTGGGCGACGTACCGGGTGTACCCGAGGCGCTTCATCAGCTCCGCCCAGGCGCGGGCGATGTGGTCAGGATTCCAGCCCGTGCCCGTCGGCTTGCCGGAGAAGCCGTAGCCGGGCATCGACGGGATGACCAGGTCGAAGGCGTCCTCCGGGCGCCCCCCGTAAGCCGTCGGGTCGGTCAGCGGGCCGATGATCTTTAGCTGTTCAAATACCGATCCGGGCCATCCGTGCGTGATGATCAACGGCAAAGCGTTAGGATTTTTGGAGCGGACGTGGATAAAGTGAATGTCCAGGCCGTCGATGTTCGTTACGAACTGCGGTAAGGCATTCAGCTTCGCCTCGGCTTTCCGCCAGTCGTACTTAGTTCCCCAGTAACGGACGAGCTCCTTCATTGTCGCCAGTTGCACGCCCTGCGACTGGTCGGCGACAGTCTCCTTGTCAGACCACCGGGTCGCCGCGATGCGCCTGCGGAGATCGACGATCGCCTCTTGCGGGACGTGGACGCGGAAGGGGCGCAGTGTGTTGTCTTTGGTCGCGCTCGCCTTGGCCGCGATCTGGGTTTGTGCGCGGGTCTGGGCGGATTGCTGCGCAAACACGCGAGCGGGCGGTGCCAGAAACACCGTTGCCGCAAAGAGCGCGACGAGGAGTCGCGAGAGCAGGACGAAGGCACCTGCGGTGCGGGCTTTGGTTTTGTAATGTACTTTTTTCAGTTTGGTCATGGTGTTTTCTCTTTACTGCAAATTGTCCGTTTCACAACTCAGGCTAAACACGATCATTAACCGTCAACTTCGACGACGGCCTTGGCAAACTCCCCGGGCGCTTCCTGAGGCAGGTTGTGCCCGACGCCGCCGTTGATGACCCGGTGTGCGTATTTGCCCGAGAATTTCCTTGCGTAGGTACTGGCGTCCGGGTGCGGCGCACCGTTGGCATCACCTTCAAGAGTGATGGTGGGCACGGTGATCGCGGGGGCTGCGGCGAGCCGCTTCTCAATCTCTTCATACTTCGACTCGCCTTTGGCTAGGCCGAGCCGCCAGCGGTAGTTATGGATCACGATGCTGGCGTGATCCGGGTTGTTGAAGGCGGCCGCACTGCGATCAAACGTCGCGTTATCGAAGTGCCATTGCGGCGAAGCAAGCTGCCAGATGAGCTTGTTAAAGTCATGCCGATATTTTTCGTAGCCGGCGCGGCCCCGCTCCGTCGCGAAATAAAATTGATACCACCATTCGAGTTCGGCCTTCGGCGGCAGCGGTGTCTTGTTGGCTTCAGGGCTGCCGATCAAATAACCACTCACGGAGACGAGCGCCTTGCAGCGTTCGGGCCAGAGTGCCGCGATAATGTTGGCTGTTCGCGCCCCCCAATCATAACCAGCGAGGATCGCCTTCTCGATCCTGAGCGCATCCATCAAAGCGATGATATCGACAGCGATCGCCGACTGCTGCCCATTCCGGAACGTCTCGCTCGAAAGAAAGCGCGTCATGCCATAGCCACGCAGATACGGGACGATCACCCGGTACCCTGCCGATGCCAACAACGGGGCGACATCGACATAGCTATGAATGTCGTAGGGCCATCCATGCAGGAGGATTACTGGATGGCCATTCGGGCGACCAGCTTCAGCGTATCCGACATTCAGCACACCGGCATCGATCTGCTTTAGTGAGCCGAACGACGTGTTTGTCCCCGGCTTAGTCATGGCCAGAACTGCTGGTTTTGTTTTGCTCGATTGTGCGTTCGCAGAACCGAATATGCCTAGCTGTGTAGTAGCAATGGTCATGGCCGCAGTGCCCAAAAAGCGGCGGCGTTGATAGTTGATTTTTTCGGACATTGATCTTTTTCCGATTGGATGAGCTCAACTTGCTTATCTTCCGACGACAAAACTCTATCAGGATATTCCAGAGAGAGTCCAGCCCACAGAAACAGCAGATTGTCCGTCTGCACGGCTTTCACATAGGCGCCGAACGACTCAGGCGTCGCCGGGAGTTTGATGCCAAGTGCTTACAACCCCTGCTCGGCGCTTACCGGCCCAGAGCTTTCGCGGGTTGCCATCTGTTCTTTCAAATCCATTTCTAATCCTGTTCACCGAGCGTTTGAGCGTAGGTTTTGCCGTACGGGTAAAAGAGTTCCTTGCGGCCTTCGTGCCACGCCGCTTTCAGTTCGGGTGTTGTGATGTCCCAGTCCGGTCGGCATTTCCTGAGAACGGCGCGCAGGTCCTGACGGAGCTCTTCGAGAGTGGGCCGCCCGAAGAACCAGTAGCCCATGTAGATTTTATAAATGACAAGACCCGGTTCGAGGACAATCGTGTAGGGGATCATGGGATTGTGGAGAGGGTCAGTGTATCCGGCGATGTCGAGGTCTTTTTGGATTTTGCGTCCCGCGTCGGAGAGGAAAGGCCAGTGGGCGCCGACGCCGCTGCGATATTCATTCGTTTCCGTGATATTATCGGTGCTGATCGTGACCAAACGGCAATAGCCGACCTCAATCTCACGATGGAGTTGAACCAGCCCTTCAGCTTGCCGGCGGTCCTTGGGGCAGTACCCTCCGCGGCTGAGGACGAGAACCATCGGATGTTGTCCTTGCAGCTCTGCGAGCTGACGGCGCTTCGCGGTGTGGTCGGGCAGTTCGTAGTCGGGGAAGATAGCCCCTGGAATAATGTCAGAACGCATATTACATCCTCCTTAATATTTTCATGCACGTTGCCGGGCATTCTAGAGATCGATTACCATGTCTTCCTGCGGGCGCGAGCAGCAAATCAATAGGTTCCCGACCGCCGGAGCATCGAGCGGCTCGGGATCATACTTCAGCGATCCGGAAATCAGCCCACACTTGCAGGTGTAGCAAACTCCAGTCCGGCAGGACCAGCGGACCGGGACATCATAGGCTTCGGCGAGTTCCAACAGGTTCTGGAATCTGGAGTTCCAGGAAACCGTGAGCCCGACGCGTGCAAATGAAATTCTTGGACCTTCGCCGGCGAGATCAGTCGCCAGATCGGTGGCCGGCGGCCGCGTAGCCTCCGTCCCACCAGCCCGTGACGAGCGCCGCGTACTCGTCGGCGGCGTCCTCCCACGTGAAGTGCCCCGCGTCGAGGACGGCGAGTTTGCTCGCGGGCAGCCGTTGGAGGAGAAACTCCGCGTTGACCAGGGGCACGACGTGGTCCCGTCGGCCGGCAACGATCAGCACTGGCGTCCGGATCGTCGGTAGCAGGCCAGCGAGGTCGGGGAGCTGCGTCGGATACGCGCGCACGTAGCGCATCGACTCGGCTAACCGCTCGCCCTCGTAAGACGAGAGGTAGTCCTCGCGTGCGGCGTCGGTCGGCCTGTATCGCTCGAGCTTCCCGATCGCCGCGGTGACGATCTGTCGCCCGTCGAGGCGGCGGTACGGCTCGATGTCGGGGGCCTCGACCCACTCCTTCAGCAACCCGCCCAGCTGCAGCGGAACTGCCGCGCCCCCGCTCCCGACCACGAGGCTGCGCAGCCGGCCCGGGCGGAGGGCCGCGGCGAAGAGCGCGGCACTGGTGCCGATGTCAGGGCCGACGACGTGTGGCTCCTCCAGCCCGAACGCGTCGGCAAGGCGCACGACGAACTCGCCCATCGCGCGCGAGGACATGAGCGCGTCGCGGCGCTCGGAGTGTCCGAAGCCCGGGAGGTCCACCGCCACGAGGTGCGCGTGCTCGGCGAGCCGCGACCACGTCGGCTCGAACGCGTACAGGCTCTCCGGCCACGGGCTGAGGAGGAGGGCATGCGCACCTCGCCCCGGGTCCTCGCTCTCGGCGTAGCGGATGGACAGCCCGTCGACGGTGCGGAATCGCGGCTGGATGGACGTGTGCAACGAGACGGTCATGGGTTCGTTCCTCCTGAGCACACCGCCATCAGCTGCCTGCCCGCTGTTTCGTTGCGTAACTTCTGATTGAGTCATGGTGTCCTCGTTTTGAGTAGTTTTGGATTTTTTTGGTTTGTGCGTGACCGAGCCAACTAGCGTAGCGATCAAAACGCGGCACGGATCTCCTCAGAGAAGAGCAGCGACTGTTCCCACGCCGCGAAGTGTCCGCCTTTGTCCACTCGGTGATATACGAGCGACCTGCCCTTCAAGCCGTGGGTTCACTCCGCGTGAATTCAGCAGGGTGCAATTTCACGAAGTCGTACATGCTCGTTGGCCGAGTGCCGGTGAGCTTGAACAGGTCATCCGTCATGCGGTCATACCGCCCCTGCGCGTGAAGTTCGGCCATCACCGCGAGGTGGTTGACGAGGTGCATTGGCACCCCAAACTCACGAAGCCCATCAGTCCACCTGGAGAGCGGCACGTTACGATAGCGGATAGTTCGGCCGAGTGCTTCGGAAAAGACGCGTGCGTAGTGGTTCAGATCGGCCGACTCAAATCCGGTCAGATTGTAAACATGACCAATGTGCGAGGCAGGGTCTGAGAGGATCACGGAAACGGCGCGCGCCACATCAACAGCCGAAATAGGCGAGGTCTTGCTGTTACCCACCGGCAGCGCCAGTTCGTCGCTATCCCGGACGCCAGCAGCGGCGAGACGCAGAAAGAAGCTCTCGAGGAACACCGTCGGCCGCACTGTGACGACCGGCAGCCCCGACCACGCCAATGCCTGTTCCGCAAGCCAGTGCAGCTTGTGCTGCGGGCTCGGGGTGGTCTCGGTAATGCTCATCTGCGCCACCGTCATCTGCGACATGTTCACAAAGACCTCGACGCCGTGGTGGCGCGCAACGGCAGCGACGTTGACCGTGGCTTCAAGATACGCTGCCGAGACCGACATTCCGAAATAGATGCGCGCAACACCTTCGATCACGCGGTGCATCGAGGCAAGATCGGTCAAGTCGCCCTGCACGACCTCGGCACCGAGCTGGCGCAGACCTTCAGAGCGTTCATCCTCCCGCCGGACCAAGGCGCGCACCTTATGCCCCTTGGCGAGCAGCATTGCGGTGAGGTGGCGGCCGATAGCACCGATATCGCCGGCCGCTCCGGTTACGAGGATTGGGCTGTCATGTGTGGATTTCATCGTCATATCATTTACCTTTTAATTGCATTTAGATAGAGTGGGAGGCGTTCGGAGTTTCGGGGGCACCGGCGACGAGAACAACGTCTCGACTCTCGCTGTCCTATGCGGCAGGTGCTTGCATGACTGCCGCCTTCGAGTGTGCAGTGCGCTCATGGACGTGTGCTTTTGGCTTGATTTGAAAGTGTTGAGAAAAGGAGTCAACCGGCAGCTGAAGCGATCAATGCTTCGACTTTCGAATCAAGATCTTGAGCAACTTTCAGGGCTTCGGCGTTTCCGTATGGGGCAAGAAAGCTCGACATCCGGTCGTAGGAAAGGTGAACGCCGTCCGGACGCTCGTCAACGAGAATGGTTAGCGGTGCGTAAGATGCCGCGTCCGGCACATGCTGCACCATCTGCCTCATCACGAGCGGATTGCCGATGACTAGACGCACAATTCCCGGCTTTCCCGATGTTTCCCCTTTGTGTAAGAATTCGCTATGGTTGAAGCGCGTAAACTCCATGAATCCTGATTGCCCGATCACTGAGTGAATCACTTTTTCCAGTTCCGAAGCTGTCCTAGCTTCGCTCACACGCTTGTGGAATTCATCTATGTCAGGATGGCCCACAGCTAGCTGCGTTCAACGCCGCAAGCACATCTTGAAAAGGCTTGCGAGAAGTTAGGCTAAACCGTTCTATTTGGATTTGTGTCGTCGTCATCATTCATCCATCTCCACTTCGTCTATTGGCTGATAGTAAGAAACGTGTCTCATCACCTTCCGCGTTCGTTGCGCTCGCTCGACGCCAAACTCAATAACAGCAAACACCTCATTTGACGCAGCCGATCATTCGTTAGGGTCAGGTTCCGCTACTCGTACCGGATTTCACCGATCTTGTCGCTCGTTGCGAAGGCGTATCTGTTTGCGTTATCAACCGAACGTGAACGCAAAAGCCTCCACCCCGGAATCCAGAAACTCGATCTCGAAGTGTCGATCACTGATGGGCTTCGGCTGTCGGACCAGTTGGTACAACCGCTGTTCCGTAGCCGTGCCTTCGCCTCGCACATCGACGTCAAGTCCGCGAGCTGCGACTGCCGGCTGCCCGTCTACAAGCACGCGAAACCGCACGGACGTTCCTCGCTCGGCCGGCCCCATGACCAGATGAAGGTCGCGGGCGTGGAAGCGGCACGCGATTCGCCCGCCGGACTTGTTCAGTACAATGGCTTGTCTTCCGATAGTCCAATCGCCCGAAAGTGCCCATTGATTACGGTTCAATTGCGCGGGGGCGGTATATAAATGACGCTTGTTTAACACCGCGCTGCCGGGAGACGCAAAATTCTCCGTTCTTTCGTAGCCGAGGTAGTTTTCAGGCGATTTCAGGCTGTCCCAATCGGCGGCAGCCTCAAAACCGCGAGCATTGACTTCGACCATTTCCTGACCGACACGGTCAGTTCCGCACTCAGACAGTAGCTGTTGAATTACCCGTTCCGATTGCTCGTACCCGCCCTCGCCGAATTGGTGATGACGAATGCGTCCTTGCATATCTATAAAATAAAGGGCCGGCCAATAATGGTTCCCGAAAGCGCGCCACACCGCGTAATCGTTATCCACAGCGATCGGATAGTCAATTCTCATTTCCGTTGAGGCTCGGCGGACATTATCGATATTCTTCTCGAATTCAAACTCGGGCGTGTGCACACCAATCACTGTTAGTCCCTGCTCCTTATACTTCTCGGCCCACGCGCGAACATAAGGGAGTTGGCGCAGCCAATTGATGCAGGTATAAGTCCAGAAGTTGATCAGCACGACTTTTCCACGCAGTTGGTCAACTGTTAATGGCTGTGAATTGAGCCACGCGATCGCGCCGACAAGCGAAGGCAGTTCGCCTTCAATCGGTAACTCAGCCGTTGCCGGCGTAGTATGCTGTTTAGTGCAGGCGAGCATGCCGAGCTGAGTGGCAGCAATGGTTTTAATCATGGTTGTTAGAAAGTAGCGGCGATTATGATTGATTTCTTCGAACACGTGCCGACCTCCCTGTAGTTGCGTTCAGATAGCTACGGTGGAATTAGAGGACCTCGACGGTCCTCTCCTCACCGATAGCCGCACGCATGGCCTCGGTCTTCGGGTGTGCGGTGCGCTCATGGACGGGCGACGCGGGCGTCCGATCGATCAGCAAGCTGAGCAGTTCGGGGCGGCTGTAATGACCGCGCGCGTCCATGACCCGCTTGCGGGCGTCGATCTGGGCAAAGTCAAGCTCGGCAATCACTTCGCCTTCGCCCGCTTTGAGCGGCTCACCGATGATCCGGCCGTCGGGACTCACGATCGCCGTGAAGCAGCCACCCGAAATCGGCCCTAGCGGACAACCCGTGTCGTTCATGATCTGAGCCTGCTGATCGGCATCCAGCCACGCGGTCGCACAGACGACAAAGCAGGCGGATTCAAGGGCGTGCTGGCGGACGTTAATTTCCGCTTGCTCCGCGAACAGTGGGCCGGCGAACGATCCGGGATACATCGCCGAGTGGATTTGCTCACCATCGGCGATCATCGCATACCGTGCCAAAGGATTGTTATGCTCAAAGCACGCAAGTTGTCCGATGCGCCCAACGGCACTATCGATGGCGCGCAGG
>DASVUC010000256.1:0-2964 GCA_036387255.1 Tepidisphaeraceae bacterium | reverse complement strand
CTGCTGGGCGCGGAGTTGTCACAGCGGCGCCGTTGGCTGCGGCGGCTGCTGGCGGCGGGCGTCGTGTTGAGCATTGTGCTGGGCGCGCCGCGGAGGCTCGTTTCGTTCAGGGATGCGATGTCGACGGCGCAGAACCCGGTGGGGCTGGCGGAGCCGTACTTCGAGCCGCTGGCGCTGATGGGAGATGGGCCGCGCCGGATCCTGCTCATCGCTTCGCAGGGAACGCGCGATTACCCGCTGTTCCGCCCGCAGGATGCTTACATCAACACGGTGATCCCGTACGGGCGGCACGAGTTTGAGCCGGGGCGCATGGCGTCTCTGATCCAGATGCACGGGATCACAGACGTGCTTGTCGAGGACGACCGGGTGCTGGATTACTACTGGGAACCGCCCATCGCTGCGGAGCCGTTCGTGAGGTATTTGGAAGGACACCCGCAACTTCGTGAAATTCCGCTTCCGCACACGCCGCACATGCGGTTGTTTGAGCGGGCGAGGTGAAACGGCGTGCGCTTCAGTAGAATGAGGGGATCGTGGCGTTCAATTACCCGTTGATGCTGGATGTTTCCACCCGCCGGATCGTCATCATCGGCGGCGGAAAGGTCGCGGCGCGCAAGGCCAAGCTGCTGCTCGACTGCGGCGCTACGCAGCTGCGCGTTATCGCGCCTTCGTTCCATTCGGAGCTGCCGGAAAGCGTTGAGAAGATCGCTGGGACGTATCTCCCCCACCACCTCGACGGGGCGCAGCTTGTGTTTGCGGCGACGGACCGCGCGGAGGTGAATGACCAGGTGGTGCGGGATGCTCATGAGCGCGGGGTGCTGGTTTGCCGGGCGGATGGGTCGGAAGAGACGTCGGGCGACTTTGTGACCCCGGCGCTACTGCGGGAGGGGGCGATTGGTGTGACGATTTCTGCGGGATCACCAGCGCTGGCGACGATGGTTCGGGATGAGCTGGCGAAGCGGTGGGATCCGCGGTGGACGAAGATGGGGAATGCGATGCAGACGATGCGGCCGATGATTTTGTCGTCAGCGCTTTCCCCGCAGGAGCGGACGGAGGTGTTTCGGGAGCTGGCGACGCAAGAGGCCCTGCAAGTGCTGGAGGCTGAGGGGGTTGAGGGGGTGATTCGGTGGCTCATCGCCCGCCATCCCACTTTGGCGTAAAATGTCGTGATGCCCCCTACTACGGGCCAACTTGCGCTGCTGGTGGTTGCGATGCTGCTTTATGCCGCAGGCGGCGTGCTGTCGGTGGTGCGTGCGTGGAGCGACACGCGGAGAATGCATCGCGTCAGCCGAGTGTTCTTGGGAACCGGGATCGTGGCGTCGCTTGGGGTGATCGTTTGGCACGCGGGTTCGCGGCGGTCCTGGCTGCCGATCGAAGATAATTTCGATGCGCTGGTTTGGCTTGCGACGCTGCTGGCCATCTTCACGCTTTACGTGCATCACAATCGGCCGCTGGGCGGGCTGGATTGGTTTGTCATGCCGGTGGTGCTGGTCCTGCTGATGGCGAGCTTATTTGTGGGAAAGACGGAGTATCGGCCTTACGTGACGAGCACGTGGAGCTGGGTGCATCGGGTGACGATCCTGGGGGGCGTCATCGGGTTTGCAATCGCGGCGGCGAGCGGCGCAATGTATGTGCTGACGAGCCAGCGATTGCGGCAGAAGGAGCCGGTGAGCCCATTCTTCGGCTCACTGGAGCGCACGGAACATTTGACGATGACGGCGGTGACGCTGGGGTTTGCGCTGCTGACGATCGGGCTGGTCACGGGGGGCGTGCTGCTGCTGGCGGGGCGTGCGCACACGCCGACGATCATCGTGCTGGCGGGGGTGGTCTGGTTGATCTATGCGGTCGTGCTTCACGCGCCGATCAATCCGAGCTTTCGGGGGCGGAAAGTCGCGGTGCTGTCGATGGTGGGTTTCGTGCTGATGCTGGGGACGTTGGTGACGGTTCTCTTGATTCCGGGAGCGCCGCGCTGATGGTTCGCCTGCTGCTGCTGGGATTAAACCACGCGACGGCGCCGCTGGGATTGCGGGAGCGCCTGGCGTTTACGGGTGATCAGCGCGGCGAGGCGCTGGTCGCGCTGAAACAGCGGTTTCCGGAGTGCGAGGGAGTCTTGCTGTCGACGTGCAACCGGGTGGAGCTGTACGTCTCGCGGCCGGTGCATGCGCGGCCACGGCCGGAGGAGCTGGTGGAGTTCCTGTCGCAACTGAAAAATGCACCTGCGGGTTTTGCGGCGCACCTGTATCAGAAATCGGAGCGTGACGTGATCCAGCACCTGTTCAGCGTAGCCAGCTCGCTGGACTCGATGGTGCTGGGGGAGACGCAGATCCTGGGACAGGTGCGGGAAGCGTATGAGTTTGCGCAGGGCCTGGGTGTGACTGCATCGGGGTTGAATCCACTTTTTCAGAGCGCGATAGCCGTGGGGAAAGAGGTGATGACGCAGACGCCAATTGCTGAGGGGCGCACATCCGTGGCGTCCGTGGCTGTGGATTGCGCGTCGCGAATTTTTGATCATTTTGGCGATAAGACAGTGCTCAGCGTCGGCGCGGGGAAGATGGCGGCGCTGGTGCTCCAGGGTTTTGCGCAGCTGAAGCCGAAGCGGCTGATCGTGGCGAACCGGGACGTGGCAAAGGGACGGGCGCTGGCGGAGAGATACAGCGGCGAAGCGCATTCGTTTGAGGAGCTGGATGCGCACCTGGTGGCGGCGGACATCGTAATTACGTCGACGGGGGCGACGGAGCCGATCATCACCCGGGGGCGGTTTGAGCATCTGCTGAAGCAGCGGCGTTACCGGCCGGCGTTTCTGATCGACATCGCGCTGCCGCGTAACGTGGAGCCGGCGGTGGGCGAGCTGGAGAACGTGTATCTGTACAACTTGGACGATCTCCAGCAGGTGATCGCGAGCACGAAGAGCGATCGGCAGCAATCGATCGAGCAGGCCGAGCGGATCGTGGGGGCACACGTGGAGAA
>DASVUC010000255.1:0-21618 GCA_036387255.1 Tepidisphaeraceae bacterium | reverse complement strand
GACGAAAGCGCCACTCTCGTCGAGGGCGCCGAGTTGCGCGGTGGCGTAAGTGCCGTCCCAGGTGACTTGGTTGATCACGCTGGCTGCCAGCGTGGATTCCACCTGCCTGCCCGCCCAGTCGTAGCTGGTCTCTGAGCGAATTTGCCGAGGGTCCGTCGTGGCGATGAGGTGCCCCGCTGTGTCGTACTTGAAGGTCGTCTCCGCCCGCTGTGCGCCCGCGGTGGCCGGGTCCGTATCGGCCGACTGCTCCTTGATCTTGCGCCCCAGGTTGTCGTACTCGTAAATGGTTGTGTGTTCATCGGCGTGCGCCGGGTCGGCGTTGCCGCGTGCATCCGTGACCGTCTTGATATCTCCCGCGAGGGTGTACGTGTAGCTGGTCTTCGGACGCGCGGTGTTCGTGTCAGGGGCGGGCAAGGTTTGGCTGGTCTTGCGATTGAGGTTGTCGTAGACGTAATCAGTCGTGTTGTTTCGCGCGTCGGTGGTAGCCGTCACGTTGCCGTTGTGATCGTACGAGGTGGTCACTTCGCCGGCGTAGACGGTGATAGCGCGAGAGCCGAAGGCGCCGATGAAGGGGAAGCTGATCGTGTTCTCGTTGACCACGGTCGCGATCGCGGTCCCGTTGGTGGGGCCATAACCGGTCAAATAGATGCGATCCCCAGTCGCCAGGTGGTGGTGGATCAGCGTGATGGTGGCAACCGTACCATTGCCGGAGATGCTTGCCGAGCGGCCGCCCGAAGCGCGCGCCGTCTCTCGATTGAGGTGGTCGTATTCCTTCGCCGTCGAGTGCTGGAGCGGATCGGTGGTCTGCGTCAGGTTTCCCGCGCCGTCGTATTTGAACGTCGTGATGTTGACGTTGGTGGGATAATAGGGTTGAGCGGTGCTTGTATTGGGGTTCGGGTGTCCTTCGGTGATCTTCCGACCCAGGCCGTCGTAGTCGAAGATGGTCGTGTAGATCCGCAGGTTGCGAAGCCCGTAGGGATCTTGCGATTCGTTGCCCTTGGGGCTCATGGTCCAGCGAAGCTGACCCTTGGCGTCATACCCGTTGGTCGTGGATAGACCCTCTTCCATCTCGGAGGGATCGGTGATTCGCGTCGTGCGAACGGTGCGACCGAGGTAGTCGTACTCGAACTGAGTAATGCGTTTGCCAGATCCGCCGTTTGCGGCGTAACTGGTTTGCTGTTCCGTCTCGCCAAACTCGTTGTACTGCGTCTGCTGGGAGAGTTCCTGGCCCAGATCCGCGGGACGGTCGGGAAGCTGCGCGCGGTACGTTTCGGTGACGCGGTTGGAATTGTCGTAGCGGAACGTGGTCCCGTAGCCACGGCTGTCGTAGCTGGTGTCGAGGACAGGCCCGGCGTAGACGTTGCGGCTGCCGGTGAGAACGTTGACCTTGTAAACCCGAGGCGCGGTGGCGCTGGTGAAATCCGGCAGGAAGACGTCCAGGTTCGGCGCGCCTTTCTCCTCGACCTGAACGTACAGCACCGTCTTGTCGGTTTCGGTAACGTTGTCGATGATCTTGATCTGGCGAGTGGAGCCTGCGTACTCGCCCGCTTTGGGATATTCGACTGTCGTCGTCGCGGGGTCAGGCTCGCCAGACGGGTCATTCTGAGAACGGATTTCCATCCACGCTGCACCGCCGACCGAGACAAAGTCGTCGACGTTGTACGAATACGTTTTGGGGATGACGAGTTTGACGTAGACGTTGCCGTTCCTGCGGTCGACGCCCCACGCGGTGGCGCTCACTTCAGTGCTCAGCGGCTCTGTTACTTGATGATCAAGCACGCGCCCGGCCTGATCGTAATTTGAACTGGTGTAGCCGCGCGCGGGGGTCGCGCTGAAGATGGTGTGACCCGCTCCGTCATATTCCATGATGCTGACCGGGCTGGCGCCGGTTGCATCCTGCGGCTGCGTTGTTCGCAACTGCCGCCCGCGGCGGTCGAGGATGTATTGCGTGAGATTATTGCGCCCGTCTTGGATGCCGACGGTGCGGCCCGCCAGGTCCAGGAACTTCGTCGTGGTGACGCTGTCGGTGCCGCTGATCTTGCTGGTCGTGACGATCTTGTTCTGCGGGTTGGCGGCGAGATTGTTCGCATACAGGTAGCTTGTGGTGGTGACGGACCGATTGTTGTTCGATCCGTTGATGTCCCAGAAGCTTGGATCGTAACGCCGCGCCAGAGTGCCATCGGCGTAGTACTGCATCGTGCTCGTCGGACGGAGCGTGCCCTGATTGCCATACATTGGCTGCGCGTCCGGCGCCGGCTGCTGGGTCTCAATCAAGCGCCCAGCACCGTCGTACTTGTTGTCGGTCGTGAATCCGCGTGCGTCTGTCGCCGAGAGCATGCGTCCCGCGACGTCGAAGTTGTAGCTGGAGACGGCGGTGGCGACCTTGATCGTTCCAGCGCCGGCGCCGGTCAGCGTCGTGCGGTTGTAAGTGAAGCTGTCGGGCGAGTCGACGCCGGTGACGTAATAAACTCCTTCGTTGACGCCGCCTGTTGGGTCCAGCACCAGGATGCGGTCGCCCACGCTGTAGCCGTGCGCCTCAAGCTCGACCTGACCGTCGTATTGGTCAAACGTGACGGTCGCTTCGCGCTGGGCGCTGGCTTCGATGACCTTCTGGTCGAGCGGCGTGTACATCGCCACGGATGTGCGCACCGGGTTTCCGGTTCCCTTCTTCCATTTGTCGACCTGCACCACGTTGCCCTGGGCATCGAAGGTGGTGTGGATAATGAGATGATTTTCGTTGGGGTGCGATTCTTCGATAACGCGGCCCAGGTTGTCACGCGCATAATTGACGGTGCGATATGCCGTAGACTCCTGGGCGTTTTTGCGGAAGTCCTCATCCGAGGAGGTGATCACTTCGCCGAATCGGTTGAGATCCTGCCTTGAGGTATTGCCAACAGGATCGATGGTAATGCGCAGACCGCCGTCGATTCCATAGAAGAGCTGCGTCCGCGCGGCGGGATCCAGGCGGTAGTTCATCACCTGATCCGACGGCGTGAACTTCTCTGTCACGCGTCCGGTAGCGTCGTAAAGCATCTGCTCAAAGCCGTTGTCCGGGGAGAGCGTCTCATAGCGGCGATTTCGCGTGTCGTAGTAATAGTTGGTGCGATCTGCCGCCGCGTTGACGGTGGCGGTCAGGTTGCCGATCGCGTCATACAACGTCGTCGTGATTCCGGCGGTGAAGAAGACGGTGGGTGCTGCGGCCGTGTTGAGCGTGTCGCTCGACGTGATTCGGTTGCCCCGCAAGTCGTAGGTGTACCGAGTGGTCTTGGTTGGGTGATCAACGTTCCCGGGCGAGGTGGTAGCCATCAACCAATCGCCATCAAAGTCGTAATGCGTGCCGATCGGCTGATTGAGCGCTGGACCATTCGCCAGATTGTTCACGACGTCGGCATGATTGAACTCGTCCGTGACCCGTCCGAAGACGTCGTAGACGCGCTGGATGTAGCGCTTATTGGAATTGGAGTCGGTGGTACCGTCCTTGGAGATCAGCGCGCGGCCGAGACCAATGGAGTCATATTCGTTTTCGGATACGACGGTGTCGTTAAGGTTCTTGTTGAGGTATCGGTGGACCTTTAAGACCTGCCCGCTCTGCTTCGGGTCGTACTCGTAAACGACCTTGAAGTGCTGATCGATGTTGGCGGTGTTGCCGGAGAGCGTGGTACCGCCGGGGAGCCCCTTGTACCAGATCTGACCATTGGGGTTGTAGCCGAAGGCGGTGACGTGCCCTTCCGCATCCTTCGTCCATTCCAGCCTGCCAAAAGCGTCGTAGTGATTGGTGGTGCGCCGTTCGAGCTGCTCGCTGTGCTCGCCCGTCAGTTCGGCCATGACGACCGTATCCTGAGCCAGGATCATGTTGGCATAGATCACATTCGAGTTGGACGCGTTCGTGTATTTGTCGACGTCGTTCCAATACGTCATGTCGGTGACGAAACCCGAAATGTCCGCCGGCTTGGCACCCTGGGGTCCCGGAGCCCAGTTGCCGTAGTTATGCTCGAAATTGTGGGCGCCGGTGATGTGTCGGGTGACGTCACCGCGGGCGTCGTAGTAGAACGCCTCATAAAGCCCCGCTTCGCCCTGGCGCCAGATGATGCGGTACTTCGCCCGTGCCGGGTCCTGATTCTGCGGCGGCGGTTCCTGGTACTTGTCCCACCCCTGAAAGACGCGGCTGCGATCCGGTTCGATAATCCGGGTCGATAACCCGTTGTCGTCGTAGTCGGTCTGAGTGCGCTGGTGCGCACGGTTGTACTGGACGGCCTGCGACGTGTAGGTGCGGCGCTCGTTGCCATACTTCCCGGCAAAGAGGTTGTAGGAGTAGTATTCAGGATTCTTGTCAGGATCCGTGATCTTGAAGACGCGGCCGTTGGGGTAGTACTTGAACTGGTAGTCGTTGCGCTTGCCCTCATCGACCCAGCGTTCGGCGCTGGCGAGCTTGCCGCCGAGCATGTTGCCGTAGTTGTAGGTGTAGCGCGAGGTCATCTGCTGCGAGACGCTCTTGGCGGCGTCCACGGCGCCCGCGGGGGCGGCGCTGTTGAGACCCGTCGGCGCGGTCACCTTGGTCAGCACCCAGAGCTTCTTGCCGTCGTACTCTTTGCCCTTGATCTTGAACTTGACGCGCAGGTCGCCGTACTCGTACAGCCACGATCGGTCGGCAAAGTCGGTGATGGCCTTGATGTGGTGCTTGAAGGTGCTTGTGTGGTACAGGAAGTGCATCCGCCGGTTGGTGATGGTGCCGGCGTCGTAATAGCGCACTTCCGCCAGATCGCCCACAAGTCCGTCCGTGCTGTTGGTGGTGTAGTAGGAGAGGACCAGCTTGTTGTTGAAGCGGTCGTGAATCTCCTTCAAGCGGTAGCGTGGGCGGCCACCGTTCGGGGTCATTTCGAAGATGCGTGCAGTCCCATCCTTCTCCACGTAGGTGTAAATGTGGGTGTTCGGGTTGAAGCTGAACATCCCATAGACGCCGGTGGGATCTTCGTAGTAGTGGATGCCGCCGGGACTGATGTCCTTGTGGCGGAACTCGGCATTGGTGCCGGCGCCGGAGACGACGATCACGCGGTCCGCCGCCAGCGGCGCATAATCCTTTGGCCACTCCTTGCCATGCTTCTTGTCTTCAAAGCGATAAAGCTCGAGGTAATCGCTGTAGGTGTGGCCCCAGCCCGCGCCCAGCCCGCGGTTGACGTTCAAGCGGCTGGAGTCGTAGTAGCGCTTGAACTCGAGCGGCAACGTGGGGTTCGGGATCGAGAAATCCGACTCCGAGTAACTGAGATCGCCGCTGTACAGGTTGACGACACCGGATCCGAACGGCGCCATCGCCGTCTGATCTTCGCCCTTCTCGGCAACTTCAGACTGGGTTTCATCACCCGCGCCGCCGCGATAGAGCCGACCGGCGTTGTCGATGATCCCGAAGATGTGTTCGTCGTTGCCTTCAGTGTTGTACTTCTCCGCCTCGAAGGCAACGCCTTTCCAACCTTTGCCCGGATCACCAAACTCGACGGCCCCATACGTGTAGGTCACCTTGAAACGGTTGTTCAAGCCGTTGGCGTCCTTCAGCAGGTCCTTCAATGTGTCGGTGAACGTCGCGAGCGTCGCCGCACTCATGCTGCTGCTGTCGATGCTGGGCTGCGGATTAGCCTCAGGTAAGGCGTCGATCACCAGGCTAACGTTTGTCTTCTTCGCCCGCTGGAACACCAGAGCAGTCGAGACGGAACGGGCGTTGAGCACGTTCTGGATGACCGAATGCTCCAGCGCGGAACTGGTGTAACCGAGGAGCTTGCGCGCCCTCTCCAATCGCGTGGTGGACGTCTCCTGCTGGATCGGGACGAGGTTGTCGCGCCGGCGGCCGAGATCAATGTCCAGGACGCTCTTGAAGTTCGAGTCAGTCGGATCCTTCCGATCCAGGATCACCGGGTTTTGCAGCGCGGCGGCCGTCTTGTTCGAGCCGTCGTTGTAGCGAATCTGGTACTCGGCCATAGTGCTGGCCAGGCCCACTTCGACGCCCGGCTGCACAGCCATTGTTTGCGTAATTCCCGTCACACCTTGCCGCTGCTGTTCGTACTCAAAGGCGTACGTGTTGGCGGTCATGGACATCAGTTCCGTCTGATACTTGTCCGCCTCCTGCCGGCTGAGCGCCCAGCCGTTGAGGTTCTCCTGAATCGCCATGACCGAGTCGACGGAGTGCTGCTGCGCGTTGATCAGGATGCCGTGCCGCTGATAGACGCGGCGGAAATACTCGGTCCTGCGAGGATCAAGGTGATTGGGATCCTCAACCCGGTCACCGGTGATCTGATCGCTCTCACCAGGCCGCACCGTCCACATGCGGATTTTCACGCCTGAATTCGCTCCATACCACTTGGTCTTGAAAGCACCATCAAGGTCGAATGCCCTGTCACCGATGATCAGGCGCGGGTGGTATTCAAACTTCTGGATGTTGTCCATCGGCAACTGCGCGAACACGTTGTTGATGCGCATATCCGCGCCAATGCCGATCGCTTTGGCCCCGTCAACCGGAACGCTGAAGGTCTTGAAATCCGAGTAGTCGGAATCCACCTTCATTTGCAGGACGACGCGGTGGGTGAAGTTCTTGTTGGCGTCTCCCAGCGCCGTCATGCTGCTCGGGTCGTTGCCGACGTACTTGGGGCTTGTGGTAATGATGCTGTATTCAGTCTGGCGTGGAGCCTCGTAGCTCTTGTTTCCGTCGCGTGAGCGAATGCGCTCATGCGCGAAATACTTGGCGATGATCGGCCCGTCGTAAGCCACGTCGCCGATACCCACACGTCCCGCCAGGGAGTTGTGTTTGGAGATGTAGCCCATCACCTGCCCCTCGTACCAGTCGAGGGGCAGTTGGCGTTTGTCCGCTTCGGTGCCTGCGGCGTCGATATTGTTGTAGAAGATTGGGTCAAAGGTCATTCCGCCATCGGTGCCGATCTGCGACAAGCCCTTGTTGAAACGGCGATACTTCCAGGACGGGTCAAGGTCCCACCAAGCCTGATGCACGCCTTGCGGGTTGGCGGTTCCCGGGACACCGACGCGAAGCCAGGTGTGCCACAAGTTCACGCTCTTCATTCTTGCAAAATTGGGCAGGGTCGTCGGATATGAGTCGGGATCGAGCGCCTTCCAACTGCCGCTGCTGTCATCGGCCAGGATCCCCGCCTTGTGGAGCACCTCCCAAGCGCTGGCGTTGTCTTTCACCCCAAGCCAATTTCGGACGTTCACCATCGGAGCGTTGACCACTTGGTGGACGTATTCGACCTTCGTGTCCGCGACCTTTGCAGTGATGCGCGAGGCAAGCAGCGACGCCTGATCCCAATCGTTCCCTCGGCCCGTTTGCGCCGTCGCGCCGGGTCCTTTTTTCTGTCCGGGATAAGGTTCGTATTTGATGGTGGAGTAGATGTCGCTGAAATATTGAAGAATAAATCGGCGCGCCTGCTTCGTGGTGAGCGCGGCCAGTTCCTCTCCCTCCTCTGCGCCGACGGCAGCTTCTTTGCCGATGAAGACCCGCTTGTCGACGGTTGGCACGATCTGCCCGGCAATCGTGGCTTTGACCTGGATGGTATAGACCTTCTCGCCTTCGCCGGTCGGGACGGGGTATGTCCAGGTGACCACCTTGGGCTGGCCTGACGCATCGGGTGTATATTGTCGCACGCTGCTGGGGTCAGTGCTGTCCCACTGGACGGTCCAGTTGGTGACGGGGGCATTGTTCTGATCCAGCGTGAGCGAATACTCCTCGCCGCCCACACCATGAACGTCGCCGGTAGCGCCGATGGGCGAAGCGAGATAGCTCACCGTACCCACGGCATCGAGCCAGTTGTAACTGCACACGGTGGCGGTGGAACTGCCAAACGTGTCTTCGATGTGGATCTTCACCACCCCGGTGACGGGATCCTGTTCAAAACGGAAAGCGCCGTCGGAGATTTCATCGCCGCCAATGACAGATGGCGTGTTGAAGCGGTAGGTGTTACCGCCTGCCACGATCCCGGCAGTGTCGTCAGCGCCCACTCTGCTGTGCAGCGCCAGCCACGCCGCCTCGGCGGGAGAGTTGGCGAGAATCCAGTCGCTGTCGGGCGTGAGTGTGCCGCTGACGGAATGGCCGGCGGTGGGTGTGAAGCCGCTGAAGCCGGTGATCTTGTAGTAGATCAGTTCCGGCTGATCTTTGAACGTTGTCGCGGTTGCGGTTTCGTCCGTGCGATACTCATTGCCGTTATCGTCTTCAGCATAAACGCGATACGTGTACGGACGCTCGTAGCTCAGGCGGCGGTCCAGGAAGGTTGATTCACCGGGAGCCAGTCGCCCGGCCTCCTCCCAAGTCTGCCCGCCGTCGATTGAGCGCTCGACGATCTGCCGGTCGACGGTGGCCGTACCGGCGCGCCACGTGACCTGAATATCCGTTCCAGTGATGGGCGTCGCGATGATGTGGAACGGCGCAGCAGGCGTCTGCGTCGCCGCCATCTCGACCTTCCAATAAAAGTCGTCGTAATCCAGATCGATGTTAGTGGAGTGGTACGTGTCTTCCAGGACGATCAGGCCCTGCGTGCCGGGGATGCTTCCGTACGCCGGCTTGCGCAAGTCGAAACTCGCATGGTTCGCTTCCAATTCCGCAGCCGTTCCGATTTCGAACGCGCCATAGTGGCTCAGCTCCGGGTGCAGGTTGTTGGGCGACTCCTGAACGTCATAATTCACGTTGATTGGTTGAATATTCACAACGCCGGTGACGGCCTTGTACATCGCCTGCTGCCAGGTCGTTCCAGAAACCCACTCGTCCTTCGCCGTCAGCTTCGGGCTCTCTGTTCCGGTGTAGCTGGCCTCGCCCTTGTGGATCGGCTCCAAATTGGTGATGTGGTAATACGTGGGGCAGGTGTTGCCCGTCGACTGCGGCGTCTGACCGGAAACCAACTGCGTCACCTGCGCATCACCCGCGCCCTGGGTGACGATCTTGAACGAGTAATCTGCGCCGGGAGTCAGTCCTGTCACAATCGCCGCCGACGCATTGCGCGGGGCTATCGCGAGTTGCTCATATGCTCCGCCGTTTTCTGAAGCTTGAATGGCAACGCCCCGATCTTCCAGCGATGTGTCGAACCACGAAAGGCGCGCCGCTGTCGCCGACAGCATCTGAACGCGCGCAACCCCCCCGGTGCTGAGGGTAGGCTTGAGCTTGAGCAGGTCGGTCTTGAGGTTGGTGGTGTTGTTGCGCGCAAGGACCTGGTCGGTGCCGTCGACTTTCTTATCGCGGTTGATGTCATAGTGGTCCGTAATCGCGGCGGGATTGAGCAGCGTCTTGGGGTTCCAGCGAATGAGGATTTCATCGGTGCTGTTGACGCGCGTGGAAGCATCGTTGCCGGTCTCACCGGGCGCGCTGCCGAAGTAGAAGATATCCGGCTCGCTGAGCCCTGTCTGATCCGTCGGACGGACCACAACCTGGAGCCACTGCTTCAGGATCGCGGCGTCTTTCCAGATGATCGTGACGCGGTCGGAACCTTTCTTGCCCGCGCCGCGCCGGACGGAGATGGAGACTGGATCGGGCGCGGAGGTCCAGAAGGTGTCGTCGGCGCTGTTGCCAAGATAGAACTCGAAATCATCCTTCGTCAGCTTGGCGCTGGTGGGGAGGTCCTGGATGTCGACCATCACCCCGTTGATGCCGCGCGAATAGCTCGAGTAGTTTGCGAAGCTGGCGGTTTGGTTGCCCAGAAGGGCGGTCTTATCTGTGGCGATGGCGCTATCGTCTTTAGCGCTGGCCGCCGGTGTATTCCCGTCCCATGCACTGTTGTTGTAGAAGAGGTTCCGGCCAACGATGCTGGAAAGCATTCGCCGCACTTCCAAAAGCTCCAGGGTCATCGCCTGGCCGAGCACCGCACGGCGCCGCGAGCGCGTGCGCGAGTATTGTGCGTCGTGCGGCTCGCCGTCAGGCAAACGCGACTGACCGAGCATCTTGTTGAGCCAATGGGGGAGTGCTTTGGACATGTGGGCCTCGGAGATATGTGCGCAAGACGTGCAAGCCGTTGCACCAGCAGCGCAAAAGTTAACGCATTCTTAGTAAATACAACCAGTTACGGCCGCACCGCAGCCTTGGCGCGATGTTGTCGATGAAAACGCTGCGCCTTAAGCGTGAGTACGTGACAGCATCAGTTACGGCGGTTGCTCAGGTGGATGTAGCGATGTGACATGTTGATCCCGCGGTGGCGAGTGTGGGGCTGGATGCCAGACACCCGGCCAGATGTTCCTACCCATGACCCTTCCCTGGTCAGAGATGGTTTATAGCCCGCAATTTTCTCCCCAGACATGCTCCATTTACAACATACTACCTATCTTTGCAGAAGGCAAGGAAAAAAACTCATCCATAGTCGGGATCAATTCCGATAAGCACATCATTCATCTGCTTGTTGAGCTTTAATGAAGTTTTCTACGCTTGTGCAATCCATTGCGTTTAGCGCCGTCCCCGCGATCGGTGCTGTTCTTGCGCTCCCGCCGCGCGCGGGCGCGAGCATTACGCTCGCGCAGCCGCTCAATGGATCAACCACAGCTGAATTTCCAGGCGCAGGATTGGTCGGAGACAGCGAAGGATTTTTTGGCTCCGGCGTTGTCGTCGGCGATGGAAGCTTCATGCTCACCGCCCGCCATGTCGTCACCCAGGACGGCGCCATCGGCGGAGCCCTTCGCCCCACATCAGACATCTTTCTAGCCGTCGACGGCACTACCTACAGCTGCACCAAAGTCTTCGCGGACTTCGAGGCGGATCTTGCGCTCTTGAAGCTGAACTCATCTTTGACTTCCGGCTACTCGCTCTGGTCCGCCGCGCTGGGAAACGAGATCGGACGCAAGTTCACCGGCGTCGGTTTTGGGTTGACCAACAGTGACGGCAACAACACCTGGGGCCCTGGCGGGTTTGGAACCAAGAGAGCGTTTGAAAATGTGGTCGATGCCATCAGTCCCGGCATCATCGCCGGACAAGGGGAAGTGTTGCGCTACGACTACGACGCGATCGATGCCGGCGCCGTCGGACCACTTGAAGGAATCGCCGCTCCCGGCGACAGCGGCGGCGGGATCTTCTTCCAAACCAACAATCACTGGTGGCTTGCCGGGATCATCACTTCAACCGGCTCCCCCACCCTCGGCTCCACGGGCAGCGTTGTGAGATTGGCATCTTATGAAAGTTCCATACACACGCTCCTGCCCGAGCCGGCGGCATCGACTGCCGTCGCCGCGGCGTTTCTGTTTGGAGTAGCAAAGCGCAGACGCCGCGGCACGTCACTTCTTCTTCACTGATCCCACGCGGAAGCTCCCCTCCACAGTGTCGCCCGGGTTGAGCGTCATATAGAGATCCCGCACCACGTTTGTGCTCAGATCATCCGGCGGGCTGACTTGATGATTCACGAACAGGACGATGTGCTGCTTGTCATCGCTCACGCCGCCACGGCAATGCAATCGCTTCTCTTCATTGAATTGCACCCGCAGGCCATCTCCAGATCCATCCGTCATCGTCCCCCAGTTGCAGTCGTACTTCGTCGAGTTGAAGTCGAACGCATCCGGGCGATCCATTTTGGTGTAAGGAACATTCATGGAATCCGGCCGCGCAGTTCCGCTGGGCCGGCCGATGTGCGTCTCTGGATAAACCGTCCACCGCGCCTGCCGATCCCACGAGAAGTGATCCATCTCCCGCGGCAGCTCAAACGCCCACCCCAGCTCCTGCACTTCAGTCTTAGCCGCGCCTGACCACGTAAAGCGGTACTTCAGCTCATTGTTCGCGAAGCTCGCTTCCACCGACCCGACCTTGGCGTTCTCCGCTCCGCCGACCACGTCGGCCGTCAACTTCTTCATCTGCGCCAAGTCCTTACTCGAACCCTCAGTCTTTACATTGGCCAACGTCACCGGGTACCGCGTCACCTTCCGCCAGAAACCCGGATCTCGTTCGGTCTTCCGCGTGATCAGATTGAAGCGCGGGAAAGGGACATTGGCTGAAAGGGATGCATCAAACTGCGTATCCTGCGCCGGCTCCTTGAGCCGGTATTGGTGCGCGATGATGTGCCGTCCATCAGGATGATTGATGTCGATTTGAACCGCCTCCGCCTGCTTAACCGTATTAGGAAGCTCAAAGGAAGCTTTTCCGCCGCTCAGCGGCTTACCTCGCAGCTTCACGTCGCCCTCACCAACAGCTTTTCCGCCGGAGATCAGCTTCCACGTCGCCTTGAGTTGCCCCAGGTCCGTGAAGGAATATCGATTTTCCACGTTGCACGAAGCCGATGCGCCGGAGGTGTCGAGCTTCTCGCCGAATCGGATCGGCGCGTAAATCATCTTCACGTCGTAGTACCACGGCCGCGGGTTGCGGAAGCCGTCGACGATGCCTTTGATCTTCAGCAGGTTGATCCCGGTTTCCGGGAAGAAGTAGTACAGCTTCTTCTTAGCTTGATCCGCCACGGCACGGTCCTGCCATTCCCATAGAAACGTGCCGGGCAGCGTGTCGTACTTCGCGACCACGTCCCAGCAGCGCTCCAGCACCGGCTCCCAGCGCACCCATGCCCCCGGATCCGCGGCAAGACGCACTTCCCAATCGTTGGGATTCTCCAGGTAGATGTGCGGATGGCCCACGCTCTTGGCCCGGATCGCCGACTTCTCGATCGGATCCGGCCGCGTGTAATGCGAGTCCGACAGTTCCGTCTTGTACTTCGCCGCCCCGAACCAGGAGACTGCACGCGGCCGAGTCGTGTCCAGTTGCTTCACCAGGTCCGCGACCACCTGAAGATTCCGCCCCTCCTTGTTTTCATTTCCTACGGCCCAAATGACTACGGAGGGATGATTCTTGTCACGCCGCACGGTCTCACGCGCCCGCTGTGTAAACGCCGGCTCCATCGCAGCATCGTCCGTTGGCGTCCAGCAGTAGGGGAGTTCATCCACAACATACATCCCCATCTCATCGCACAAGTCGTAGAACCCTTTGCCATACGGGTAGTGGCTCGTGCGGATGGCGTTAATGTTCGCCGCCTTCATCAGCTCAATGTCTTTGCGCCAGATCGCTGGCGGCGTTGCCGTGCCTTCCGCGGGAGAGACATCATGACGGCAGATCCCTGCGAACTTCACCGGCTTGCCGTTGATCAGCAGCACCGCGTCCTTGATCGTCACCTCGCGAATGCCGATCCGCTCGCTCGCCTGCTCAATCGTCTTGCCCGCCGGGTCCTTCAACTCGACCTTCATCGTGTAAAGGTTTGGAAACTCTGCCGACCAAAGCTTCGGATCCTGCACCACTTTCGTGACGGTGGCCTTGCCGTTCTCGACCTTCGCGTCGGCTGCGCCTTCAACACCTTCGATGTTCATCGAGACGCTTCCCGCGTCCCCGCCTTCGACGGTGGCGATCAGCTTCACCTCCGCCTTGTTCTCCCCCAGCAGCTTCGTCTCCACCTTCACATCCGCTAAATGCGTCTGCGGGACCGCAAACAACGTCACCGGCCGATGCACGCCGCCCAGAAAGAAGTAGTCGCCGCTGTCCAGATCAGATGATTGCGTGTTCTTCGTCACCCGCAGTGCAAGGAGGTTTTGCTCGCCAAACTTCACGGCAGGCGTCAGATCAACCTGAAATGCCGTCCATCCACCTTCGTGATAGTTCTCCCGGCCCCAGCTTCCCTCATCGACTTTGACCGGTTTGCCATTCAGCCAGATCTCGCACCCGTTTTGAACCCCGTCGAAGTTCAGCTTCACCAGCCGGCCCTTCCAATTCGCGGGGATGATGAACGAGTGGCGGTAAAAGCCGGAGGCGTTGTCCGGCTGGTTGTACGTGGCCGCCGAAAAACCCGGTATCTCCCAGTTCCCCGGCACCTTGATGTCGTTCCAACCCTCTTTCTCCTGGTATTCCGCCTGGTAGAACGGCTCAAAGGTCTTGGGGTAGTTCGGCGCCACCTTCTTGTTCCCCTGATCGCCGGGACCGTGATCCTGCTCGCCGTTCTGTTCGAGCTTGAAGCGCCACGTCCCATCCAGCGACACAACATGTTCTTTCTCCGCTGGAACGACGGCTGCACAAACCAAGCGGGCCAGCGAGATAACCACAAGGAACACAAGCGATGAGCGCATGAGCGAAATCCTCTGGGTTAGAACATTCACTGTCAGAGGCGCGATAGTTTGCACGTTTCGTGTGAATTTACTATATCGCAAATTCTTCACCCGCCCGAGGTGCACTTGGACTGGATGACCCTCGCCATCGAAATTGTTGGCATCTTTATCCTCTGCGTCTGGATCGTCATCCCGGTGCAGGAGTTCCGTGACATCTTTCGAAAGCTCCGCGCGCCGTCATCAGGCGGCGCGTCATCTCAAGCAGATCCTTCATCGCAGGAGCGCCGCTCATGACAGGAGTCGATTACGCCATCGTCATCGGCTTCCTGACGGTCATGGCGCTGGCAGGTCTTTGGATCTCGCGCCTGATTAAAGATTCCGACGATTTCTTCGTCGCTGGGCGCGAGCTGACGCCGTTCATCCTTGCCGCGACCATTACCGCCACAAACCTGTCGATGTTGCACTTCATCGGGATGGGCGGGATCGCGCACAAGAACGGCATCCCGATGATCTGGCAGAACTGGACGGGCAACATCGCCCTCGTTCTGTCGGGCATCTTTATTCTGCCGATCATGCGGCGGCTGCGCATTCGATCCATTCCGGAACTTCTCGAGATGCGCTACAGCCGCGGTCTGCGCACGCTCGTGGGCGCGTTCTGGGGGCTGCGCTTGTGCGTCTTTCTGGGGATCCTCCTCTACGTTGCCGCCACCGCGGCAATGACTATCACCGGGTGGAACAACTACATCGCCTGGCTGCTGATCTTCTCGCTGGTGTCGATCATCTACTCCGTCGTCGGTGGGGCATGGGCGGTCGCCATCATGGATTCGGTGCAGTTCGTGGTGATGCTGGCGGGGGGGCTCATTGTCTTCCCGATTGCGATGAAGCTGGCCGGCGGACTTCCGTCGATGATCGAGTACTTCAACCAGCATAAGCCTCAGCAGATCACGCTGGTTCAGCAGACTAGTGACTTCAACTGGCTGTTCATCACGTCGATCCTGCTGCTCGGCTTTAAATGGTCAACGATCGACCAGGCAATCCTCCAGCGCGCCTTCGGCGCACGCAGCCCGCGCGTCGGAGCGCAGGCGATGATCCTTTCGGCCATCATCACCACGCCGATGACTTTTCTGTGGATCCTGCCTGGGGTGGCGCTGGCGCGAGTGCATCCCGAACCTTTCGCGACGCCCGACCATGCCATCCCCTGGCTCCTCTCCACGCAGCTTCCAGCCATCGGAAAGGGTCTGCTCGGATTTGTCCTGTGCGGCTTGGTCGCAGCTCAAATCTCGACTATTACCGCGGATGTGAACTCCGTCGCGACCCTCTTCACCAGCGATGTGTATCGCACGCTCAAGCGTCGTGAGCCGACACAGCGACAGCTTCTCTTCGTGGTGCGCGTCAGCTCACTCGCCTGCGGATTGCTCATGCTCCTCGTGGCTTTCGGCCTTCAGTTCACCAGCGCCGGCGCCGTCAATGTCAACCTTGCCGTCGTCGGTATTCTGGACATGCCCTTGTTCATCATTACCGTCGTCTATGGGTTGACCTGGCGGAGGATGAACTGGCAGGGGGCTACCGCAGGCTTTGTCTTTGGCGGCGCCGCGGGCATGCTTTGCTACGCGTTCTTCGACGCCAGCTTTGCCCGCAAATTTGCGCCCATCGTCAGCTCCTCCACCGCGTTGCTCGTCACGCCCATCGTCTCATTTCTCACCCGCCGATCCGAAGGAACCGAGGTCGATCGCATCTTCAGCTCCATCGGCCGAGGAGATCTTGATGAGGGGGATGTCCGCCCGTTCCACCTCTTTCCGGAAAGCGGTCTGGGAAAGCTTGGGGCGCTGCTGGTCGTCCTCGGGCTGGTTGTGTTCCTTGTCGGCGTCTTCAGCGGCGCATGGGCGTTTTCGCGATCGGGAACTCTGGCAGTTGCCGGTATGCTGATGGTGCTCGTCGGCGGCCTCTTTCGCGTCTACTCCGATTAAAGCGTCTCCACGCTCCATACGTCTACCGCGTCGGTCCCTGCGGTCAGCGCGGCATTTCGTAAACATTAGCTTGGCGTCGCCGGCTGGTGACCGGTAGCAGCAGAATCAAACCGAGCGCTGATCCCGGCTCCGGCACGCTTGTCAGTTCCAACACAAGGACCTGATCCGGCACATTCAACGTGATGGAACTGGAGTCGTAGCTGACCGCAGTTGCTGTTGTAGAAGAACCGGGCAGATACGTAGAGAGCATGTTGAAGGTCCTGTCAAACGACAGCGTCAGCGCTTGCGGCGGCGTGTTAATCTCTGCCTTGGTGGTGCTGTTGTAGCTGAGGACCTCCTGCCAGAGCAGCAGCTCAAATGTTCCGTCCTTCTTCTGGAGCAGTGTGTGATGCACGCTCGCGACGCTGGAGCTGGAACTCATTGAAAAGTTCAAGCTCCCCTGGCCGCCGCTGCCTTCCGTCGCATCGTCGAGCACGTGAATCAGGTTCTTCAGCGCTGTGAACGCCGGCTTCTCCGTCATGTCGTACCGCAGCAAGCCAAAGTTCTGCTCACGGACCGACTTATCCGGTCCCTGATCCGCTAGCTCGTACAGGTAAGTTCGGCTGATGCCCCGGTTGAAGAACTCTGCGTACAGACGTGGCGTGTACTTCCCTGCAATGGCTTCCGGTACAGCTTTGCTGCTTGAAGCAGGTTCATTGTAGTAGCCGCTCTCGGTCGCCATGAGTGGCTTGTTGCCACGAAGCGTAGCCATATCCGTCAGCGCCTGGTCCACACCGTAGCTCGGCTGGTTGGCGCTGGTGGCGGGGCTGGCCCAGGCGTAGCTGTGCATCGCCGCCACGTCGAAGTTTGTGGGAATCAGGTACTGCGACTTGTTCGATCGACCCATCGCTGGCGAGAGCACGAGTGTCGAAGCGGTTGCAGGATCTGCTTTTACCGCGGCGTACAGATCATTCTGGAACGCTCGGGTGGCGGAGTAAATGTTGTTGGTGCGGTCGTCGGTCAAGCCGCCGTATGAGCGGGTAGAGAAGTCCGGCTCGTTGAGACCTTCAATGGCTTCATACGCAGGATGAGCCTTGAGTAACCCCACCAGTTGTTCCGGCGAGCGAGTGGTCTCCCCCAGGATCAGGTTCGCTTTGACGCCATAGGCGAGGTTCAGGTTGTCGACTAAGGCCAAAGCGGTGTCGTTCCAGGAATGGTCGCGGATGTGACGAACTCCCAGTTCCGCCAGCTTCGCATCGATTCGTCGATCCGCGTAGGCGTTGGAACCAACGTAGATCCCATTGCCGTAATGCGTGTTGACACCAATGGAGTCAATAAAACTAGCGGCCGGACGAGCCGCTTCAGCGTACAGCGCCCCGGGGCGACCACATGAAATTAAGCTGCTGACAACTACAACTACAAAGGTGGTGGGGGCACGTAGCTTCAAGTCTCCGCTCCAAGTCAAAGGAAGAGCGGAATGTACCACGTTTAGAGCGTGAGCGTTTTAGAACTTGATCACAGCCTTAATCGGCCCCAGCCGTCACAAGGCCTCCCGAAGTCCGACAGCGGGTAGATCTGGGATAAAACAGTCGGCAAGACACATCGCCTCTACTTGCCCGTTGCGCGACCGCGGCGGCTGGACTTGCGGACTCTCGGGAGAGGCTTTGTAACCTCCAGCGCCTTCGGCGGCGTCTTCGGTGGTCGATTGGCGGCTTGTTTGGTTAGCGCCTCGCTCACGTAGTCGTTGTAGCTCAACTTGGCTTCACTTGGACCTGAAGATTGCTTGAACTGTCTGGCACGCATGTACGGATTCTACCCCGATGCGCGTCGCGCGCGAGCGTATGAACCTATTTCTCCACCAGCGGCAGAAACAGCAGCGCCTCCGGACTGTCCCGAGCGAGGTTCAGCAGGTTAATGACCTGCCCCACCCGCGCCCTCGTCACGTGCCCCACCCGCGCCAGCTCCGCGTAATCCTTGACCTCTCCCTGCGCCAGCAGCTTCTTCTGAAGGATGTCCAGCACATCCGATGGCAAATAGGGCACATCCGAACACCACCGCCCGAACCGGCTTGCGGCGGCTCGTCCTCCACGGCACGCTGCTCTAGAATCCCAGCGTGCCGCATCGCCGAGCCAAACCTCGCCCCGAGAAGAAGTCCACCACCGACTGGTCGCCGGTTGCTAACTGGTACGATGAACTGGTGGGGGAGTCGGGGTCGGAGTACCACCGCGAAGTTGTTCTCCCCGGCGTGCTGCGCCTGCTCAATCCGCTGCCCAGGCAGAACATCCTTGATGTCGCCTGCGGACAAGGTGTCCTCGCCCGCATGCTTGCCGCGAAGGGCGCAGACGTCACAGCAGTGGACGCATCTCCAGAACTCATCGAGGCCGCGAGGAAGCGCGACGCGTCGCATTTTGCCGCAAACCTACCCGCTCTTCCGCAAGCGGGAGAGGGCGGGGGTGAAGGTCTACCAAAAGTCACGTACAGAGTAGCAGACGCCCGCGACCTGAACTTCCTCTCCCCATCCTACTTCGACTCCGCCGCCTGCGTTCTGGCGATTCAGAACATCCACCCGATCCAACCCGTCTTCGCCGGCGTCGCCCGCGCGCTCAAACCGCATGGGAAGTTCGTTGTCGCGATGATGCACCCGCACTTCCGCGGTCCCAAGGAAACTCATTGGGGTTGGGACGAGAAACAGAAAATCCAGTACCGTCGGGTGGATCGCTACCTCATCCCGCGCAAGAGCCCGATCGTCGCCCATCCAGGTCACAACAGCAGCGAATACACGTGGACGTTCCACAAGCCATTGGAGCAGTACGTCCGCGCGCTCCGCAACGCCGGCCTGCTGGTGGAGGCGCTGGAAGAATGGCCCAGTCACAAGACGAGCACAAGCGGACCACGCGCCGCGGCGGAGAACACGGCACGAAAAGAGATCCCAATGTTCTTGGCGCTTCGGGTGATGAAGGTGCCGATGGTGGAGCCGCAGACTTGATGCGCTAGGCGTCTTCGTCGACAACCGCATCGCTGTCGGCAGAAATCTGCCCCGCCAATTGCAGCTCAACCACTTCCACGAGCTGCGTCGGATCAACCGGTTTGATAAACAGGGGGGGCAGCACAGGCTGGTGAAGATTGCTCATCTTTTGCTGAATCTCATCCGGCGATAACCCCGACAGCAAGATCACCGGCAGCGCCTTACGATGCTCGCGGACGTAATTGAGCACATCAAATCCGTCCAGCTCCGGCATCTCCAGATCCAGCAGCAGCAGGTCAACTTTGCGATTTTTAAGCTGCTCCAACGCCGACTCCCCATCTCCCGCTTCGTCGACGTTAAAACCTTCTCGCCGAAGGAAATGCGCCAGCGCCAAACGCTCAACAGGCGAATCATCGCACAACAACAGGCGAGGTTGCACACCGTGAGCGGCTGCGGGAGACAGCATGCGACAATTATTGGACCTGCGCTAAGCAGATGCAACGGCGAAAGTGGCGCGGCAGCCCCTAATTTCTTTTCAGGCGAGACCTTGCGCGCAGGAGCTAACCGTCCTATCGCCGGCTGTGCGCCCGCTGAATCCACTTCAACCTTGACACCTGCGCCCCGTGATTTAGAATCCCTCCCCAACAACTGAAGACGATCTCTCTTATCCAGAGTGGCAGAGGGTTGGGCCCGATGAAGCCACAGCAACCGCCGCAATCGCGGTAGGTGCTAACTCCCGCCTGTTTGACGATTGGCGTCAAAGCAGGACAGATAAGAAGAAGCTTTTGACGTAACTTACGGAAAGGCCTCTTCTTAGGAAGATGGCCTTTTTTGTTTGGACACACTCATGAGCTACGTCCTAGGGCTGAAATGTAAGGAATGCGGCCACCGCGTTCCGGTCTCGCCGGTGCATGTCTGCGAGCAGTGTTTCGGCCCCTATGAGGTCGAATACGACTACGCGAAGATGAAGGGGAAGGTCACGCGCGAATCCATCGCCAAGGGTCCGAAGTCGCTTTGGCGCTACAAGGACCTGCTCCCGGTTGAAAAGCCTGTCACCGGTTTCCACTCCGGCTTCACGCCGCTCAAACGCGCCGATCGCCTGGCCAAGGAACTGGACTGCTCGCAGCTATATATTAAAGACGACTCCTGCAACTACCCCACGTACTCGTACAAAGAGCGCGTCGTCTCGGTCTCGATCAGCAAGGCGACGGAGTTTGGATTCGACACCGTCGGCTGCGCTTCCACCGGTAACCTCGCCAACTCCACCGCGGCCCACGCGGCGCAGGCGGGCATCAAGTGCTTCGTCATGATCCCTCATGATCTCGAGCAGGGAAAAGTCCTCGGCTCGCTGATCTTCGGGCCGACGATGGTCCGCATCCGCGGGAACTATGACGACGTGAATCGCCTCTGCACGGAGATCGCCGACAAGTACGGCTGGGCGATCGTGAACGTAAACCTCCGCCCGTATTACACGGAAGGCGCCAAGACGTACGGCTTTGAAATCGCCGAGCAATTGGGCTGGCAGCTCCCGCAGCACACGATCGTTCCCACCGCGGGCGGCACCATCCTTCCGAAGATCTACAAGGCGTACCAGGAGCTGATCCAGCTCGGCCTCGTCGAGGATAGCGCGCCCAAGATTTATTCCGCGCAAGCCGCCGGATGCAATCCTGTGGTAACGGCGATCCAGAAAGGTAGCGACATCGTCGAACCGCAGAAGCCGAACACCATCGCGAAGTCGATCGCCATCGGCAATCCCGCCGACGGCTACTACGCGGTCAAGGTTGTGCAGGAATCCAAAGGCTGGGGCGAAAGCGCCACGGATCGCGAAATCATTGAAGCGATCAAGCTGCTCGCCAGGACCGAAGGCATCTGGACCGAGCCGGCCGGCGGAACCACCCTCGCCGCCGCCATCAAGCTGATTCAGTCCGGCCGCATTCCTAAGAACGAGACGATCGTCGTTTCCATCACGGGCAACGGCCTTAAGACACTCGAGACGGTGCAGGCGGATCTGCCGGCGCCTGAAGTGATCGAGCCGAAGCTGTCTGACTTCGACAAACTGCTGGAGAAGCAGCAGAACGAGAGCCGCAACGATCGGGCGGAGCGCCAGGTTGTGCGTGAACCGGCCGCGGTCTGACAGCCGATACCAGGAGGGGAAAGATGTTGATCAACGAAGTCAGGCAGAAGGTTCGGGCGGATCTGGAAAGTCCGCCCGAGCTGCGGCAATGGGGCACCGGTTGGCTCAGCGGCGCGGGCGCGCTCATCTGCGCCGTTGCGGGGCTCGTCTTTGTGGTTTGTCTTCGTCACCCCAATTGGCTCACCGTCCCGCAAGTTCGGGCGTATTACCAACATCCAGGCTTCCGCCTTGGACTGCACCTTCTGCTGATTGGGGCGTTCGGGCTGGCGTGCATCAGCCTTGTGCTGCGGACGAACAAGGTGCTCGGCTTCACCGCCATCACGATCACGCTTCTGGCGACCATCCTGGGTGGGTCCCGCGCGCACGATCAGGGCGATGGCGAACTGCTTCGCGGCGCGTTCCTCGGCCTCGACTGGTTTGTGCTCAACGTCGTCTTCACCGGCTTCCTGTTTGTCCCGCTCGAGCGACTCTTCGCCCACAAAGATCAGTCAGTGTTCCGAGAGGAATGGCGAGAGGATCTTTTCTACTACCTCGTCAGCAGCTTATTC
>DASVUC010000254.1:0-20047 GCA_036387255.1 Tepidisphaeraceae bacterium | reverse complement strand
ATGTACATCCGCTTGCCCATCTCAAACTTGTATTCCCCTTCCGTCGGATAGTTCTCCGACCAGAGGCGGTACTCTTTCAGCTCTTCCTCGGCACGGTCGCGCTGGAGTCGAAGGATGTCTTTCTTCAGCGCGTCATCATTGGGGTTGTCTCGCAGTTGTACGCGAAGCCCGCGTTCCACTCGGGAATACTGCGCCAGCTTGATTTCACCGGAGAGTTTGCGCCACCGGAACTGGCCGGTCTTCTCATAAGCCGACTCGAGCAACTCGATGGCGTGATTGTCATTTTCCGGTGTTTCGCTCCGGCGCAGCGCTTCCACGAGCTTGATCAACTTGCCTGGCTCGTTGGGTTCATTCTTGTGTTCTTCTTCGGCTTCGATGATCGCGCGCTGGATGGAGTCGACGGTGTGGATGCCTTTGTCCTGATTGAGCAGTTTCTCCTGGCCTTCGCGATCGCGGATACTGTCGCGGAAGCTTCCGCCGGTGGAGTACTTGCCCTGCGTCATGGTGAGCTGCGCACCGAGGTCCTTCAGCTCGCGCTGGAGATCCATATCGTCGGGACGCATGCGCGCGGCGTAGTTGCACGCCTCCACCGCTTCCTTCCATTGGCCAAGGCCCTTGTAGGTGTCCCTGATCTTGATGTAGGTGTTGAAATCGGGCTTGGGCAGGCTGTTGTTCGCCTGGAGGGCAATCGCCGTCATCCACATGACGGTGTCGTAGTAGCCGCTCTTGTAGGCGTAATCCATCACCGACAGCATGAGCGACGTGTTGCCCGGATCGTGGGCCAGGAGGCGCTCGAACGTGAGCATTCCCTCTTTGTTGTCCTTAGGGCGCGAGAACTGAAGCTTCTTCTTTTCGAACATCCCGAGGTCTTTGCCACCGGAGGCTTTGCGGCGAAGCGCGACGTCGCGCAGCGCCTGGTGGCCTTGCGTGTTTTCGGGGTCGATGGCAAGGCCGGAAAGGAACATCGTGATCGCAAAGTCGTACTGCCCAGCGCCACCAACCGCCGCAGCCTTGTCGAAGAACGTCTGCGCCTTCTTGCGGTCAGCTTCTGGGATGTCCTGATACCCTTGCGGGAACTCTACCACGCTGATTCCTCGTTGATGTGCGGGATGAAAATTGGTGCGACAGCGAACGCATCATCTAAACCACGTCCGTTGAAGCTGTCAATAAATTAGTCTAACGTTAGCCTCTGCGACAACTTCCGAA
Organism: Tepidisphaeraceae bacterium; assembly: GCA_036387255.1. Lineage (GTDB taxonomy): Bacteria > Planctomycetota > Phycisphaerae > Tepidisphaerales > Tepidisphaeraceae > DASVUC01. The sequence goes on along the minus strand of DASVUC010000254.1, from coordinate 18,841 downwards.
TTGTATGTATGAAGATTTGAAAATCATCCACTACCCCGACCCGCGCCTGAAAAAGATGAGCGAGCCGATCAAGGTGTTCGATGAGCGGGTCCACGCGCTTGCCAAGCGGATGCTGGAACTGATGCGCGAAGCACGGGGCGTGGGCCTGGCCGCGCCGCAAGTGGGGGAAAACGTTCGCCTGTTTGTCATGAATCACACAGGTAACCCGGAAGACGACCGTGTTTACGTCAATCCCCAACTCACCGAAGCCGAAGGCTCCGAGGAAGGCGAGGAAGGGTGCCTGAGCCTCCCAGGCATCAACATCAACGTGGTGCGCGATAAGACGATGAAGCTGACGGCCCAAGATCCGGACGGCAAACCCGTCGAGCAGCTTGCCAGCGGATACGTCGCCCGCATCTGGCAACACGAGTTCGATCACCTCAACGGCATCATGCTGACTGACAGGATGGGCTCTGTGGCGAAGCTGGCGAACCGGAAGAAGCTCAGGGAGTTGGAAGAGGAGTATGCCGCCGCTCATCCGGAACTGTCCAAGCCCGCCAAGGCGCCGGCGTGGAAGCCGACCAAGAGGAAGTGAGCGTCGCCGATGCGGGTGATCTTCTCGGGCAGCGGTGAGTTTGGACTTCCCACACTTGAGGCGCTGGTCGCCGGCGGGCATGAAATCGTCGAGCTCTTCACCCAACCCAACCGCCCAGCCGGGCGCGGCAAGAAGCTTACCCCCACACCGGTCGGCGCCTGGGCCGATGCTCATCATCTCAGCCCCATCAGGACGGAAAATATCAACCGCGAGAACCTCGTCGCTGCCGACGTCATGGTCGTGATCGCCTTTGGTCAAAAGATTGGCCCGCACGTGGTTCACCACCCGCGCCTGGGCAGCGTGAACCTGCACTCATCACGACTGCCGAAGTTCCGCGGAGCCGCTCCCATCAACTGGGCAATTTTGAAAGGCGAGGCAGTCACCGGAAACTCGGTGATCCGTCTGGCGCAGAAGATGGATGCGGGGGCGATCGTGGGGCAGTCGGAACTGCCAATCGGTGAGACGGAAACCGCAGGCGAACTGCACGACCGGCTTGCGCAAGATGGTGCCGGGCTTGTGCTTCGGGTGCTAGACGAACTTCAAAGCGGGACGGCAACCGAGCTACTTCAGGATGAGTCGGCTGCAACACTGGCGCCCAAGCTGAACCGCCAAGCGACGCTCATTGACTGGGCGCGCCCGGCCGTTGAGGTCTCTGCGCAGATACGGGGGCTGTACCCTTGGCCGGGCTGTCGGGTGCGGCTGGTCGGTCCAGAGGGCGCAGAACTGGCGCGGGTGACGTTGGCGCGATCGCGCAGTGTTCCCGGCGCTGCCCCCCTACCAGGATTCCTTAACTCACAAGGGCTTATCGCGACAGGCGATGGGCTAATTGATATTTTGGAGCTTCAACCGGAGGGGAAGCGCCCAATGCCGCTGAAAGATTATCGCAACGGGCGGCCATGGCCGGCGGGCGCACGGTTGGAATCCATTGCCTGATCGCCATAAGTCGTGAGCCAGGCTCAACATTGACACGTTTTAAGCCCCCCGCCTATGCTCAACCCGGTAGACATATCGAATAGTCTTCTCGCCGTAGAGTTTTTGAAGAGGTAATCCGTGGCGAAGCGCAATGTGCCGTCGTTTGGGTGGATTTATGTCGTCGCGTTGGTTCTCGCTGTGGTCACGGTGGGGGTCGGGGTTTTGCTCGCCCTGCGCGGGGTGACGTGGGCGGTTTTGGCAGCCGGGGCTGCGGGCGTGGTGTTTGTGATGGTGACTTGGCCGCTGGTGCGCGTGATGGAAGCCTGGGCAAGCGCCTCGCGCGAGCGGATGGAAGGTTTTGTCGCGCCCTTTAACGAGCGTATGCAGGAGTTCAGCATGCTGCTCAACCAGATCAGCGAGCAGCAGCTCCTTTCTGATCGCGGCAAGAGCGTGGCATTCCGCGAGAAGGACCGCGAAGCCTTACGTCGAGCGATCCACGAGGAGATGAGCAAGAAAGATTATGAATCCGCCCTGGTGCTGGTCGGCGACATGGAGCGGGTATTCGGTTATCGCCAGGAGGCGGAGCGGTTCCGGCAGGAGATTGAACTGAAGCGGAATGAAGTGGTGCGGCGCCACATCGCTGAAGCGGTCGGCATGGTCGAACGCTGCTGCCGCGACGAAGGGTGGAATGAGGCGCTGAACGAGGCGCATCGCATCGCTTCGATGTATCCGAACGACGAGCAGGCTCGTGAGCTTCCGTCCCAGGTGGAAGGCCGGCGACAGGCGCACAAACGCCAGCTCATTGAGAGCTATCAGGACGCCAAGCGACGCAATGACATCGACGGGGGCGTGGAGATCCTCAAACGGCTGGACCTGTATCTGACGCCCGCAGAGGCGGCGAGCATGCAGGAGGACGCGCGGGCGATGTTCCGCAACAAGCTTCACAACCTTGGGGAGATGTTTACGGCGGCGTATCGCGAAGGCCGCAACGCGGAAGCGATCCGGATTGGCGAGCAGATCGTGCAGGAGTTCCCGAATTCCCGCATGGCCGAAGAGGTGACGGGACAGTTCATGCCAGTGCTCCGGCAGCGGGCGAATGAGCCGGCCAGCGCGGGGACGTGATTGCGGCGATGGCGCTGTGGCGCGAAGAACGATCCATCGGGCTTGGACCTCCGTTCATATGACCGCGCCGCAGGCGTCGCCCCTACAAAGCAAGCGGGCCGTCCATTGCTGGACGGCCCGTGTTTGTTCGATTGCAGAAGCACGCTCCTACGGAGCGCCCTGACCGGCGCCGCCCTGGTTGCCTTGCATCATGTTCATGTATGCCTGCATGCCGGCGGAGACGAGGCTCTGGACGGTGCCGGCGGGAATGATCGCGTCCCAGCGGAAGGCGGAGCCTTCGGTGCCGGCGGAGATCCCGATGGGCTGCAAGTTCTCGGGCAACTGCACGTTGATCGGCATGCCGAACTGTTTCGCGTAGCTGACCCCAGTGGTCGCGATGTTGTCCAGCGGAATGTACATCACGAACATGCGCTGCTTGGGCAGTTGGTTCGAGACGGCCGTCAGTGATTCAGCCTGACCGACCTTGGTTTCGCCGGCCTTGGCGGACGCAATCAGCTTGGTGAGCGTCTCATCATTTACGCCCGCGGCGACAATCGCGCGGTCGGGGGTGACGGCGCCCGTGTAACCGTTCATTCCATTGGGGCCGTACATCATCGACATCATCTGCTGCATCTGGGCTTCTTGCGGGGTGGGGTTCTCGCCGGCGCCACCGAACTTGGTGGTGAACTGGTTAAGCTGCACGCCGTCCACGGTCTTGGCGTTGGCGGTGTAGCTTGTCTGCACCTGCGCCTTGGTGCCGGTGGCGTCCATCAGCGCCTGCTGCGTGTTGAACATGTCGCGCTGGGCGTCGAGGATTTGATCCGATTTTCCGTTCAAAACGCTGACGACCTGCACCAGTGAATCCTGCCCGAGGGCACCGGTCGGGGCGATCAAGCCGGACGACTGGCTGCTGGTGGAGGCGAGGTAGCTCTTGAAGGCGTTGATGTAGTTCTGGATGGCCTTGCCTTCGTCGCCAAGCTTTGCCAGCTCGCCCTGGATGGGAGCGACAACTTGTTCCACCAGCTTGGTCGTTGACTGCGGGTCGACGCTCATGCCCATCAGGAACAGGTACTTGGCCTCCGGCAAACCCACGAACATGGGTGCGTTGCCGCTTTTGACCTGCGCGACAGTCTTGCCCCAGTTGCTCGCGGGGTCGAATTCAACCATGCCCGTGGGATGAATGGCGTCTTCGGTGAAGTCGAACCCGAGCGTGGCGCCCTGCGCCTGCTGGAGGAACTGCTCGGCCAGACCCAGCACTTCGTCAATGACGGTGTTGGTGAGGCCCTGGAATTTCTGAGCGTTCTGCGGGTTCTGCGCGTTGAGCTGGCGGGTGATCTGCTGCTTGATCTTGTCGCGCGACTGCTGAAGCTTGGGCAGCGCCTGATCGCGAACCGCCTTCATGTTGGCGAAGACAACCATGTCTCTCGCGTCGAGCTCCTTGGCGGAAAGCCCGGTCGCGGTCAGGCCGGCGGGCTTCTTGGTCAGCAGTTCCCTGGTGTCGCTGAGGGCGGCATACTCGCCCCACTGTGCGGCGAAACCGGGTTGATCATCCGGCTTGTTGGGCAGCTTAACGGATGAGATCTCCCCTTCCGTCGTCGCATCGGGATAGTTCCCAAGGAAGGCCTTGTAGTCACTTACCGGCAGGAGGACGACAAAATCGGGCTTCTCGTTGGCGCTTTTGCCGGGCATGACCACCATCGCGGCGTCGCCGGCTTCGTTAAGGCCATTGTTGGCGTTGATGGAGTTCTTAAACGCGCCCAGCGGGTCGCTGGCGGCAGGATTCATCTGCGCCAAGCCGAACTTGTTGGCCAGTGCGCCGAGCTTGTCGCTGGTGGCGCGGAGGTTCTTAAATTTGATCACCATCATCGCGTCGGCGGGGACCTGCTTAAGCACTTGTCCGCGTGCGACGCCGCACACCAGCACCATCAGCGCCACCAGCGCCGGTGCAACTGCTTTCATCCGCTTCATGTCTTGCTCCTTCTGCGATTGTTGTCGGCTCTTGTCGGAGATTTTTCGAGATTTCCCGTCGCGCTGACGAGATTTTCCCGCGCTCCCGATCTGAGCGCGCAGCATCGTACACAAGCACTCAGACCCGTAAAGCGGGGAAAAGTTACAATTTCCCAGCGGTTTTCCACTCGCCTCTGCGGCGGGTTGAACTAAGGTCTGACGATTCCGGTGATTTAAGATATAATCTCGCTGGTGCGCCTGCCCCTGATTGAGACTTCATCGCGACCCGCGCCGGATCATTTCGATACCGGCCCGCGCTCGATCTCCGCGGTGAAGGTGCTGCGGATCAGCATCACCGATCGCTGCAACTTCCGCTGCGTTTACTGCATGCCGGATGAGGGCGTCCGCTGGCTGCCGCATGAGAACATGCTGACGTTCGAAGAGATTAGCGACGTGGTGAAGGCATCGGTGGAGCTTCACAACATCCGGCGATTCAAGATCACCGGTGGGGAGCCGACGGTTCGGCATGGCGTGGTGGACCTGGTGCGGCTGCTGCGCGGGGTGCCGGGGGTTGAGGATCTTTCGCTGACAACCAATGGGATGCTCCTGGAGAACCTTGCCCGGCCGCTGCGCGAGAGCGGGCTGGATCGGATCACCGTGAGCATCGACAGCCTCCGGGCAGATCGGTTCAAGCGCATTACGCGCACGGGCGACCTGGCGACCGTGCTTCGGGGGCTGGATGTCTGCGACGCCGCTGGTTACGGCGCAACGAAGATCAATTGCGTGACGATGCGCGGGACGAACGATGATGAGTTTGCAGACTTCGCCCGGTTGACGCTCGCGCGGGCGCTGACAGTTCGCTTCATTGAGTACATGCCGCTGGGGGATGCGGCACTGCTGCACACGCCGGAGCAGGGGTCCCGCGTTTCGGATGATGAGATGGGACCGGCCGGAGGATGCGGAGCGCAGGATCGGGGGGCAGATTCCTTCATCAACGAGACCGAGGTGCGCGAGCGGATTGAACGGGAGTTGGGGCCTCTTGAGGCGGTGGATCGCGCGACAGAGCCCGGCGTGGGACCCGCGATGGTGTATCGATTAGCGAGCGGACAACCTAAGGGGCGAATCGGTTTTATCAGTGCAATGTCGGCGCCGTTCTGTTCAACCTGCAATCGTCTGCGTCTGACGGCCGAGGGGGTGCTTCGGTCTTGTCTGTTTGAAGGTGGGGAAGTTGATATTCGGTCCATCCTTCGCGCCGGTTCGGAATTGAATGAGCGTGCGCGGGCGGTCGCACAGGCGATGACCGATTGCGTGCGATTGAAGCCTGAGGTTCATTCGCGTCATGGGAATCGTCAGATGAGTCAGATCGGCGGCTGATTTTTAGCCAGACGTCACCGCGACGAGCACCACTCACGCCAGGCGACTTGTATCGCGGCATTGAAATCGTTGGCCATCTGCTTCTCATCGCGCAGCGGGGAATGTTCCATTCGCTCACGCAGCCCGCGCCGCAGGGACGCCAGCCGATCCAGATCGCCGGCAAGCGCGACCGCACGAGCAACGTAATCATCCTCATCGCCGGCAATCAGTTCCCTCAGGCCAACATTGCTGAGCAAGCTGACGCCGACGCGGCTCAGGTGCATCCGCCCCTCCAGCGTGATCACGGGTACGCCCATCCACATTGCTTCGCAGGTGGTGGTTGTGCCGTTGTAGGGGAAGGGATCGAGAGCGATGTCAACCTCCCCGTATTTTCGCAGATGATCCTTAAGTTCCGCATCTTTTGAGACGAGAGTGAGCCGGCCAGGGTCGACGCCTCGGGCGGTGAACATTTCGCGCACGCGGCGCTGGAGCGCCATCTCGCGGAGGCCGTTGGTCTTGAGCATAAGGCGGGCGTTGTGGACTTGCCGGAGGATCTTCGCCCAAACGTCGATTACACGGTCATTTACCTTGGGCCAATTGTTGAATGAGCCGAATGTGACGTAGCCATGCACGCGTGCGGGCAGTTCTGCCACGTCTGGCGCATCAGGCGGCGGACGATAGCACCAGGCGGTCCTCGGCAAGCGAAGCAGCTTCTCAGTGTAGTGCCCATCTGTCATGCCGGGCGGATCCGCCAGTGCATCGGTGATGCGATATTCGATCGTCTCGATACCGGTGGTCGCGGGGTAACCCAGATAGCTGATCTGCACCGGCGCAGGTTTGCGAGCAAACACCCGCGCACGGTTGCCGCTGGTGTGACCGGAGAGGTCGATCAGGATATCCACCTGGTCCGTGCGGACCCGATCCGCGACGGGCTCGTCGCCGATGCCGCGAATCGATCGCCAGCCTTCCACCTGTGACTTTAGCCGGCGGCTCACTTCATCTTCCGTCGCGAGGTCTGCATACGCGATGTACTTGAACAACTGTCGATCGTGGTGCTGGAAGATCGGCTCAAGAAAGTAGGTCACGGAATGCATCCGCAGATCGGCGGAAACGAAGCCGACGATGAGCGGTCGATCAGGAGTCGGATCGTTGCTATGCGAAGCAATTGAATTTGAAAGCTCCGCGCCGTGTCGCTGCCACCACTGGCGACTCTCCGCCAGGAGGTGCTCGCCGCTGATGTCCGGCGTGAAGTTGAGATCGCGCAGGAGGTTGCTCCCGGCCCAGGAGTAGCGTGTATCGATCTCGAGCGCGCGTCGATGCCACTGCGCCGCCTCGGCGGAGTAGCCCAGTTCCAGCAGCGCGTTACCGAGGTTGTTGGCGGCGGTGTCGAAGTCCGGCTTGATCGCCAGCACTTGCCGCCAGATCTCGACCGCTTTCTCAAGCTCCCCCAGGCAGGCGTAGACGATGCCGAGGTTGTCGCGGGGTTGCAGGTAGCTGGCGTCCCGAGCGATTGCAGCTTCGTAGCAGGCGATGGCGCTGGTGCCGTCGTTGAGGGCGCGGTAGGCCTCGCCGAGATTGTTGTAGAGCATGGCGACGGCGGGATTGACCTTGATCGCGTGTGACAGCCATTGGATCGCCAGATCGTTTCGACCGACGTGGTGCGCGATCACGCCCAGCACGTTCATCGCCAGCACGTTGGCTGGCTCGCGCTCGACCACCTTGCGGGCGGCCATTTCGGCCTCGTGCAACTGTCCCGCTTCGAACAGCGCGTAAACCTGATCCATCGAAACTTGATTGGATGGCTCCATCAGCCGATAATCTTAGCGTCAGGTATGAACACACGCCTCACCATGCCGGTCGTCGTACGATAGGGCTCGCACCTTTTGGGTCGAGCCCCCCCACCGCGCCTTTTCTTTTTTGTCATTTTTCGTACGGTCCGCTGCACCGAATCGCAGCCTCAACCTGGAACCTTTATGTCCTCTGAACTTCCCAAAGCTTACGACCCAGCATCCGTCGAGCCGGCCGCCGATCAAGTGTGGCTGGACGAAAAGCTATTTCACGCTGAGCCAAGCAATCCGGGCGCGCCGTACTCGATCGTGATCCCCCCGCCGAACGTGACGGCGGCGCTGCACCTTGGCCACGCGCTGAACAACACGCTCCAGGACATTCTCACGCGCTGGCACAGAATGAAAGGCGACAACGCCTGCTGGTTCCCCGGCACCGATCATGCGGGCATTGCCACGCAGACGGTCGTGGAAAAACGCGTGCTCGCGGAAGAAGGAAAGCGGCGGACGGATTTTCAGCGGGATGAATTCGTCAAGAAAATCCAGGCTTGGAAGGACGAATACGAGCAGCGCATTACCGACCAGCTCAAGCGCATGGGCTGCTCATGTGACTGGGATCGGCAGGCGTTCACGATGGATGAGACACGCGCTAAAGCCGTGCGCGAGGCGTTCTTCCGCCTGTTCGAAGACGGCCTGATTTATCGGGGCAAACGCCTGGTAAATTGGGATCCGGTCACTCAGACCGCGCTGGCGGATGATGAAGTGGAGATGGAGGAACTGGACGGGCATTTTTATTACCTCCAGTATCCCCTGGAGGATGGAAGCGGCCATATCACGGTGGCCACCACCCGCCCTGAGACGATGCTCGGCGACACCGCCGTCGCCATCAATCCGAAGGATCCCCGAGCCGCAGCGCTGCGCGGTAAGAAAATTCTCCTACCCATTGTCAACCGCGTGATCCCCATCATTGAGGACGATTATGTCGTCCTGCCTGACCCGAACTCGGATGACGCCAAGGCGCAGTTCGCGACGGGGTTTTTGAAGGTCACGCCCGCCCACGATCCCAACGACTACGAGATCGGCCGCCGCCACGACCTGCCGATCATCAACGTCTTCTCCCCCACCGCGACGATCAGCAAAGAGCACGGCTGGCCGGGGGAGGATTTCGCGCGCGGCGACGAGACGCTCCAGAACCTTCTCGGCATGGACCGCTTCGAAGCCCGCCGCGCCGTCGTCGATTGGTTCCGCAGCGAGAAGCTGCTGGAGGACGTGAAGCCTTACAAACATTCGGTCGGCCACTCCTACCGGTCGCACGTGCCGATTGAGCCGTACCTGAGCGATCAGTGGTATGTCGCGACGACGAAGCAGATCGCGTCGATGGCGGACACCGGCACCGTCAGCGGTACCGCAATCGCCAGGAACTCGCTCGCGGGCTTCGCCCTACGTGCCACGCGCTCCCCCAGCGTGCCAGAGCCCGGCGGCGCCGCCGCGGGAAGTGGTGCGCAATCGTGGGAAGGCCAGCTGAAGATCATCCCGGAGCGCTACACCAAAACCTACGAAACCTGGCACGAAAACATCCGCGACTGGTGCATCAGCCGCCAGCTTTGGTGGGGCCATCGCATCCCGGTCTGGTCCTTCAAGGAAGACGCCGCCGTCGACACGAAGCAGGATGACCACCTGCGCGACCTGATCGAGGTCCTCATCAAGCTCCAGCGCGAAGGCCGTATTGCGATGCAGCACGGCCCGCGCAAGACCGAGGCCTCCGCCGTCGATCTCCAGCACAGCTTCATCTGCGTCCGCTCGGATGATGATAAGGAAGCGCTTCACACCCTTGAGCAGCTCGGGTTCACCCAGGACCCCGACGTCCTCGACACCTGGTTCTCGTCAGGGCTCTGGCCCCTCTCCACCATGGGGTGGCCCGACGAGACCCCCGCGCTCCAGAAGTGGAACCCCACGAACACCCTCTGCACCGCGCGCGAGATCATCACGCTGTGGGTTAGCCGGATGGTGATGTTCAACCTTTATTTCCGCAACGCGCTGCCGTTCAATGAGGTGTTCATCCACGCCATGATCCAGGACGGCGAGGGACGCAAGATGAGCAAGTCCCTCGGCAACGGCGTCGACCCGCTTGACATTATCCAGTCCCACGGCTCGGACGCGATGCGCTTCACGCTGTGCGCCATGACCACGCACACCCAGGACGTGCGCATGCCCGTCGAGCGCGACTCCAGGACCGGCAAGAACACCAGCCCCAAGTTCGACAACGGCCGAAACTTCTGCAACAAGATCTGGAACGCGACCCGCTTCGCGATGATGCACCTCTCCAGCGTGCCCGCAGAAGGGGTGGATGAGACCAAATGGTCGCTAGCGGACCGCTGGATCGTCTCCCGCTTCAACCGCACCGTCGCCGACGCCACCGCAGCGCTGCAAAGCTTCCGTTACGACGCCTACGCCAAGAGCTGCTACGACTTCTTCTGGGGCGACCTGTGCGACTGGTACCTCGAAGCCATCAAGCCCGCGATGAAAGATCCTCATCGTGCGGGCCAGACCGCTAACGTCCTCGCGGCAGTCCTGGATGGGTCGCTGCGCTTGATGCACCCGATGATCCCGTTCATCACGGAATTCATCTATTGGCGGCTGAACGACCTCCGCCCCCAGCGCGGGCTGCCGGGCAAGCTGGAGCTTGCAGCGTCGAAGCGATTAATCAATGCGCATTTTCCCGAACTCGGCGAGACTTCCGATCCTGTCGAGAAATCTTTCGCTCAGATCCAGGAAGTCATCGTTGCGCTTCGTAATTTGCGGAATCAGCACAAGGTGGAACCGAAGCGGATCATTGACATCGCGATCATGACCAATCCAGAGACAGCTTGGATGATCGAGTACGACGCAAAGGAAATGATCGAGCTGCTCGCCGGCTGCAAGTTTGACGCCGGCGACCGCAATATTCCGGCCGACGTCACGCGCGTGCTCGCTGGCGGATGCGAGATCTACATTGAAGGCCTCGTCGACAAAGCCGCCGAAGAGCAGCGCAACACCAAGCGCCGCGAAGAACTCAACAAGCAGATCTCAGCGCTGAGAGGTCGTCTATCCAACGAGTCGTACACGAAGAAAGCCCCGCCTCACCTGGTGAAGCAAACGCAGGATCAACTCAAAGAGGCGGAAGAAGAACTGGCCAAGCTCTAGCGAACCTACCCCCTCTCCCGCACGGGGGAGAGGGTGAGGGTCTGCTGTAAATCAACGCATCACGCCCGCGCCCCAACCGACGCCACCACATCCGCCAATGCGTTCGTCGCGAAATGCACGTCCTGCTTCGTGAGGAATGGGCCAAAGCTGAACCGCGTCGTTCCCCCGCGAGCGGTCGTGCCGATCGCCTCATGTGCCAGCGGGGCGCAGTGCAATCCCGGCCGGGTCAAAATTCCGAAGCGCTCCTCGAGCGCCTTCGCCAATTCGACAGGCCCAAACCCCTCCGCCGCCACGCTGAACACGCCCGCGCGATTCCGCACACCCTGCGGCCCAAAATAGGTCATTCCGTCGATTGAGCTCACACCTTCCAGAAAAGTCCGCACCAAATCCATCTCATGCGCGTAAAGCTTCTGGATCCCCTGCTCCAGAATCCACTGCACACCCGCCGACAACCCAATGATCCCAATGGCGTTGTGCGAGCCCGGCTCATACTTGTCCGGCAAAAACTCCGGCTGCCGATCCTGCTCGCTGACGGAACCCGTCCCGCCCTCACGAATGGGATCCAGAATTCTTTCCACACCGGGTCGAACATACAGCACGCCCGTTCCGAGCGGGCCGAGTAAACCTTTGTGCCCCGGCAGCGCCAGCAGATCGATATGGTCTTCCCGCACATCCATCGGCAGATGTCCCGCCGACTGCGCCGCATCCACGACGAATTGAATTCCCCGCTCGCGCGCTATCTTGCCGATCTGACTGATGGGCTGCACCGTTCCCGTCACGTTGCTGACGTGCGTGATCGCAATGAGCCGCGTGTTCGGCCGAATCGCATGGCGAATGTCTTCGGGATCCACCAGCCCCGTCTGCCGATCCACCTCCACGCGCGTCTGCGTGATCGCGCCCGCATCCGACAGCGCGTTCAGCGGTCGAAGAATCGAATTGTGATCGATGTGCGTGCAGATCGCATGGGGCTTTGCTTCCCCCTTCTTCACCGCATGCGAAATCAAACCTTTGATCGCCAGGTTCAGCGAATCGGAGCAATTGAGCGTGAAGATCCAGTGCTCCGCGCGCTCCCCATTGAACAGCTGATTCAGCCGCTCCCGGCACTCGGTCATGAGCCGACCCGTCTCTACCGCTTCGTAGTACGCGCCGCGCCCCGCGCTCGCGCCCAGTTCTGTGGCATAGCGCGTCATCGCCTCCGCCACACTTGCCGGTTTCGGAAACGAAGTCGCAGAATTATCGAGGTACAAACGGCGCGGCAACATATCCCCGCATTTTAGGTCCGCCCCTCCCCCCTGTCACGACACTTCAAGCGCTCCCGCACCCTGGCCCCTATCCTTATCATTGCCCTGATGAGCGACATCCAAGTCTATGGCGCCGATTGGTGCGAAGACACCGTTCGAACGCGCCAGCATCTTGAATCTCTGGGCCTCCCCTACGACTACCTCAACGTCGATCAGGACGATGCTGCCAAGCAGTGGGTCATGAAGCAGAACGACGGCAAGCAGAAAACCCCCACCGTTAAAGTCGCCAACAAGATCGTCCTCAGCGAACCCTCTGACGCCGAACTAGACATCGCCCTCCGCAAGAACGGCCTAATCAAATAAAAGATGACAACCAGCCACTCCCTCTCCCGTACCCGCGGGAGAGGGCGGGGGTGAGGGTTTGTCTAATTGACTACCAAAACGCCCAATCATGCGTCCGTAACACGTAAAGCGCCAGCAACAAGTTCGTGGTTGCATGCGCGACGATGCACGCCCCCAGCGACTTCGTGTAAACCAGCAGCCCCCCCACCATCGCCCCCCAGACGATCGCCGTCAGCCACCAGTTTCCATGCACCGTCGCAAACGCGCCGCACACGATCAGGAAGGGCGCCAACCCCCACTCCCCCACCGCCGCCAGCTTGAAGTCGTTGGGCGCCAGGATCTGCCGCCACAAAAAATCCCGCCAGAACAGCTCCTCCATCACCGGCACCACCAGCACCGCGCCGATCATCCGCACGGCTGCGAAACTCCAGAACGCCCCCGCGGTCGGATACATCTTCAGTGGATCAAACACGTCCTCCCCCGGCCGAAAAAACTCAAGATGCTTCTGCAACCAAAGCTGCATGCCCACCCACTGGAAGATCCCGATCACGCCCACGATGATTCCGAGCCACCAGCCGTTCCAGCGGATCTTCGTGTACTTCGGCCACAGCCAAACCAGCAGCGCCGCTGTCAGCACCACCTTCACGACATACGAAGCGGGATAAGTCCATGGAAGCTCTTTCCGCCACTGCGCCCCAAGCCAGGTGAAGATCAAGAACGCGGCCATTGGCGCCAGGTAGGCGAGGTCATCGGGCACCCGCTCGCGCAGGCTCTTCCTGGGATGAACTTCGGGTGTCCCCGCTTCAACCATTGAGCGACCCCTTCGTGCTCGGCACCTGATCGTTCCGCGGATCCGCACTCACCGCTTGCCGCAGCGCCTTGGCCAGAGACTTGAAGACCGCCTCGGCCATGTGATGATTGTTTGACCCATATGGCACCGTTACGTGCAAATTCATCCGCGCGCTCGTCGCCAGCGCCTTGACAAATTCCTCCACCAGCTCCACCGCGAAATCCCCGATCAACTCTCCCTTGAACGGCACCTGAAAAACAAAAGCCGGCCGCCCTGAGAGGTCAACCGCCACCTGCGCCAGCGACTCGTCCATCGGCACGATCGCCCAGCCATACCGGTAGATCCCGCGCTTGTCGCCGATGGCTTTTTCCAGCGCCTGACCGAGCACGATGCCCACATCCTCCACGGTGTGGTGCTGATCCACGTGCAGATCGCCCTTCGCTTCCACGTCCAGGTCGATCAGGCTGTGGCGGGCCAGCAGATCCAGCATGTGATCGAAAAAACCCACCCCCGTCCGCACATCGGCTTTGCCCGATCCGTCCAGGTTGAGCGCAAGACTGATTTGGGTTTCCTTCGTCTGCCGGGAGATTTCTGCCGTGCGCTGTGCACTTCGCTTAGCCATACAAGGTGATTATCGGCATTTCACGCCAAAAGCACACGCACCACGAGCACCCGATAAAACCCCATTTGCCGACGCGCCGGTGCGGATTGTGGTTCTGCTGATCGGCCAGGTTGATATGTCGAAACGCTGACACGCCTGTACGACAAGTGGAACCGTCCGCTGCCGGCTCAGCAAGGGCGCACGCGAAAAAGCACTGCGTCGCAACCAGCCGCGTCAGCCACGCGTCGGATTAGCATGCAAACCGAAAGCGACCTTCAAGCCGCCTTCTCCGCGGCGTGCAGATTTTTAATACCGCCGAGCAGCGCGTTGTTTTCCTGGCTTGTTCCGACCGTGATCCGGATCTTGTCGGACATGCCTGGCTTATCAAAATGCCGCACCAGAATTCCCTGGCGCTTCAGCCCTAGATAAGCCTCGCGTCCTCTCCCATCGGGCGCCGCGGCGAAAATGAAATTCGCATGGCTCGGGAGTACATCCCACCCCAACTGCGTCAGCTCCGTGCTGAGCCTCTGCCGCTCCGAGCGCACGTGATCCCAGGTCTTCTTCGCATACTCCTGATCCAGCAGCGCTGCCGTCGCCGCTGCGATGGAGATCGCATCGCACGGGTAGCTGTCCCGCGCTTTGTTCATCTCCTTGATCACATCCGCATTCGCCACCGCATACCCAAACCGCATCCCCGCAAGCGAATACGCCTTGCTCAGCGTCCGCGTGATCACGATGTTCTGATACTCCCGAACCAGCGGCAGGCAGTTGTCGTCCGCAAAATCCACGTACGCCTCATCGATCAGCACCAGCCCGTCGAACTTCTTCAAGAGCTCTTCAATCCGTTGCGGCGAAACGAAAGTCCCCGACGGCGCGTTTGGATTCGCCAGGAATATGGCGCGCGGCTTTGAATCCACCAGCGCCTCGATCGGCAGCGTCCAGTCCTTCTCCCACGGCACCGTTGAGACCTTCACCCCATCCAGTTCCGCCAGCACGGGGTAGAGCGAATAGGTCGGCTCCGGATACGCCAGCAGATCGCCCGGCGCGCAAAACGTCTTGACCGCCACCGCCAGCACGTCATCGCTGCCGTTGCCCGCCATGATCATGTCCGGCTTCACCTCGAGCACAGCCGCGGCGGCTTCGCGAAATGGATGCGCCGTCGGATGCGGATAGCGGCGCAGCATCTCCGCCTCCACCTCGCGCACCGCCTTCATCACATTGGGACTTGGTGGAAACGGATTCTCGTTCGTGTTCAGCTTCACCACGCGCTCCCCCGCCCCAGGCTGCTCGCCCGGCACATACCCATCCATCGCGCGGACCGTCGATCGGACAAATTGCGGAGCCATGAGGGGATTGTAGCAGAAATGACGAATGCCGGAATGAACCATTGACGAATAGGTGCACCGCGCCTGTTCATCCGTCACTGACTTACCTTGGTCATTCCGTTAATCGCTCCCCCGCGCCGTCACACTCGCCGCATGTCCCGCCAGCTGCTCAGCGGTTGCTAATGCTATAATCGCATCGGCATCCTCGCTCAGCCCCTCGGCGTTGTACTGCACCACGCTGGTGCGCTTGAGGAATTCATACACGCTGATCCCGCTCGAGAACCGCGCGGTCGTATTTGTCGGCAAGCAGTGGCTTGGCCCCGCCACGTAATCCCCGGCCGCCACGGGCGAGAAGGGACCGATGAAAATTGCCCCCGCATTCCGGAGCTTCTTCAGCACCGCATCTGGATCCTTCGTCTGTACGCTCACGTGCTCGGCCGCAAACTGATCCGCCCAATGAATGAGTGATTCCATCGAGGGATCCACGATAATCGCGCTCCGCTCGGCCAGCGCCTTCACGATCGCATCTGCACGATCCAGCACGCCTGTCTGCACGTTCAGCTCATTGCGCACCCGCTCCGCCAGCGGCTGGGAAGTTGTGAGCAAAAAGCAACTGCCGGGATCGTGTTCGGCTTGCGCAATCAGGTCCGCCGCGATCACATCCGCGCGCCCCGTCTCATCGGCCAGCACGAGAATCTCGCTGGGTCCGAGAAAACCATCCACCCCCACCGCTCCCGAAAGTGCGCGCTTGGCAAGTTGAACGTACGTATTTCCGGGGCCGACGATCTTGTCCACGCGCGGGATCGAATTTGTCCCAAATGCCATCGCCGCAATCGCGGCCGCCCCACCGGCGCGAACGACGCACTTCAATCCCAGCTCATGCGCCGCCGCCAGCACAATGTCTGAGCGACCGTATTTGGACGGCGGCGTGCACACCACGATCTCTTCCACGCCCGCGACCTGCGCCGGCACGGTCAGCATGATCAGGCTGGAGGGATAGGAGGCCTTTCCGCCTGGGAAATAAAGCCCCGCGCTCTGCAACGGCGTGAAGCGGATGCCCAGCTCAACCCCAGGACGTTTCAGCGCTGCCGGGGCCTTAGGCATGATATGGGTCTGATATTCCCGCACCTGATCGATCGACCGGCGGAGCGCCCTGGTCAGCGCGGGATCGAGTCGAGCGGCCGCCGCGCGCATCTCATCTTCTGAAACGCGGATCTGCTCGGCGTTGAAATCCGGATCGTCAAACCTTCGGCAGGATTCGACGACCGCATCGTCGCCGCGCTCAGCAACGTCCGCGAGGATCTGCTCAACCGCCTGCGCCGCCTTGGCACGATCACCCTTTGCCGCCGCGAGGTCTTCCGGCTTCAAGCGAAGCTCGTCCAGCAGCGCCTCCACCTGCTTTTTCTCGTCAGCAACATGCAATCGAAGGATCCGAATCATGCCAGAATCCTACAGGAACTTCCTATCGCACTGTAGGGGCGACGCCTGCGTCGCCCCTACGTGGAAAAGAAAATCCCGCGGCGATCATCGTCGCCGCGGGATTCAAATTTAATCACGCGGGTTTACATTCGCGTGGACAAAAATCTCTGGAGCGGGCGCGAAACGCCAAGCTCCTTTAACGAACTAGGCGACTGCGCCGGCCACCGGCACGGCATCTTCGCCCTTCTTTTCTTTCAACTCCGTCACGAGCACATCGGTCGTCAGCGCCAAGCCGCTGACCGATGCCGCGTTGAGCAGCGCCGTCCGCGCGACCTTCGCCGGGTCGATGATGCCCATCTTGAACATATCGCCGAACTCACCGGTCGCGGCGTTGTAGCCGTAGCTGGGGTTCTTGTTCTCGAGGATCTGCGCGACGATGACTTCGCCGTCTTCGCCGGCGTTGTCGGCGATCTGCCGGCAAGGCGAACGCAGCGCTTCGGCAATGATATCGAAGCCAATCTTCTCATCGCCCTTGGCTTGGCGCTTGCCGTTCTCGACGGCTTCAATCGCCCGCAGGAACGCCACACCACCGCCAGGCACGATACCTTCCGCAGCGGCAGCCTTCGTAGCGTGCAGAGCGTCGTCGATGAGGTCCTTGCGTTCCTTCATCTCCGTTTCGGTGTTGGCACCGGCTTTAACGACGGCGACGCCACCCGTCAGCTTCGCCAGCCGCTCCTGGAGCTTTTCGCGATCGTAATCGCTGGTGGTGGTTTCGATCTGCTTGCGGATCTGCTCGGCGCGTGCTTCGATATCGCGCTTCTTGCCGCCGCCTTCGACGAGCAGCGTATTGTCCTTGTCGACCACCACGCGCTTCGCCCGGCCCAGGTCGTCCAGCTCGACGTTCTCGAGCTTCAGCCCCAGATCTTCCGAGATAAATTTCCCTCCGGTGACGACGGCGAGATCGCCCATCATCGCCTTGCGGCGATCGCCAAAGCCGGGCGCCTTCACCGCGCAGATGTTCAGCACGCCGCGCAGCTTGTTGACAACCAGTGCAGCCAGCGCCTCGGCTTCCACATCTTCCGCGATGATCAGCAGCGGCTTGCCGCCCGTAACGATCTTGTTGAGCAGCGGCAGCAGCTCGGCGAGATTGGAAATCTTCTTCTCGTGCAGCAGGACGTAAGCGTCTTCGAGGATCGCTTCCATCGTCGTGGGATTCGTCAGGAAGTAGGGCGAGAGGTAGCCCTTGTCGAACTGCATCCCTTCGGTGTACTCCAGCGTCGATTCAGTGCTCTTGCCTTCGTCGACGGTGATGACGCCTTCCTTGCCGACCTTCTCCATGGCCTCGGCCATGATCTCGCCAATGTGTTCATCGCCATTGGCCGAGATCGTCGCGACGCGCTTGTAGTCGTCGCGGCCTTTCACCTTCTTCGAGATCGCGGTGATCGCATCCGCCGCCACTTCAGCGGCCTTCACGATGCCGCGCTGGATTTGCACAGGATTCGCCGCGCCGCTGGTGACGTACTTGAGACCTTCAACGTAAATGGCTTCGGCAAGCACGGTTGCGGTGGTGGTACCGTCGCCCGCGACGTCGCCGGTCTTGGAGGCGACCGTGTTCACGAGCTTGGCGCCCATGTTCTGGAACGGATCGGGCAGCTCAATCTCCTTGGAGACGGTGACGCCGTCCTTGGTGATGCGGGGCGAGCCGAAGGACTTCTGCAACACCACGTTGCGCCCGCGGGGGCCCAGGGTGGCCTTGACGGCTCGGGCGAGCTGCGTGAGGCCCTGGGCGATCTGCGCCCGGGCATCGTTTTCGAACATTAACTGTTTAGCGGCCATTTCGATTCTCCTAGCTGTCAGCTATCAGCCTTCAGCTATCAGCTCCATCCCGTCCGGCTGACGGCGGGTAGCTGCAAGCTGACGGCTTAGGTTTTTACTTACTCGAGCACTCCGAGGATGTCGCTCTCGCGCAGGATGACAAACTTCTCGCCATCCACTTCGATGTCCGTGCCGGAGTACTTTCCGTAGTACACGGTGTCCCCGGTTCGAACGGAAAGCTCCATCGCCTTCCCCTTATCATCCAGCCGGCCCGGACCGACTGAAATCACTTTCCCGCGCGTCGGCTTTTCCTTCGCCGAATCCGGCAGCAGGATGCCGGTTTTGGTCTTCTCCTCCGCTTCCGACTGCTTCACAATCACACGATCCGCCAGGGGTCGAAGTTTCATATGCCTTTCCTTTACTTATTTCCTCAGTTGTCGCTAGTTTCCATTCC
>DASVUC010000253.1:0-28777 GCA_036387255.1 Tepidisphaeraceae bacterium | reverse complement strand
AAAACCCGAGAGCCGCTGATACACCCTCCAGAGCATCTCCGTCTCGCTGGCCTGCCCATCGCCGTCAAAGTCGAGACGAATCCGTGCGAAATGCAGCGGCAGCTTGATCTCCGTGCTCTGAACCTGCGCCAGCGTCTTCTCCGCCTGGGCAAGCTGCTCGTCCCATTTCCGAACCATCTGCGAAGCGCTTTGGTAGCTCATCGCCTGCGGGTTCGGGTTCTGCTCCACGGGGAGCCGCAGGAACGGCACGCCGCTGCGTTCCGAGCGCAGGCCGTGCTTGTGCAAGGTTTGCATGAGCTGCTCAAGGCCGCGGACGACTTGGAGCATGCCCAGGCCGAATCGCGCTTCATCGTCTTTGGGATTGGCTTGAAGATGGTTCGCAAGCGCCTTTTCGCCCTCGGCGAGTTTGCCGGTGAGAAGGTACTGCTCGACCATAGGTTCGGCAGCGCGCGCGGGTGCGACCAGGGAAACCAGCAACGACACGACGAAGATGAGATGTGGGGGTCGCATGTCTCTCGGTCTGACGTTCACGCCTCTACCTACTCACTACCACGTGCGAGACGCTGTCATGCTGAGGTACTCCGAAGCATCTGGCATGGGAGGCCTATAGCGCCAGATCCTTCCGAGTACCTCAGGATGACGCTCCGCGTCGTACGTGCACGTGTCATCCAGCTTCCGGCTCCGTGCGCTTTCGTTCCTTCTGTCTTTCCGGCGTTGGCGGAATGGGAGGAAGCTGCGTCTTTCCTGTCGCCGTCTGACTCGCACCGGCGATTGAAGTTCCCGCGGCCGGCTCTTTCACCGTCTGCGTGGCTCCGGTCTCCGCCGCGAGCTCGTCGTAGAGAGCTTGTTCCTCGTCACTCATGCCCATGCCGCCTGCGACGCCGATGGAAGATGCGAGGTCGCCGCTGGCTTCCAGATCCGCCAGCATCTCCTCGGCTTTCGCCGCATCTTCCGCCATCTCCTCGCTGTTCGGAAGCTTGGCGCCGGTTCCCTGCTGGACCAGTTCGAGGTTGTGCAGGTGCGTGCTGACGACGTTGATCTGCTGATTGAGCACGCCGAGGAGCTGCTGGCGGCGCTCCATGTCCTTGCGCAACTGGAGGAGCTGACTGGTGACGCGGCGCTTGGCGAGCTCGTTTCCGGCGTTCTTGAACTGCTCCTTCAGCTCATTGTCCTTTCCCTCGAGCTGGGAAATCTCTTCATAGGCACGGTCACGCTGTTGCGAAAGGGCGGTTCGCCGCTCAGAGAGGAAGGCAATCTTCTTCTCGTTCTCGCCGCGCCCGCCAAACAGACTTCTGATCCGATCGATCATCGGCATGCTCTGACCTCCAGCGGCGTCCTGCGGCAAGATGGACCCTTCGCGGAACAGCACCAGCCGTCCGTCGAGCTTCTTAGCCACACAACCCGCATGTTCCTTTGCATACGATCTTAACGCCGACTCCACCAAAGGCATCGGCAGTTCCGCCTGCTTTGCCAGCTTGTCGGCACTAATTCCGCTGCCGGTTAGCTCCCCATGCTGGCGAGCGATCGCATCCAGCACCCGCTGCCGCTTCTGATCCTCCAGTTCCGGATCGAACAGATCCGCCAGATGCCGGGCCGCTTCTGATGCGTAGAGGTTGTAGCCGCCCGCGTCGTTTGGCTCGACGAGAACCGTTGCCGTGCCAGGCTGCTCCTGGACCATCCGCCGCGCTTCGGCTCCGAAACCCCTGCTGGAGAAGAGCACCGTCGTCACCGGCTCCTGCCCGCCCGCGCCCATCATTGCCGCCAGCACCGCTTCCTTCCCCGTTGGGCTCGGTGGCTGTCCGTGCAACAGCGCCTGCGCCGGGGGCACGCTGAGCACGCGCAGCCGCGCTACGACGCTACGCATCACCCAGAGCCACTTGTGCAGCACTTCCACTTCAAGCTTCAGCCCCACCGGCATGCGATCCTGAAGGTCTCGATCGCGCTTGCCCGCCTCTGCCATCAGGCGTTTGAGATCCAGCTCACCTTCCTTCACGCGCTTTAGCGCCAGCGGCTTGCGTCCGCGCATGGTGTCGACGCGCAGGCGATCATCGTCCAGCAGCTTCCGCGCGTGTTCCATAAACTCGCGCTCACGCGCCTGGTGCCAGGCTGGATCGGATCCGTTTTTCACCGCTGCACCTCCTGGCGCAGCTTGACCAGCAGGACGATTCCCACCACCGCCGTCCAGACCCAACCCGCAATCGACATGAGGATGTAAACCTGTTTCATGCCGACTTCACCACCGGCCCCACCTTGGCGCCGCAGCGCGGACAGAACATCGCATTGATCGGCAGTTCCGCCTGACACAGCGGCTGAGCGCATCGCGCTAAGTGCACGCGATAATCCGGACCCATCCGCGCGGGCACGTGTTCCGGATGCTCACGGCGCTGCGCCATGAGAACGCGCATCCGTTCAGCAAGCTGCAATCGCGTCTTTACGGCAGAGCCGTTCACGTAGCCGCGCTGAGTCATCCCAGCAACTGCCATCGGAACGGTCCAAACCGCGCCGAACCAGACGAACAGCGTGCCGACCAGCGCCCATCCGACGCTCCCGCGCGGGCGAAAGTCGGGCAGGGTACTTAATCCAATTCTGGCCGCTACTGTGTTAAATCTCTCCACCCACCGGCGCATTTCGGCCATGTAGATGCACATCTGCAACCAGTGCAGCAGATACGCCAATCCGAGCCCTGCATTCCATATGATGAACAGCCTCGACACATGGCGTGAATCACGACCCCACGGCCGGACGTTAAAAGTCTGATCGAGCAGGCCGGCAAAGCTCAGCGGCATCGTCCCCAACACCAGAACTCCGATCACCGCCATCGCGCACAGCACCACCAGGCCGTTGACGCCTTCCCGATAGCGAAGACGCCGCGATAGGTCCTGAAGCATTTTCGTTTCGTCGGACTCGTAATGCCGGCGAAGCCAGTCGGAGAGATGCACGATCTGCTGCCGCTCATACGAAACGTAATTACGAAACCGGCTCGTCATCTCAAACAGCGGCAGGATGCCGAAGCTCAGCGCCGCTTCAATTAAGGCGCGGAGCGCGCCGATTGAGAAACGATCAGAAAAGAACCGCCCCAGGCTGCGCTGCACCGCAACCCCGTATTCGTCGAATTCGTCCCGCGCGGGCGGGTGCGCCACAGACTGCACGTCCGTCGTACTCATCACCACACCGCCGCCCTTCGCACTACTTCAACCCGCTGCGGCGTCGGTAGCTGCGCGCCGCAGCGACGACAATACCTTGCCGACAGAGGGTTCATCGCGCGGCACCCGGAGCGGGAGCATCGGGTTGCGTTTGAGGGCATTGTTCCGCGGGGCCGCAGATGATGCTGCACGGGCACGCGGCTTTCGCCGCCGCCCAGCAGTCGCAACGTCCCGCCGACGAACGCGCGCACGATCAGGAACACGCCGAAGCCGGCAAAGAGCGTCATGCCGATAGCGAAGAACGCAAACAAGATGAAGATCGTTACGAAGGCGCTCACGTTCAAATCCTCATGCCGACTTCTTCTGCTCCGTCAAGGTATCGCCGCAAAAGATGCAATACTCATCTGCGGTATCGGGATAAGCCCCGCACTTGTTGCAGCGCTTTACTGTGGTGACGAGCTGAATTCCGCAGTGCATGCAGAACTGGTCGAGCACATCCACCGGCTTGCGACACTGCGGGCAGGTCACATGCTGCTGACGATGACCGGCCGGTGGATCGATGGTATTGATCGGCGTGCGCGCCGGGAGCGGCGGCAGCACCTGCCGCGGCTCGGGGGTCGGCTGCGGCCTCGCCGTACCACTCCCGGTGGCGGGCAAGCGCGGCAGCATCGGGGGCAAGGCGGTTAAAAATGCATCTGCCGAAGCAAATCGTTTTTCCAGTCGCGTGTAAGCGCGTTTGAATACGTCGTCGAGATACTTCGGAACCGACGTATTCAACTCGCTCGGCAATTCCGTTCCCGCAGGGCGCTCGCCGGTGAGCATCTCGTAAAGCACCACGCCGCACGCGTAGAGATCCGCACGCGCGTCCACGTTCTCGCCCGTGCGCTGCTCAGGTGACATGTAATCCAGGGTGCCCGCGATCTCGCGCGCCTCGGGGCTGTTCATCGACGCGGAGTAGACAATCGACGCGGCCACCGCTTCGTTGGTTCGGCGACCCATACCAAAGTCGGTCAGCTTCACGATCCCTTCCGCGGCATATCCTTCCGTGGCTGCCCGCTCGTGCACCAGGATATTTTCTGGCTTCACATCACGGTGCACCAGCCCGTTTTCGTGCGCGTGCTTCAGTGCCTTGAGCACCTGGCGGAGAACTTCAATGGAATCATTGGGCGTCAGCGAGCGGCTCGCGATCAAGCCGCGGAGGTTGCCCCCAGCCACGTACTCCATGGTCAGGTAAGGCGGATCACCATAGGGATCAAACCCAAGGGCGCGGACGATGTTGGGATGCACCAAGCCGTGAACGGCAACGCCCTCGCGCTGGAGGTCGCGGAGGTACTGCGTGTCCTTGGGAATCTTTACGGCGACCATCTGGTCGCTCCAGACATGGTGTCGCGCGCGCCACACTTCGCCGAAAGCGCCCGCGCCGAGCTTGCTCTCCAGGATGTATTCGCCAACTCGCTGGCCAATCGTCGGCATTGTTTTCATCATCCTTCGTAGGGTCCGCTTTATCGAACCGGTTATTTCACACCGCGCTCAATCGACTTCTTCACCATCCGCCAAACAATGCGTCAAAGAAGACCGTCATGTCAGTCTCTCCGCAATCCAATCACACACCAGCAGATTGTACGCACCGGCCACGAGTGCTCCGACGCCGAAAAACGTCCAGGCCGTCGCGCTCGGCACTTTCCAGTCAAACAGCCACGCCACCAGCACCATCTCCGGGATTGTGTACGCCGCCACGAGCAGTGCGCCGGCCGAGTTGCTGTCCTTCCCCGCGACCCATTTGGTGATAAAGAACGTGACCCACGGCAAAAAGATCACAGTGCCAATCCACGCGACGATCTTCCCCGCGCCGACGACGAGCCAATGCCGAGTCGCGGGATCCATCTGCCACCAGGAGATTCCCGCGGCGATGACCGCCAGCGTCATAACGCCGGCTGTCACCTTCCCCGTAATGGAGTTGAGCAGTTCCATGTCTGCGGCGAATCCTACCGATCTTCTGACGCCGGTTCCTTTATAAAAGTTGTAAAATCCTCACCCTTTAAGTCCCGCTGCGCCATGCGCTTGCGCCTGGGATAAAATCCACAGGTCGAGCGCGATCTGGCCAACAACTCAACTTCCACGGCTCGGGCTTCTCTGGCACAATCTGGTTTATGTACAGGTGAAATCACCACATGGAACTCCCAAGCTAGCACTCGTGCTTCTCAACAGGCCTCTCATGCTCCTCAAAATCACCCACACCACCGACCTCTCCTATGCGGACCTCATCAGCGAATCCGTTATGGAACTTCGCATGTGTCCGCGCCAGGAGGAGGACCAGCATCGCCTCACCTTCAACCTCGCCATCGGACCGCAGACTCAGCCCAGCAGCTACTTCGATTGGCTGGGCAACACTGTCCACGCCTTCTCGATCACCAGCTTTCACGAGCAGATCCAGATCGTTGCCACCAGCGTCGTGGAAACCCATCGGCCCCGCGTCGACCCGCGCCAGCTGCCGGACACGTTCCCGGTGAAGATCACGCCGGAGCTGTATTGGATGTACGACTATGCGAACTTTTCGGGTCCCGTCGTCGACTCCCCTTTACTTAACCGCCTCGCACAGCAGCTCAATGCGCGGGAAGGTGAACCACTTGCGCAGGTGGCCGATCGCATGATCGACCTGATCGACACGAAGTTCATGTACGAGCAAGGCGTCACCTCCGCCGCCAGCCCTATTACTGAGATCCTCTCGCACGGTCGAGGCGTCTGCCAGGATTTCACGCATTTGATGATCGGCCTCGCCCGCGCGCTAAAAATCCCCGCCCGCTACGTCTCCGGCTACCTGCATCCCGAAGCCCATCGCTACCGCGGCTACACACAGACCCACGCCTGGTGCGAATTGTATTTCCCCAGCGCCGGCTGGATCGGTTTTGACGCCACCAACAAGTGCACCACCGGCGACCACTTCGTCAAAGTCGCCTACGGCCGAGACTTCCGCGACGTTCCTCCCAATAAGGGCATCTACCGCGGCTCAGCGCACGAGAACATCAAGGTCGCCGTCAGAAGCGAAGAACTCAAAGCCATCCCCCCCGAACTAGCCGCTGACCGCAACCAATCCATCAACATCCCGACCTACCCCGGCCACCATCAACCCCACCAGGACCAGGTGAGCCTGCAACAAGAGCAACAACAACAGTAAATCGAGTAAGGCCGACAATACTCGCGCTCTTCCCCTCTCCCGGCACGCCGGGAGAGGGCAGCGTGAGCGCTTTCCTCTACTACCCACAACTCCGACTTCGCCAGAAGATCCACTCCCTCTCCCGTACACGGGAGAGGGTGGGGGTGAGGGTCTAACAACTGGCGGTTGTCCCTACACAAGAAATCAAATTTCCTGCTACCCCACCCCGTGCTTTCCATTCCACCTCCCGCTATCTTCCGCCCCCGCCATGGCCAAACGTAAATCTTCCAGCGCTCGCACCCCCGTCACCCACGGCTATCCCCGCCCCCAACTCCAGCGCGACAACTGGACAAGCCTTAACGGCCGCTGGGATTTTGCCTTCGATCCGGAAGCCAGTGTCGTCTCTCCCCGCGACGTCGACTACACCGAAACCATCACCGTCCCCTTTACCCCAGAGACCCCTCTCTCCGGTATCGAAAACACCGGCTTCTACAAAGCAGTCTGGTACCGCCGCCAGCTCGACGTCCCTGCCCTCAACGAGGATCAGCGCCTCATCCTCCACTTCGGCGCCGTCGACCACCAAGCCACCGTCTGGGTTAACAACGCGCTTGTCGCCACACACGAGGGCGGTTACACGCCCTTCAGCGTCGATATCACCGATGAGCTGAGCGGTGGGAAGGCCACCCTGATTGTCCGCGCCTACGACGATCCGCAAGACCTCGCCAAGCCGCGCGGCAAGCAGGATTGGCGTCTCGAGCCGCATGCCATCTGGTACCCCCGCACCACGGGCATCTGGCAAACCGTCTGGACCGAAGTCGTCTCCCCCACGCGAATCGAATCCGTCCACTGGACGCCCGACGTCGCCACGTGGTCAATCAGGCTGCGCGTCCGCATTGCTGGCTCACTGCACCACAACATGCGCCTGCGGGTCGTGCTGACCGCCGCTGAAGGCAAGCTCCTCGCCGCCGACACCTTCCACGTCACGAGCGATACACTGGAGCGAACTATCCAACTTGACGATCCCGGCATCGACGACCTGCGCAACGAGCTGCTCTGGGCACCGTGGTCTCCGAACCTCATCCAGGCGCGCCTCGAGCTGACGGAAGCTGACGATACCGAAGTCGATCGCGTCAAGAGCTACACCGCGATGCGCAGCGTCTCGGTCCAGGGCGACCGACTCGTGATGAACGGCCGCCCGATGATGCTGCGCTTCCTACTCGATCAAGGCTACTGGCGTGAATCCGGCCTCACCGCCCCCAGCGACGAAGCCCTCATTCGCGACATCGAGCTCGTCAAGCAGCTTGGTTTCAATGGCGTGCGCAAGCACCAGAAGATCGAAGACCCGCGCTTCCTCTTCCACGCCGACCGCTTGGGGCTTCTCGTGTGGGAAGAAATGCCCAGCCCCTACAAGTTCTCGCCCGAAGCGATCCGCCGCCTCATCGCCGAGTGGACGGCCGCGATCAATCGTGATTCATCTCACCCCTGCATCATCGCGTGGGTTCCGTTCAACGAATCGTGGGGCGTCCCCGACCTGCCGGACGTTCGCGCCCAGCGCGACTTCGTCAGCGGCGTCTACCACCTGACCAAAGCACTCGACCCCACGCGCCCCGTCATCGGCAATGACGGCTGGGAAATGGAAAACACAGATATCGTCGCCATTCACGATTATGAGCGCAACCCGGACAAGGTTCGCGAACGCTACCTCCGCTCCCTGGAGAGCATGGAGCAGCTCTTTGCCTACGAGCGCCCGGGGAACAAGCAGCTCTTGCTCAACGGCCGCTCGTACGACGGCTCCCCGATCATGCTCACAGAGTTCGGCGGCATCGCCTTCCACAAAGACACCAAGCACACTTGGGGTTACAAGCGCGCTACCACCGCAGCGGAATTCGAAAAGCAGTACACGGAACTTCTCGCGGCGGTGCGGGCGATGCCGATGTTCTCCGGCTTCTGTTACACGCAATTCACCGACACGTATCAGGAGGCCAATGGACTTGTGTACATGGATCGGACGCCTAAGCTGCCGGTGGATCGGATTGCCAAAGCAAATTCCGGCTAAGTCGCGTAGGAAAATTGGGCAACTGCCTCTGCGGCGTTTTTTCCTTTTTGACCACTGATTTTTAAAAAGAGCATTCGCTCTGGAGCATGGTGTGCAATAGATTTCTCCCGCCCCCAAAGGTCACGATGCTTATGAGCCAGATCCTCATCGTCGATGACGACGCCGACGTTTGTCAGCTCATGGTCAAGCTGCTCAAACGTTTCGGCTACCAGGCCGGCTGCGTCAATTCCGGCCGCGACTGCCTTCATACCCTCGCCACGGACCCTCCTAACCTCGTCCTGCTCGACATGATGATGCCGGAGATGAGTGGGATGGACGTTCTCAAGCACCTCCGCGCCGAAGGAAAACCCCTGCCGGTGCCCATCATCGTCTTCAGCGCCCTGAGCGACGTCGACGTGAAGAAGCAAGCCCTTTCTCTGGGCGCCTGCGACTATTGGGTGAAGGCCAGCATGGACATTCACGATATCATGGCCCGCCTGGCCCGCTTCCTCCCACAGGATCCGGGCGCCCCCGCCGTCCACTGACCAATAATCTGGCTCAACTCTGGCGCAAATTCTGCCGATCCCCTTTGAGGAGCGCCAGAAGCGGATGGTTCTATGAGCCTCTCGTACGATCAAAGGTCAGCGTTGAGCGTCGCGTTTCAAGAGGCGCACGTCCCCGCTGATCGTCGGCGCTCGCACCGGATCAAGCAGCATATCGCCGCTGAGCTGACGGAATGGGATAAAGATCGGCCCGGCCGGACGTTCGGCGTGATGATCGAAGACTTTTCCACCCAGGGCGTGGGTCTCATCCATTCGGGTCCGCTCAAGGTGGGGCACCAGTACACGCTGGAAATCCCCCGGCCGGGACATCCGCCGATCAAGGTTGTGCTGAAGGTCGTCCGCTGCGACCAGGTGCATGGCGGGGAGTTCACCACGCGCCTGGAGGCGAGTGAGATCCTCGCCGGGCGCAAAAGCAAGGCTGGCGCCCGCCTCCTGCTGGCGCCCGCGGCCATCTGCGGCGCACTCGCATTCGCGGGCGCTTTGGCTTTCTACCTGGGGTTCTTTGACTAGCTCCGCTAACGCGCAAAAGTCACTTGTATCGGCTAAACTGCATCTCCGGCACTCAGGGCGGTTTTTCAAATCGGAAGGGTAGAGACATGGAGGAAAGGGCCCCAGCGAGCGGGCGGATTCTCGTCGCCGAAGACCATCCTTCGCTGGCGCGATCCATTGCCGAAGGATTACGCGAAGAGGGTTTCGAGGTGGACCTGGTGCTGGATGGCCTTGAAGCCGACCGGCTTCTCAGCACGCAGCGCTATGACTGCGTTGCGCTTGACATCATCCTCCCCGGCAAAGACGGTTACACGATCCTCAGGGAAATGCGCCAGAAGGGAAACCGCACGCCGGTGCTCTGCGTCACCGCGCGCGATGCGCTCGACGATCGCGTGCAGGGGCTAAACCTCGGCGCGGACGACTACCTGATCAAGCCGTTTGCCTGGGATGAACTGCTCGCGCGGGTGAAGGCGCTGATCCGCCGGGAGCGCGGTTATCCGCAGCCCAAGCTGGTCATCGCGGACCTTGAGATCGACAACGTCGCCAAAAGCGTAAAGCGCGGCGGCCACGAAGTTCATCTGACGGCGCGCGAGTTCATGCTGCTCCAGTTCCTGTGCGCCCGGCAGAACCAGGTTGTCAGCCGGGAGGAAATCTGGAAGCATCTTTACGGCCAGAGCGATGAAGCATCCAGCAATGTCGTCGACGTCTACATCCGATACCTCCGCAACAAGATCGACAAGGATCACCCGCTGAAGCTGATCCACACGCGGCGCGGCATGGGTTACATGATCACCTCGACGCCGATGCCTGAACACAGCACCACATGACAACCCGCATTACGGTGGCGATCCTGCTCGTGACGTGGACGATCATCGTGATCGGTGATTCGGCCGCGTACATCACGGCGCGCGAGACGCTCCTGACCCTCCTGGACGAATCGCTGGTCGCTCGCGCGACGCCGCTGCTCGACCACAGCTTGAACCCCAACGAGCAGGTCGAGGCGTTGATACCCGCCGGCGACAGATACGAAATCCGCGACGCCGGCGATCGCGTCACCCGGTCTTACACCGCCAGCCCGCAGCAGCCGTTTCGGCCGGTCATCATCCGTAAAATCTTCGAGTACAAGCCGGACGGAAAGCGGTATCGAACCGTGACGGTGAGCGCGGTGACGCTGGTGCCGGATGCTCCGCCCAAACCCATCGTGACGATCGCCTACAGCAGGCCCGCTGACGCGTTCGACCGGCTCACGAATTACCTGATCCTCGTGCTCAGCAGCGTCGGAACGTTCTGCGCGCTTGCAACCGGGTGGGTGGCACTGAAAGTTTCCAGGACTGCGCTTCGTCCGCTGACCGAGACCGCTGACCTCATCGCCGCCATCGACGAGAAGAACCTTTCCCAGCGCATCCAGGCGGACAAGCTCCCGGCTGAACTGGTTCCGATGACGAATCGGCTCAACGAACTGCTCGAGCGGCTGGAGCGGGTGTTCTCGCAGCGCAAGCAATTCCTCGCCGACGCCGCACACGAGCTGAGGACACCAACCGCAGCGCTGCTTACAACGCTGGAAGTGGCGCTTCGGCGCGAGCGCGATCAAAAGGCGCTTCAGGAGGCGATGGAAAGCGCGCTGCACGATGCCCGTCTGCTTCGACGCCTTGTCGACAAGCTCATGGAGCAGGCGCGCAGCGACCACGCGATGGAGAGGCCGAAGCTTGAAGAGCTGGATTTGGCGAAGCTCGCGCGAGAGCTCGTCGCAACTGTCGATCCCATGGCCCGCGAAAAGAGCGTGACGATTACCAGCGAGTTACCATCGGAGCTAACCTTCATCAGCCAGCGCGACCGGCTTCAGAGCATCATCCTGAACCTGCTGACCAATGCCATCGAGTACAACCGCCCCGGCGGTCAGATCGACTTCCGCTGCGTTCGCAAGAGCGACGGCTCAGGCGTCACCCTCTCCATGCGCGACACCGGCATGGGAATTTCCGATGAGCATCTCCCGCACATCTTCGAGCCCTTCTACCGCGCCCAGCGCGAAACCCACGGCGACACCGAGCACTTGGGCCTCGGTCTGTTCCTGGTGCAGTCGCACATTCAGGCGCTGCGGGGGGAACTGAAGATCCAGAGCACGGTTGGCCAAGGCACCTGCATCACGGTGCATCTGCCCGCTCTCTCACCTTCTCCAGCGGCTTCTGCAACTCCTGCGCTAGCGGCTGCACGTTGAGCCCGCTCCGTCGCTCCTTCTTCTCATGTTGCATTCACACATTATAATTGCACAAACTTTCCCAGCTTAGCAAAATGACTGGGGTTGAGGGGGGCCTGGAGTAGGTTGATGTTTAGGCGGTTTGTTGCCTTTGTGAACGACGAGCGCGCGACTGAAACCCTTGAGTGGGGCCTGATCTGCGGCATGATCATCGTTGGCGCGATTGCCGCCATAACAATGATCGGGCCCAAGGTGGCGCAGTTGTGGAACGGCGTGAACAGCGCTGTGCAAACCATCCCGTAGTCGATGCACCGTCACAGCTAAAAACGAAGCATGGGCGGGGCGCCCATTGCGCTGAAAATCCAGTCTGACTCTTTAGAATAATTGCGCGAGAACCTTCTGAGCGGCGGCGACGCCTTTTCCAAACTCCACGGGTTTGCCTAGCGCCTTGAGCACGTGCTCCACCGCCGCGACGACGGTGAGCGCATCGTACGCATCGGAATAACCCATGTGGTTTACGCGGAAGATCTTGCCCTCCATTGTTCCCTGACCGCCGGCGACATGGATGTTGTGGCGGGTCTTGAGCTGCCCGCGAAAGTCCTTATCGGTGATCCCTTCCAGATAACGAATCGCGCTGACGGAGCTGGCGGGTGATTTGCTGAACAGCTCGAAGCCGAGCGCCGTCATTCCCTGGCGAAACGCCTCGGCGGTCACGCTGGTGCGTTTCCACACCATCTCAATGGTCTCTTCCTTCACCATCTTCAGGCTCGTGTGCAGCGCGTCGATGAGCGTGTTGGCGGGCGTAAACGGCGTGTCGCCGTCGGTAATGCTCTTCTTGTACTTCTTGAGATCGAGGTAGAAGTCCTTGGTTGCGGTGTTCTTCTCCACCGCCTTCCACGCACGATCCGAAAGCGCCACGAATGCCAGGCCCGGCGGAAGCATGAGCGCCTTCTGCGAGCCGGTGATCGCCACGTCCACGCCCCACTGGTCCATCTTGAACGGCAGGGCCCCGATGGAGGTGATGCCGTCGACGATCAGCAGCGTGTCGCCGTTCTTGCGGACGACCTTCGCGATGCTCTCGAGATCACACACCGTCGCGGTGCTCGTCTCTGAGTGAACGAGGATGACGGCATCGTACTTATCCTTCTTCAGCTCCGCGTCGATCATCTCGGCGGTGGCGTGGGTGCCATATTCGAGCTTCAGCTCCTTGCACTCGATGCCGTAGGTCTTGCAGACGCTGGCCCAGCGCTCGGCGAACTTGCCGTTGGAAACGTTCAACACCTTCTGCCCCGGCGCAATCGCGTTGACGATCCCCGCCTCCGCGGCAGCGGTTCCCGAGCCGGTGATGGTGTAGACCGTGCTGTTGGTCTGGTAGACGTACTGGAGGAGCGTCTGAATCTCGTTGAACATCGCCCGGAACTCGCCGGTGCGATGGTGATGGACCGGCTTGGCAAGTTGGAGCAGAGTCGCTTCGGGCACGCTGGTTGGGCCTGGGGTGAACAGGCGGTATTTCATCAACATGATCAATTCCTTTGCTGATTCTCTGGGTGTTGAACGGATTTAAAGCTTGTCGCGTGGACGGGGGATAATAAGGAAACCTCCCTTTTCATTCCACATCGCGCGACCCATTGTAGGGACAACACTTGTGTTGCGCTCAAGTTGGTTGTTCCCGCGCGCGGCGCTCAAATTTGCCACACAGACACCCTGAGGCGAAAATCCCGCGGCATGACCGACTCTGCCGCGCCTGTCGATTCGCCCTCTGCTTTCCTGGCTGTCGCGCGCGGCGACCGCCCGGCAGATCTCGTGCTTCGCAACGCCCGGCTCGTGAACGTCTTCTCCGGTCAGGTCGAAACCACTGACGTCGTCATCGCCGCCGGGAAAATCGCCGCCCTCGGTCCCGGCTACTCGGCCAACCAGGAGATTGATCTTCAAAACGCTTACGTCGCGCCCGGTCTCATCGACGCACACGTGCACATCGAATCTTCGCTGTGCATCCCGCCGCAGTTCGCGACCGCAGTTGTCCCGCGCGGCGTGACGACGGTCGTCGCCGACCCGCACGAGATCGCCAATGTCGCGGGCGTCGCGGGGATCCGTTTTATGGCTGCGGCCTCGCGCGATCTTCCGCTGCGGGTTGAGCTGATGGCGCCCAGCTGCGTGCCCGCCACGGACATGGCATCCAGCGGGGCGAAGCTCACCGCGGACGATCTCGCCGCGTTGCTCTGCGACGGCACCGTCCGCGGCCTGGCGGAAGTGATGAATTTTCCCGGCGTCATCAACGGCGCCGCCGACGTCGCCGCGAAGATCCGCGCATTCCGCGATCGCCCCATCGACGGCCACGCACCTGCCGTTCGCGACAAGCAGCTCAACGCGTACGTCGCCGCGGGCATCGGCTCGGACCATGAATGCTTCACACCGGAAGAAGCACAAGAAAAGCTTTCGCGCGGTCTGTACATCCTGATTCGTGAAGCGACCAACGCCAGGAACCTGGAAGCGCTGCTGCCGATCGTCACGCCGCAGAACGCTCGGCGTATCTGCTTCTGCACGGACGATCGCCAGCCCGCTGATCTGCTCAACAGCGGCTCGGTGGACGAGATGCTTCGCCGCGCCATCGCCTTCGGCGTTGATCCGATCGATGCCTTCCGCATGTGCACCTTAAATGCCGCCGAGTGGTTCAATCTGCACGACCGCGGCGCGATCGCGCCCGGACGCGTTGCTGATCTGATCGTCTTTGATGACCTGAAGAACCCGACGGCGCGCGGTGTTTATTTCGATGGAAAACTCGCCGCCGAAGAAGGGCGCCTGCTGGATCCTGTCCCGCAGCCGGTCATCCCGGATCCGCTGCGCTCCACTTGCAAAATCAAATGGTCCGGCGTGCGTCTTGACGTCGGTCTGCGCAAACGCCACATCCGCGTGATCGGTCACCTCGCCAACCAGCTCGTTACCGAGAACCGCGTAATGAACGCCACCATCCGCGCGGGCAACATTATGGCCGACCCGCAGCGCGACATCCTCAAGATCGCCGTCATCGAACGCCACAATGAAACCGGCCGCTGCGGCATTGGATTCATCCAGGGCTTCGGCCTGCAACAAGGCGCCATTGCGGGGACCGTGGCGCACGACCACCACAACCTCATCACCATCGGCGTGGACAACAACTCCATTCTCACCGCCATCAAAGCAGTCCTGGGCGCCGGCGGAGGTCTCGCCGCCGCTAACGGGCAGCAGGTTCTCGCGACGCTCCCGCTCCCCGTCGGGGGCCTGATGAGCGATCGGCCGATTGAAGAAGTAAAGCAGAGCTACGACAAGCTCCTCACCGCCGCCAAACAACTGGGCTCGAAGCTGGAAGATCCCTTCATGGCCATGAGCTTCATGGGCCTCGAGGTCATCCCATCACTCAAGCTCACGGACCTGGGACTGGTGGATGTAGACAAGTTTGCAATGACCGAGCTCTTTGCAAACGGATGAACAGGGGATTATTCATGCGCTTGAGCGCCGGCCGGCAGCGTGCCCAGTTGCCACATGAGGAAGATCTGCGAGTCGGTGGAATCCCGCACTCGGATCTTCAGCGGCCGGCCGCGCCCATGGCCCGATTCCCGATCCACCCACAGCAGGATCGGCTTCTGCTGCGGATCGCTCGCGGTTGACGCCTGCATTAGCGCGGCCATCTTCCGGGCGTGCAGCGGATGCACGCGCGTGTCATTTTCGCCGGCGGAAAACAGAACCGCCGGATACTTCGTCCCGGATTTAACGTTGTGGTACGGCGAATACTTGAAGAGGAACTTGAACTGCTCCGCATCTTCCGCCGTTCCGTATTCAGGAACCCAATAGCGCGCCATTAAAAAATTCTGGTAGCGCACCATATCCAGCAGCGGCACGGCGCAGACGACGGCGCTGAAGAGCTCGGGCTTCTGCGTTACCGCCGCTCCGACGAGCAACCCACCGTTGGAGCCGCCGATGATCGCCAGCCGCTTCGGGTTGGTGTAGTGGTTGTCGACCAACCACTGCGCCGCCGAGAGAAAATCGTTGTAGCTGTTTTGCTTGTTGGCGAGCATGCCGTTGGTATGCCAGGTCTCGCCGTACTCACCGCCGCCGCGCAGGTTTGGGAACGCCAACACACCACCGGATTCGAACCAGTTGAACATAACCGGGTTGAACTGAGGCGTGATGTTGATCGCGAACCCGCCGTAACCGGTCAGCAGCGTCGGGTTGTTGCCGTCGAGCTTCAGGTCCTTCTTGTGCACGAGGAACATGCTCACGCGGGCGCCGTCGGTGGAGGAATAGAACACCTGCTTCACTTCCACCGAATCCGGATCCACCGGCACGCTGGTCTTGTCCCAGAGCTTTCGCTGGCGCGACTTCAGATCCACCCGATAAATCGTCGGCGGCGTGTTGAAGCTGTTGAAGTTGACAAACGCCTCGGTGCGATCGGGTTCGGTGATCAGCTCTGCCGTGCCGATGCCGGGTAGCTCCAGGTCGCGTGCGTTTGATCCGTCAAGATCGAACAGCCGGATCTGCGTCGTTGCGCTCTTCTGGTAGACGACCGTCAGGATGCCGCGTGCGAGACGCACACTGTCGATGACGGCGTCCTTCCGCTCCGGCACGATCTCCCGCCAGTGCGATTTGTCGGGATGATGCAGATCCACCGCGATCACCCGGCCATTGGCGGCGTCGAGGTTCGTGTGCATGAAGAGCGTGTCGCCGTTGAACTCACCGTTAAAACGGGCGTCGGCTCCGGTGATGATCTCGACCTTCTCGAGCTTTCCGCTCCGCAGGAACTGATCGAAGTCGCAGATCCAGAGGTCGTTCGATTTGGTGCTGGTGTGGTACCCCAGCAGCAGCCAGCGGCCATCTTTGGAGAGTTGCCCGAACGGCCCCCACGTGCTGGCGTGCGGGCCGGTCTTGTACTGCTCGAAGAGCAGCTTGTCTTGCTTCTGCTCCGTTCCCAGGCGGTGGAACATCACCTGCCCGGAGTACGGGTTCTCCACATCACTGAGGTTGCGATAGACGAACCCGCTGGCATCGGGGAGCCAGTATAGTTCGTTATCGACTTTCCCCTTGATCTTGTCGCTGTGCCACTTGCCGCTGTCGACATCGAGGATGTGGGCCACCGCATTCTCATCACCCGCGCGATACGTGCCGAAGGCGAGCAGCTTCCCGTCCTGGCTCGGCTGATACCAGGCGAGTGTCACCAGCGCTTCTTTGTCCAGCGTGTTCGGATCGATCAACACGCGCGACTTCCCCTCAGCTCCATCCCGCGCGTAAAGAACCGCCTGGTTCTGATTCCCTTCGCGCCGAGTGTGGAAGTAGCGATCCAGCGCCATCGTCGGCGGGCTCACGGTGGTAATCTGGAGCAGCTCGCGGATGCGCGATTCGATCTTGGCGCGGCCGGGAAGGTTGTCCAGCACCGCACGGGTGCGGGCGTTCTGCGCGTCCGTCCACTTCGCCACTTCGTCAGTGACTTTGCCGCCGGCGTCGCCCTCCAGCCAGCGGTACGGATCGGTGATCGACGTGCCGTGAATGTTCTCCGTCACCGGTTTCGCAGGCGTGGACGGAGGTGGCGGCACACTTTGAGCAAAAGTTGCGTGAGTCATCATGAGGAGGATCAAGAAGGTCGGGACGCGCATGGCTGCGGAGTCTAGTCAAACCCCCGGGAACTGGCGACTGAAGCCGTCGTGCTTACGCGGTAGGAGCTGAGCGCCGTCCCGGAGATCGAAAGATCGGCAGGCGCAGTGCAAACAGGATCAGCAGGATTGCCGCGAAGGTCACCGGCTGGCGCGCATCGGCCTTCACCAGTAGATAAAAGTGCGCCACGCCCATGATGGCCGACACGTAGGCAAGCCGATGCAGTGCCTTCCAACGCTTGGCGCCCAGCCGCTTGATCATGCCATTCGTCGACGTCAGCGCCAGCGGCAGCATGAGCACCAGCGCGATCATGCCTGCGAAGATAAACGGCCGCCTGCTGATGTCTTCAAACGTGCTGGCGAGGTTTAGTGACCGATCGAATGCAAAGTAGATCGCCAGATGAATTGAGCCGTAGAAGAAGGCGAATAGCCCCAGCGAGCGCCTGAAGTGGCTGAAATAGTTGTAGCCGGTGATCTTGCGCAGGGGCGTCACCGCCAGCGACAGGGTTAGAAAAATCAGCGCCACCATTCCCGTCGTCGAAAGTGCAAATGCCACCGGGTTCGCCCCGAGGCCGCCGCGAGAAGCGTCGTAGCACAGCAGCGCCAGCGGCACGCAGCCGTTGACCACCAGAACGAGTTTGGCAAAACGTGGATCGGGCATGGCGTATAACTCAGATGCAGATCAACCCGCCAGCGCTTCAGAACCTCTAGCCCACGTCCATCTTGATCACGCCGCGCTGGCGTTTCACCGCGATGATGCGCTGCTTGAGCTGCTCAAAGATCGGTCGCGGCGTCGGCAATCCCTTCAGCAGAAGCTGCGGCGTCGTCTCATCGTGCGAGATAATCCTGATGTTCCCCACCCCGAGGATTCGGTCCAGCAGCGATTGGTGAAAGGAAATGTCCTCCACGTGCCAGAGTTCCAGCGTATCGATCCGCCGGCTCAGCAAACCGCGCTCGAAGTCGATGCGGTAGTTGCTGATGCGGTAGCGCGTCGAGCGAATGACCAGCAGCGGAATCACCAGCGCGATGACCCCGAGCACGATACATCCCAGCGTGATCCACCAGTACGCGGGCCAGACGCCGTAGTACGCGCGGTACACGATCGGCGCCGCGATCAGGAGCAGCCCCAGGATGCCCCAGATGATCAGCGTGCCGAAGTCGCCGCGCAGCATCGGCGAGCCCTGGTAATAAACTTCTTCGCGATCGTCCGCCGGGCGGTGTGGGCGGTCATCGCCGGTGGGTGTGATGGTGGGATCAACCGGTTGTGTCATGCGTTCTCCGTCTGCTTTCGTTGTTCTCCATCGCCAGCATACTGCGCCGCCGCGCGTCATGGCGACGCCTATTCGCCGGATGCAATCTGCTCGATGCGCTTCCACATCGCCTCTGGCACGGGAACAACGCTCAGCCGCCCGATCCGGAGCAGGCCCCAGCCCGCAAAGATCTTGTCCGCCTTGATCT
Source organism: Tepidisphaeraceae bacterium (assembly GCA_036387255.1). Taxonomy (GTDB): domain Bacteria; phylum Planctomycetota; class Phycisphaerae; order Tepidisphaerales; family Tepidisphaeraceae; genus DASVUC01. Next base: position 10,120 of record DASVUC010000253.1, on the reverse strand, counting down.
CATCCAGCGTCACCGCGCGCGGCAGCTTCTTCTTCGGTTTGATGTCCACCACCACGAGCTTCGCATCCTTCTCCTTCGGATCCGCATACGGCGCCGACGTGATTTGCGCAATCCCCACCACCGCCCGCTCGTCTGCTGTGTGATAGACGAGAGCGAGATCGCCTTTTTTCATGGTTCGAATGTGCTTCAGCGCCAGCGCGTTGGTGATGCCATCCCACGTGGTTTTCTTGTCGCGCACCAGATCATCCCATGCGTACGTGCCGGGCTCGGTTTTGAGGAGCCAAAGGTTCACCCATTCCTCCTTCGCAGCGCTGAGCGCGCCTCACGAAGGTAGAGGAAGATGAACCCGTCGCCAAGGAGAAGGGGTTTGGGGCGTTCTACTTGATCAGCGTTGACCGAGCCGGCGCCTCGTATTCCACCACAAGTCGAGCATGCGCCGACGCGTTGGCCCCACCGAAAGCCAGCTTCGCCATCAGCTGGTAATACCCCTCGGAAGGGGCGGTGAATTCCTTGGCTAGCGGCGCATTGGCTCCCGCCTGACCTTGGGCCGTGGTGCTTCCCGTACTGTCCGACTTGGCGCCATCGCCGCTCGGGTGAAGCACGCGCAGGGCAACATCCTGCGCCTCGTCCGTGAGCAGCGTCACCTTCACCCTGGAATTCGCGGCGCACCAGACAGCCCCGGCATTGCGAAAGTCGCCGTTCGTGAGCGTGCCCCCATATCGCAGCGATTTCGGATCGTTATCGCCCAGGTCATCGGCGAATTCAAAAATCTGCGTCGTTCGCCTCGACTTCAGCTCCGGATTGCCGCTGATGCCCGCGGGCGCCCAAATGCAATAGCTCATGCGCGGAACCGCAGGCAGCGTCACGTCGCCTTGCGCGTTTGTCGTGATGTCGCCCGCCACATGACCGCTGTAATCGTGGAGCTTCGTGTTGGGAGCAAAGCCGCTGTGAATCGCCTGCGGCGGCGCGACCGCATCCGTGCCGTTGTCATTAAGCGCGATGAGCGCCTTCCCTCGCCGCCCAAGCACCAGAAGGTCCTGGGACCCCTGAAACGGAACTGCGTACGCCCCTTCCTTGAAGCGCAATTTCTGGTGACACCAGATCAGGTTCTTGACGTAATCCCTCACCGGCTGCGTCGCCGGGTCGGCATGGTCGCGAACGTTCTTGTCCCGGTTGTCGAACAGGTCCTCGTAGTAGATCTGAGGACTTCCGTCGACCGCCATGATCGCCGCGTACGCGAGGTTGGCCCGCGGATCGTCCGGATCGATCGTGCCCGCCGCCAGTTCGTCATTGTTCTTCATCGCCTGGGTGTGATCGTCTTTGCCGTTCGCGCTCGAGTCGGAGTACACGCCGCGCCACGTGTCATGGTTGTTGATGAATGGCACCGTCTTCAGGCGGTTGTGCTGCTGGAAGTTGGGCAAGCTTCCCATATCGAAAAGCCCCCGGTTCGCGATCACATTGAACAGCGCGTCGCGGAAGGGGAAGTCGAATGTGCCGCAGCGGTTGTTGGTCTGGTTCGCCCAATCATCAATCTGGCTGATGCTGCCGATGAACTCGCCCACGGCGAAATACTGCCGCTGGTCCGCCTCAGGCTTTCCCGCGTCCATCGCGTTGTACAGCGCGTCCTCGACGACCTCCGGCGGATAATGCTTCACCGCATCGAACCGGAATCCGTCGCAATCCGTCTGCTGCTTCAGCCAGACCAGCCAGTCGCGCGCGCCGCGGCGCATGGGATTGTTGCCGCCGTCGTCCAGATGCTGATCCGAACAGCGCCCGCCGTAGCAGATGTCGGGGCCAAAGCTCTGTTTGATCCAGTCATCATCCGGGTTGTAACTGTGCGCCGAACCAGGCCGATTCGAAGGATGGAAGTCGAGCTGTGTTTTTCGCCAACGGCCGCCTGACGCGTGGTTCTTGAAGGACGGGTACTCAAAGAGCTTTTCGCGAGAGACGTTGTTCACCACCGGCGACTGCGGGTCCAACGCGCCGCCATCCATGTGGTTCAAGACGATATCCGGATAAACCTCCAGGCCGTTCGCATGAGCAACCGCGATCAAGCGGAGCAGGCTGTCTTTGTCGCCGAACCGCGTGGGCGTCGTCGCCTTCTGCTTGTCGTTCGCGCCCGCCTGGAACTTCTCGCCCAGATCGTAGTGGTCAAACAGGTCGTACCCCATCCCGGTGATTCCGTTCCGCGCCTTGCACGGTGAAGGGATCCAGATCCCATCAACCCCCATCTCGCGCAAGCGCGGCGCCAGCAGGGTCAAATACGTGTACCAATGCCCGCTGCCGTCGTCCGGCGTCTTGTACCGCTCATTCCAGCAGTCCCAGTAAAACGCCTGCAAAACCACCCGGCTCCGCCCCTGCGCCAGCAACGGTTTCTCCCCCAACCCCACCACGACCAGCACCGCCAACACCACCCAAACCCAATCAATCCGCGTCCTCGGCACCATGTCGCATCCTTCCTCGCGCAACCCACGCCACGTCCCGCAGCGCAACCGCGCAATCGACCGACTATGGATCGCCCGACCGCAAACAGTCAATTAGCCTGTTTAGGGTAATTGAATGGAGATTTACCCCGTCAAGAGTCTTTTGCCTCTTTTAGCAGCGAGATCCGCAACTCCAGGTGTTGCCAATACCTAAGCCGACACCATGCAAGCACGAACAAGAACGGCATCCCAACCGCCAAGACGGCAAAGAGCGCCGTTTCCGGGTCCGTCGCCGATGCCGGCTGCGAGGCGGAATTACTGGTCGGTAGCGTCGCAGGTTTTGTAGTTGGTTGGGTCGTACACCTTGCCTTGTCCTTACACGCGACACATGAATCTACATTCTTTTCCTCGTGCCGCGCGGGCTGCGCGCTTCCAAGCAGTCCATAAGCGCTGGCGAAAAGAGACACCGCCACGAACGGAGTGACACAAAGCTTTGCGATCCCGTCCGCATCCTGATCTGTCTGGAGGTGCTTCGATCTCGTCACGTCCCCAATGTCGTGACCAACCACCCCCAGTGCCACCACAACGCGGGATGCGACGGCAATAGTCACGCAATGGATCAGCGCCTCAAGGATCTGTGCAATCTTCCATTGCCAAGGGTTACCCAGGAAGTGCCTGCCCAAGGTCCAAATCCAGATAGCGATGTACACAAAGATGGACACCGCGGCGAGTCTCTGTACCCACTTCCGCTGCCCCCGATCCAGTCCCAGGAAGTGGCGCCTGCGGAAGAGATTCCGCGCACCGGCAATCACGTACCACACCACCGCCGTCGCCCAGAAACTCACGTCATCCAGCCGCCGCGCAATCGCAAACCCCGGTGAAAGGTTCCCCTTCTCATTTCTCATTCCCACTTCAAGCCATTTGATCGCGATCAGCAGAAACACCACCCCCACAAACATCGTGACGCCATCCAGCAAGAGCCGCGAGCACCGTTTGATTCTCTTGGGCATTGCTTGTATCTCCGGATTTCCCCCAATCGGCAGCATGAACAGCACCACCACCACCAGCCCAAAGGCCGCCAGAGCGAGCACGATCAATCGGATCAAGATCCGCCGCACGAGATATTGCAGGTATAACCGCTCCACCCCAGCCCTGACAGCTACCCTGAACAGGTAAGGGCGCCAGAGACCGAATCAGACCTCCCCAAAAAAAGTTGAGGCCCACCCCCAGCTTTAGTGTTATCTGTAACAAACCTCGTACAAGAGGCGTAGGAAGGAGCGATGTGATTAACCCCGGTTTGAAGACTCGGCGTAAACGTAGGCCCGCCATGAGCGAGGCCGTACCCGGCCGAGTCGTATGGAGCCACGGGGAATCGAACCCCGATTTACTGAATGCGATTCAGTCGTCATCCCGTTAGACCATGGCCCCGGGTGAACAAGTGGGATTGTAGAGAATCGGACAGGTGAATCAAGTTAATCCGGTGGACTACTGACGGGATTCGGGAATTTTCAAGTTTTGACACGCCAAAGCGCCGAATCCTAAAATTTCGATGAATTGATGGGGATGGCCCAAAACTCCACGGGAGGGAGTTTTCATGGTGAAGCAGCCTGGTGTACCGGCGCGGGATGAAGAGCTTGAACAGCTTTCTAACCTCCTGCGCCTTCTGTCCGACAAGACGCGACTCAACATTCTGCTGATGCTCAGCGGCGGTGAGCGCAACGTCACGAGCCTCTGTGATGCGCTCAAGCTTCCGCAGCCGACGGTGAGTCATCACCTTGGCCTGCTCCGGATGAGCAACATCATCACCGGCCGGCGCGATGGGAAGCAGGTGTTCTACGGCCTTGATGGTCGCGTGAACACCCAGAACAACTGCCTACAGATCGGGGCGGGGCAGTATTCCATCTGCATCGACGAGCAGAATTCCTCCACCATTTCGGCGTAACCACGCGGTCGCGTGGCTCAAGGGTCCTCTGAGAGCGATCGTCCGGTCGCGTTGATGAAGACATCTGCAAGCGTCGGCTTGCCGATGTGCACCGCATCAATCAGCCCGGGCAGCGTCTCGATCAGTTGAGGCACAAACTGGTGCGCCTGCGGGCGCTCCAGCCGAACCTCCGCGCCCATCACCTCTGCTTTCACATTCAGCTTTTCCTGAAGCAAGGACTGCACCGTCGACGCATGCCGAGTTGTCAGCGTGATCACGTCCCCGCCCACGCGTTCCTTCAGGTTTGCGGGAGAATCACACGCGACGAGCGAGCCGCGATCGAGGATCGCGACCCGATCGCACTGATCCGCTTCATCCATCAGGTGCGTCGTGAGCACGATGGTGACGTTGTCGCGCGAGCGGACTTCTTCGAGGTAAGTCCAGATCTCCTGTCGTGCCACGGGATCCAGCCCGGTACTTGGCTCATCCAGCACAAGCAACCGCGGGCGGTTGAGCAACCCCTTGGCTAATTCGACGCGTCGGCGCATCCCGCCGGAGAATGAGCCGACGTATTCGTGCGCCCGATCGAGCAGGTCGACGCGCGAGAGAAGATCGCGCACGCGCGACTGGAGTTCATGGCCCCCCAGCCCGTACAGATGCCCGTGATAGGTGAGGTTTTCCTCCGCGGTGAGCTGCTTATCCAGACTGGGGTTCTGGAACACGACGCCGATCTGCGGGCGCACCTTGTCGCGATCCGTGGCGAGGTCAAAACCAAAGATTCGGGCAGAGCCGTCCATCGGGGGAATGAGCGTCGAGAGGATGCGAAAAAGCGTCGTCTTTCCGGAGCCGTTGGGACCCAGCAGCGCGAACTTCTCTCCCGCGTGGATGGAGAGCGTGAGCTCGTGCAGCGCTGTGCGCGGGCCGTAATTGTGGGTGAGTTGCTCGGTATGGATGATGGGGTCGAGGTCGGACAAGGTGATGCGATGTTACCCGCGTGCGCGCGAAATGCAGAACCATGAGACGTCAGGCTTTCGTGAAACACGCACAAAAAAGAAGAGCCCCGGATGCACATCCGGGGCTCCGTGTGTTCAGGGATGTATGAGCTTACTGCCCCGTTCCCGCCGGCGCGGGCGCGGGAGCCGGTGCAGGCGCCGGAGCGCCACCCGGTGCGGGAGCCGGCGCAGGAGCGCCGCCGCCAGCCGCAGGCGCGCCGCCTGCGGGCGCCGGAGCGGGTGTCCCGCCGGAGCGATAGTGAGCATCCAGCGTCGCGATCACGTCGTTGGTGATGTCGATGCGCGGGTTGGCGTAGAGCACATTTCGGCTGTTGATCGCGGCGCGAAGCTGGTTGACGTCGATCTGATCAAGATTATCCGGCAGCTCCGGGCGCTGATCCGCCACAACCAGGTCGATCCCGCGCTGCTGCGCCACTTCGCCCGCCGCCGTCACGATGCGATCGAACAGGCTGCGCATCTGATTCTTCTGATTGCGCTGCGCCTGCGCCTGCGTTACCCGGCTCCAGACGTCGAGCTGGATCGCGGCGTCGGCGAACTGCCGATCCAGGTCCGCATACTGCGGGCTGTCGCTCTTCAGAAGATCGCGCTGCGAGCGCAGGTCGTTCACCTTTTGCTGACGCGCTTTGCCTTCGTTTTCAAACGCAACGCGCTCGGCATCCAGCTTCTGCTTAAGGTCCTTGGTTTCCTGCATTTCGTTGAACGCACGGGCGGGATTGACCACCGCAAAGCTACCACCGGCGCCGCCGCCCGCGCCACCACCGGCAGGGGGGGCATTCTGCGCGTGCAGCGGAGCAGTGAGCCACAGCGCCAATCCGGCGGCGGCGATGAAGAGTCGGCGAGATGTCATTTCGTTCGTCCTTTCGTTGCGTGTGCTTTTCAAAAGCGGGTTGTCCCATTAACAGTGATTTGACAAGCAAAAGTTACGGGCTGAATCCGAGCGAGAAGCTGATGAATTGAGTGTCGTCCTGATCGTCTTTATTGATCGGATACGCAAAATCAACCGCCACCGGCGTCTGTCCAAGGATCGGAAGAATCAGCCGGATTCCTGCACCGACGCTGGCCCGGATTGTACCGATCCGCACTTCACTCTCAACGTCGCCGACGTCGGTGAAGACCACCCCGCGTACCATCTCGCCCACGATCGGGAACGAAACTTCCGCTGAGCCCGTTAAAGAGAAGTTACCGCCCACGGGGTCTTCGTCGATCCCGGACCGCGGGCTGATCCCACGGAAGCGGAAGCCGCGGACCGACCCAATGCCACCGCCGTAGAACCGCTCGAAGAAAGGCGCCTCCCCGGTGATGTAACCGGCATCGACGTGCAGCGAGAAGACCGTCTTGCGGTCGAGCAGGTCCTCGTACAGCGTGTGGTACATGTCCCACCCGGCGGTGAGCTTGTGGAACGAGAATTCGCCGCCCAGCGTTCCGTAGGGCTCCCATCCCACCGTCGTCACCGTCCCCTGGTAGGGAATAAGCCCGCCGTTGGTCGTATCCCGCCGAAGTTGGAGCGGGGTGCTGGTGATGGTGCTGTGCCCGCGGAGGGCCAGGATCTCGGGCGCGCGGATCGGATCGTCGTCGATGTTGTGGATGTTCACATCCTCGCCCCGGAGCGTGAGCGTGGCCGAGTGAACGTAGTCAAAGCGATGCCCGAAGGTCACCCGTCCGCCGCCGCGCGTTTCTTCATAGTGCTCCCGCTGCCGGTCACGGTAATACGCCTCCAGCGCCAGGCTGTAAGGCTGATCGAGCAGCCAAGGCTCGCGCCACAGGATGCTCGCGTTGCTGGATTCGGTGCCCGGCTGCAACGTGATGCGGAAGAGCTGTCCAGCGCCAACGAACGCGCGCTCCGAAAAAACGTCCTTCCAGCTTTCCGGCCAGTCGGTGATGTCGAAGTTGGATTGCTGATACGTGATCGCGGCACCCACGCCGCCGTTGGAGTTGATTCCCGCGCCCACCGTGAAGGACGCCGTCTTCTGCTCCGCCACTTCAACGATGACGTCGCGATAATTCGGATCGTCACCCACCGGCGTCACCGACACGCCCGCGAAGTAGGGGGTCGCGCGAAGTCGATCCACCGCGTCGGCAATCTCCGCCGAGTTGTAAAGCTGGCCCGACGCCACGCGCATCTCACGCAGGATCACCTTGTCCTGCGTGCGCGTGTTCCCCTTCGGGATGATCCGGCCAATCCGGAAGGGCTTTCCCTCGCCAATCTGATAAACCAGATCGACGGTTCCGGCTTCCTTATGGAAGATGCGCCGCGCGTCGATGCGCAGATAATCCGGCGACTGAAACTGAGGCCGCGGTTCATAAATAAACCCGAACGGGCTGTAGTCGCGCACCATCTGGCGGATGTCGCGCTGGATGGTGTCGTCGTCGTATGCCACACCCGGCTTCATCCGCAGACCCCTGCGCAGCTCCGCTTCCGAAAGCTTCGCGTTCCCGCGGAATTCCAGCCGCCCAACGCGGTACCGCTGTCCCTCGCTCACCACGAAGGTAACTTGCATCTCCCTCTGGTTCGGCGAAAAGATCAGCTTTCGCCCCACGCGCACGTCGAAGAATCCTTTGGATTCGTAGAAACGGCGCACCGACGCCACGTCATCTTCCACCTGCTCCGGATCGTAGGTGCCGCTGTTGAAGATGAAGAACCAGGCCTTGGTCTGGATCTGATCTTTCAGCTTGTCATCGGTGAACGAGTGGTTGCCTAGAAACTTCACCTTGCGGATCGTCACCTCCGGCCCCTCGACGACGTTGAAGACCAGCTCGCCCCGCTGGTTCAGCAAATCCTGATCGACGTCCACGTGCACGAACGGAAAATTCTTGTCTCGGTAGATGCTCTCGATCGCCATCTTTGCGCTGGAGATGCGGAAGGTGTCGATCGCTTCACCGGGATGAACGTCAACCGTCTCCAGCAGCGAGGGCGTCGTTACGCCGACATTTCCGCGAAAAGCGATCGTCGTGATCTGCCGCGTCTCCGTCACCACAAAGGAGACAATGACGCCCGCCGTCGTCGGCTCCAGTTTCGCTTCGACGTTGGCGAACCGGCGCAGGCCGTAGATCGCACGATAATCCTGCTCGACGGCCGCGGGATCGAATGCATCGCCGGGACGCGTGCGTATGACGTTTTCGATGACCGACGTCGGCACGCGCTGGTTCCCCAGGATGCGGATGTCTTCCACACGCCGGCCCTTCAGCGTGGAATAAACCGGCGGCATATAGCTTGGCTGCGTCGGGTTCGATAGCGGCTGGGCGGAGGTGAAGCTGGCGCCAAAAACCACCGCCATCAGCACAGCGATGATCAAGCGTTTCTTGTTGAATCCCTTCATCTTTGCGCGCGGCCCGATGGTCGGTGTCTCCTTCAGCAATCTCAGAGCGGCGAGAGTTTAGCCGCACCCCCGTTCATGTCAAAACGTGCAAGCGCCTTGCTACACCAGCGCGAAGTCCGACTTGCCGCCAGTTTTGCGAGTCAGCCGAATCCCATCGATGACCATGTGCTTGTCAATCGCTTTGCACATGTCGTAGATCGTCAGCGCCGCGACGCTCACCGCGGTCAGCGCTTCCATTTCCACGCCCGTCTTGCCGCTCACCCGGGTTTTCGCGCGAATCCCCACGCGCACCCGATCCGCGGCAGCAGGGGGGGGCGGCAACAGGAACTCGATCTCCACGCTCTCCACCCCCAGCGGATGACACAGCGGAATCAACTCCCCGCAGCGCTTTGCCGCCATGATCCCCGCGATGCGAGCGGTGTTGAATACTTCCCCCTTCGGCACCTTCAGATCCACAATTGCCTTGAGCGTCTCCGCCGCCATCTCCACAAAACCTTCCGCCACCGCTTCGCGCGAGGTCACCGCTTTCGCGGAAACATCGACCATCCGCGCCTGCCCCTTCTCATCCAGATGCGACAGTTTCTCGTCCGCCATGATCACCAGCTCTTGCGCAGGTCGAAGATCTGCTTGCAGTGCGTCAGGACACGCTCGACGTCATCAAGCTTCATCATCGTTGCCGCGTCGCTTTTGGCTTTCTTCGGCTCCGGGTGACATTCAAGGAATAGTCCGTCGACGCCGGCAGCGACCGCGGCGCGGGCGAGCATCGGCGAATGTTCCGGATTGCCCCCCGACTGATTCCCCAACCCCGCCGGCTGCTGCGTGCTGTGCGTTACGTCAAACACCACCGGCACATTAAACCCCTTCATGATCGGCAGCGCGGTCAAGTCGTTCACCAGCCGGTTGTACCCGAAGAAGGTGCCGCGCTCGGTCAGCATGATCTTCTCGTTGCCCGTGCTCTTCACCTTCGCCACCGCGTTGCCCATCTCCTGCGGCGACATGAACTGCCCTTTTTTGATGTTCACCCACCGCCCCGTCTTCCCGCACGCGATCAACAGATCCGTCTGCCGAGCGAGAAACGCCGGCACCTGGAGCACATCCACCACTTTACCCGCCTCCGCCGCCTGGTTGGGTTCATGAATATCGGTCAGCACCGCCACGCCCACCTCCCGCTTGACCTGCTCCAGAATCGCCAATCCCCCCGCGAGCCCCGGCCCTCGGAAACTGTCATTGCTCGAGCGGTTGGCCTTATCAAATGAGGCCTTGAACACGTAGGTCATCCCCAGCAATTCGGTCACCCGCTTCACATGCCGCGCGACGGTCAGACATAGATCGGCCGACTCAATCACGCAGGGCCCGCCGATGACGAACAGCCGATCAGCCGTCACCCGCAGACCACTGTCGCCCATCACCGTATTTGTCATGCTGAGGTACTCCGAAGCATCTGGC
>DASVUC010000252.1:0-1591 GCA_036387255.1 Tepidisphaeraceae bacterium | reverse complement strand
CTTCCACCTCACCGACCCGCAGCTGGACGCGCTCATCCGCCAGCACCGCATCGACATCCTGATCGATCTGGCGGGTCACACCGCCGGTAATCGCCTCATCGTCTTTGGTCGCAAACCCGCCCCCGTGCAGGTTACCTACCTCGGCTACCCCGATACCACCGGGGTGGCCACCGTCGACTTTCGCATCACGGACACCCTCGCTGATCCTCCCGGAGCCGAGCAGTTCCACACGGAGAAACTCCTGCGAATCCCCCAGTGCTTCCTCTGCTTCCAGCCCCCGCCGCAAGCCCCGCCGGTCTCGGATGCAGCGCGAAACCAGAAAAGAATCACCTTCGGCTCCTTCAACAACTTCGCGAAAGTCTCGCCCGAGGTCGCGACGTTATGGGCACAAATCCTCCACGCACTTCCCACAGCAACGCTCCTGATCAAATCGCGCGGCCTCGCCGACCCCGGAACGCAGCAGCTCGTCCGCGACCTCTTCCACCGCGCCGGCGCCGATGTCTCCCGCCTCGACATCCGCTCCCACGCCCCGCGCTACATCGATCATCTTGCTGCGTATGACGAAGTGGACATTGCACTCGACACCTTCCCCTACCACGGCACCACCACCACCTGCGAAGCCCTCTGGATGGGCGTCCCCGTCATCACCCTCACCGGCCCCACCCACGCCTCCCGAGTCGGCCAATCTCTTCTCACCGCGGCCGGCTTGCCTGACTTCATCGCGCACAGCCCCGCCGACTACGTCAATCTCGCCATCCGCCTCGCGCGGGACAACCCGCGCCGACATCACCTCCGCCAGACCCTTCGCAGTCAACTCCAAGCCAGCCCCCTCTGCGATGCCATCACCTTCACCAAGGGGTTTGAATCGGCCCTCCTCACCGCTTGGGGTGATGCGCCCCGGACGGCCTGGGCCTGACCGCTGAAGATTTTCCTTTGAACTATTTCCCCCGCACCGGAACCTATTGTTGATGAACGACCCGGCCGCGCGACTTTACGCACGACTCCTCGTGCTTCGCTGCCAGACCGGCGAGGAATCCGCCCTGGCGGAATTGATCGCCGACTACTCGCCGCGCCTGCGCTTTTACCTCCGCAAGATGGCCGGTGATTCATCCGCCGACGACCTTCTCCAAGATGTCTGGGTAGACGTCGTGCGCAACTTCAACCGATTACAGGACCCCGATGCCTTGCCCGGCTGGATCTATCGCATCGCACGAGACAAAGCATACCGCGATCTGCGCCGCCGGCGGCGCTACGTCCCGCTACCGCCGCAAGAAGAATCCGCCGGCACGGTTGATGATGTCGAGCAGCCATGGACAGCCGAAGACGCCGACCAGGTTCGCTCCGCCATGGATCTTTTACCCGCACAGCACCGCGAGGTGCTCGCCCTGCGCTTCGTCGAAGACATGGACTACGAGCAGATCGCCAGCGTCGTCGGCGCGCCCGTCGGCACGGTGAGATCAAGACTGTTTTACGCAAAGCGCGCCCTGCGCAAAGCAATCGAAAGGAAAGGTCATCATGAACGAGAACGAACTCGGCAAAGCGTTGCTCAGCGGTGAACAGATCGACGTCCAGACTATGACGCAGCGCGTCC
>DASVUC010000251.1:0-6547 GCA_036387255.1 Tepidisphaeraceae bacterium | reverse complement strand
GGCGGCATTCCAGCAGATACCTCCCGATCGCCTCGCTCGCCGCGCGCCCCAGAGGAACGATCCGCTCCTTCATCCCCTTCCCCAGCACGCGCACGCACCCCATCTGAAGGTTCACATCCCGCACCTTCAGGTCGCACAGCTCACTGGCGCGCAGCCCGCTCGCGTACAGCAGTTCCAGAATCGCCACATCCCGCGAAAACAGGAAGGACTTCGGATCCGGCGCGGCGATCAGTTGATCCACCTGCCCCCGCCCCAGCACCTTCGGAAGCGATCGCTCTGGTTTCGGTCGCTCGAGCTGGGCTAACATGTTCGTGACATCAACCCCGTTCCCCGCCCGATACCGCAGATAAACCCGGATCGCCGCCACCCGCCGCGCAATCGTCTTCGTCGACTGCCCCGCGCGCCGCTGGCTCTGAAGGTAGCCGCGGTAGTCGTCCGCGTCGGCGCGAACTAAATCCTTCGCTTGATGCTGGAGGTAATTGTTGATGTCCTGGAGATCCCGCCGGTAGGCGTGCAGCGTGTTGTCCGCAAGCCCTCGCTCAGACGCCAGGTGCAGCAGGAAGTCCCGCAGGATGGGCAATTGCTCGGTCTGTGCGAGCGGAGATCGTGATCGTGACGATAGGGTCGTGCGCGTCTTCACGCATTCTCTCCGCGGCATCGCTCCGCCGCACCCGGCGCTCGATCAGCAGCTGCAAATACAGGGGGCACGACTTGTAACGGTCGAAACAAAACCGATACGCCTGGCTCAAGCCGTCCAGCTTGAAATGCGCCGAGCACCGCGCATCGGCACGATTCAGGAACGGACAATATCGGCCGAGCTGTTTCATGCAGAACATCCGCGCTCAAACGCATCGCGCATCAACGGATGTATCGGCAGAGGGGATGCTTCAACTGTAGGGGGAGGCGTGGCTCGCGCTTTTCCGCAAGGTTCTGTTTCCGCCAGGCACCGGCGACGCAGGCGTGGCCCCCGACGAGCGCAGAAGAGGTAACACCTCACATCGCCTGCAATTCCTTCGTCACCCCTTCCCCCTCTTCCATCTCCGGCGCCATCTTCTGATTCAGCAGTTCCCGATATGCCTTGGCCAGCGCTCGCTCTTCCACGTGATCGATTTGCACAAAAACCCCCTGCTTGTTCTTTGCGACGAACAGTTGATGCGCCACGACCCCCACGCGCTCAATCCCGATCTCATCCACCGGATCCTGTCGCCGCTCTTCCGCCAGCGCCAGTACCCATCGCAGCAGATCGCTCGACTTCGCTGGCTCCTCGATCAGCCCCGCCACTTCGTCCACCTTCCCCGGCGTCACCAGGAACACCTTCGCCGTTCCCGCACGAGGCCCGCGCTGAAGCGACAGAAAGCAGAAATCGCGCAGCGGCCGAACGTGTCGGTAAGGCCCCTTGCCAAGCTGCCCCACCTGCTCCACCCGCGTCTTGATCTTCTGCGCCGTCTCGAACCGCAGTTCCGTCGCCGCGTCATTCATCCGCTGCGTTTCTTCCTCGAGATATGTTAGCGGATCACTCAACACCTGCGCGCTGAACGCGATCACCTGCCCATAAGCCTCCAGGGAGATGGAACCATCACAGGGGCCCAGGCACTTCTCCATTTGCTTCCACGGACAAGGCCCGCCCGGCGACTGCACAAACGTCGAATAATCCCGACAGAGATCAAACAGGTTCTCCATCAGGTGCACCAGTTTCTGTGCCGAGTGCTTATCCTCCAGCGGTCCGAAGTAAGTGCCCGTTTGACCGCTGAGGTTCGTCGTCTTGATGTATCTCGGATAGGTCGTCTGTGGATTCACGTGCACAAACCACGCTGGCCGCATCCCCACCATGCCGCGATATGTCTGTGGGAAAATCGCCCGCGCCGCTTCCAGGTAAACCAGATCTGCTTCAAAGGCGGAATCCACTCTACGCCAGTACACCTTCCGCACCAGGTCGCGGTAGTCCACCTTCTTCGTCGGGCCAATCATCTCCAGCCCGCCCAGCCGGCGCTTCAGGCTGTATCGCAGGTTTTTCACGCACAAGAGCTGCACCGGCTGATCGTTCTCGTCCGCCAGCAGGTACACCACCCATTTCGCCGGCGCAAGCTTTAAAAACGCTTCAAAATCCCCCGCGGGATCGAAGGCCAGTTCATGTGGGAAAATTGGCCACCGCTCGCTCACGCAGGAATCTTAGGTGCCGCGCGTGATGAATTGAAGCAGCCGGATTCTTAATCCCCCTCCTGCACCCCGCGCACCTCAATCTCCACATTCTGGTGCTGATCCCGATCCAGCGAGACGTTCTTAAACTCCACCACCGTGTCGTAGTCGCGCTGTTGCAACTGGTACTCTTTGATCTGGCTCAGCTTCAAATCAAACGTGCACTCGAAGACGCTGACATCTTTCAGTCCAGAACTGTAGCTGCTCCACGCCGTATGCTCCTTCCCCTGCCGATCGACCGCGATCAGCCGCTTGTCCATCCCGCGCTTTTTGCCATAGAACGCGAGCACGATCGCCGTGCGCTTCCCGTCTGCGTGCGGCGTCGTCCAGATAAAGCCTTCGTCCGACGAGTTGCTCGCACTGAAGCTTTGACCTTCTTTCTTCGCCGTCGTCTTCCACTCCCCAGTGGCAACTTTGAACTTAACGGTGATCGCCGCCGCATCACCTGGGAACGCCATCAAACGCGCCTGCAGGTCGCGCGTCTCCTGGCCGTTGAGCGTCGGCGTCGAACTGGAACTGCCATTTGCCGGCGGCGTGTAGTCCACATCAATGGTGTCCGGCACCTGCGGGTGATTCGCGATCCGAAGGGCCACATGCCGTATCTTCTTATCCGCCCCGCTCACGCTGCCTTCCATCTTGTCGTAAGGTGGATTCTCCAGTTTCGAACCATCCGGTTTCCACCAGGACTGCCCATCGAGTGGATGATCGCATAAACCGATCACCTGAAGCTCAAGCCCGTCCGAAAGCTTCACGGTGCATGTCTCCTGGTCAATCGTCGCAGGCGATTGATCTTGCGCGCTAAGACGTGTTGAAATGAGCGTCAGGATCAAGAACGACGTGATCGGCCAGCGATGCTTCACGGGAACCTCCGGCGGCTAACGTACCGACGTCAGGACCCGACGCAAGTTTCGCTAAACCACCCGATGCCGACGCGCCATCACCGCGTTGCGCAACATCACGAAAAGCATCAACCCCAACCCCGCCGGAAGCGCCGCAGGCAAGGGCACCAGGGTCACCGGCGCAAACTGCGGCGCGACCGCCGGACGCCACGACGCCAGCCGCTCCTCAATGGCAACTGCCACCTGCTCCCGCTCCCCACTCAAAACATGAGGCCACGGCTGAGCCGCCGCCTGAACCGCAGCCCACTGCGCCGCGTCCGCCGCCGACCACCGCAGGTCGCTCTCGCGCGTCTCCACCCCTTCCAAAAATGATTTCTGGTCCCCATGCAGTAAGCACTCCCGCCCATGCGCAGCAACAGCACCCTCCGCCTGCGACATCAACTGAAACTGCTCCCGTTCCTCCCCCGCTGCCGTTTGCACAAACGAGTAGACAGGGTTTCCCAAAGCCGCCCCCACCCGAGCCACCAAAGCGACCAGCGCCAACACAAATACGCGGCCCATACCACCTACCTCCTTCCCCAAGACAGCCCAAGCCCGCACACGTTTGGGGAAAGGCATCCAAATTTAAGGACGACCACAGCAGCCGCAGCGTTACAGACACAGGCCGCTCAGTGCATCCCGCCTCAGCCGCAGATGAGGGCGCTGGTAACCTAATGTTGATTTCGCACCACCTGCGCACGCTCATGAAACGAACACCACTATCCCGGCTGCACAGCATCAAAGCAGCCTAAGAACGGCACCATGCGGTTCCCCGTCTAAAAACGCTGTTGCACCTGCTGGTACACCTCTTGCATCAGCCGCATGCACCGACGTTTTGCCAGATGTGCACCATGACCCGCAGCCTGATCTTCAATTTCTTCCGCCTGTCATCCCTCCCGCAGCGCGGCGGCTCCCGCCGCCACCTCGCCCTCTGCCGCGGTACCGGCCTCACAATCAACTGGCAGTGACGCCAACCATCACCTTCACGCAGTCTTAAACGTCCCTTCAAACAGCGCTCTCACCATGCACCCACGCTGCTCCCGTTCCGAACACGCTTTCGGATTCGCTGCAAATACAACTTTTACATTGGAATCAACAATGGTCTCTCTGATACCTCATTTGACTCGCGATATTTCCGACGAGCGCGCCGATACTTCCATTCGCCCGCCGCGCCGCGCGACGCGCATCCACGACGTTGCCAAGCTCGCCGGCGTCTCCGTCGCCACCGTTTCGATGGTGATGAACGACAGCCCGCGCATCAGCCGCCCGACCGCGGCCCGAGTTCGCGCCGCCGCCGATCGTCTCGGCTATCACCCCAGCCGCGCCGCTCGGGCGCTGCGCGGCATGAAGTCTCGCACCCTCGCCGTCTTCGTCCCCCCCTCCCCGCAGGGGATGGCGGACCTTTGCCTCGGCGATCTGCTCAACGGCGTACGTGAAGCCGCCCAACACGCGGGCTATCGCCTGCTCCTCGAGCATTCCCCCTCCAACCACGATTCCGCCAGCCGCGCCGGTTTCGACGCCGAAGAAGTGGAAGGGATCCTCTGCGTCGGCTGCACCGTCGCTGATGTCCCGCACGAAATGCTCGACCTGCCTCTGATGCTCCTCGACAGCCGACCGACGCGTTGCAGCATCGATCACATCACCTGCGATTACAGCGGCGCCGTCGCGCAAGCCGTAAAACATATCGCAGATCTGGGTCATAGCCAGATCGCCCTCGTTCGTCCCGCAGGCGCCGATCATCGCGAGTTCGAGATGCTCGTCGGTTTTCGCCAGGCGATGAACGAACGCGGAATCTCCAGCAGCACTGTCCTCGCCCAGGCGCATCGCACCGAGGCCGGTGGCTCCGAGGCCGCCGCCGATCTGCTCGACCGCCACCCGGATCTCACCGCCGTCATCGTCGCCGACGACCGCATGGCTATCGGTCTGCTCCACCAACTCCACCTCCGCGGACTCGACTGCCCCCGCGAACTCTCGATCGTTGCGATCGGAGATTTCGGTCCCGCGGCTTACGCGACCCCAGCCATCTCCTCCGTCAGTGTCCCCCTCTTTGAAGTAGGACGCCTCGGCGCAGAAAAATTCATCCAGCGGCTGCGTGGAGAAACGGGCTTGATCAAAGTAAGTCTCCCTGCCCACCTCGTCCCCCGCGCTTCCACCGGCCCCGCGCGCTTGTGCGATGCAGACCACCGCCAGCGCCGAAGTTAGAACTCAATCTTGACTGTGACGCGGGAAACCGCCAGGCCGCCTGCGTCACAGCTAGCTGATTTGCAATTCGAGATGATTCTCGCCCGCCACGTTTAGCGGCCCCGCTTGCGGGGCGCTCATTGCGAGGCGCGCAAGCACGCGTGTTATCGGTACACGCTACGTCTGGCTCCCCATGTTCAGTACCGGCTGCGCATTGTGCTCGCTGCACAGCACCACCATCAGGTTGCTGACCATGTTCGCCTTCCGCTCCTGATCCATCTCTACGATGCTTCGCTCCGTCAGGTGCTGGAGCGCCATTTCCACCATCGACACGGCCCCTTCCACAATTTTCGTCCGCGCCGCGATGATCGCCGACGCCTGCTGCCGGCGAAGCATCGCAGCCGCGATCTCCGGGCTGTATGCCAGGTGGCTGATCCGCGCCTCCGACACGTTCACCCCCGCCTTGCTCACGCGCTCCTGAATCTCCTGCTTCAACTGCTCCGCGACTTCCGCCAGATTCGCCCGAAGCGAAAGCTGACCCGCCTCGTGTGCGTCGTAAGGATGCATCGTCGCCAGCGTGCGCAGCGCAGACTCGCTCTGCACGCGCACGTAGTCGTTGTAGTTCTCCACCTCGAACGTCGCCTCCGCCGAGTCAACCACTTTCCAGACGATGATCGCCGCGATCTCGATCGGGTTCCCGTCGTGATCGTTCACCTTCAGCTTCTGGCTCTCAAAATTCCGGATGCGCAGCGACACGCTCGACCGCTTGTAAAACGGATTCACCCAGTACATCCCCGGCTCGCGCACGCTCCCCACGTACCGGCCAAACAGCACCAGCACCTTCGCCTCATTTGGATTCACCGTAAAGATCCCGCCCAGCATGAACAGCAGCACAATGCCGCCAATGATCCCCAGCGCCACCAGCACGCCCTGCTGATTCGCCCCCCCTCCGATCACCATGATCCCGCACAGCGCCAACCCACCGAGCAACCCGAACAACATCAACAACCCCGGCGGCGGCGTGCGAACAATCTCCTTCACCGATGCCTGATAATCCAATGACATGTGTCTCCTTCCGAAGCGCTAGATGTTACGCGTACAGCGCCCCGACGCGACTATAAACAAACGCGCCGGGTCCACCCGCACCAACTGGCCCCGCCTGCGGGGCGCTTCTTCTACGCGTCTTCAGCGCGCAAAAAAGAACCCCGATCCTTTCGGACCGGGGTCTTTTGATTAATGCCGGCAGTGACCTACTTTCCCGCTGAAGCAGTATCATCGGCTTGGCAGGCTTA
>DASVUC010000250.1:0-20838 GCA_036387255.1 Tepidisphaeraceae bacterium | reverse complement strand
AGGACGACGAGGCGGAGGGTGTCGCCTTCTTTCAGGACGTCGCTGGGACTCTTGACGCGCTGCCAGGAGATTTCGCTCACCGGGAGGAGGCCTTCAACGCCTTCCTCGACTTCGATGAAGGCGCCGAAGGATTCAACCTTGGTGACGCGGCCGGTGATCTGGGTGCCGACGGCGTACTTGGTGGATGCGTCAAGCCAGGGGTCGACGCCGCGCGCCTGGTTGAGCGAGAGGCTGATCTTCCCGGCTTCGCGATCGTACTTGAGGATCTTCACGTCAAGGACGTCGCCGATCTTGACGATCTCGCTCGGCTTGATGCCGCGGCGGAAGGTCATCTCCGAGACGTGGAGGAGGCCGTCCATTCCGCCGAGGTCGATGAACGCGCCGAAGTCCATGATGTTGCGGACGATGCCGCGCCGAACCTGGCCCTCGGCGATTTCCTCCTGGAGCTTGGCTTTGGCGGCTTCCTTTTCCTGTTCGAGGACGTTTCGGCGGCTGATGATGAGGTTGCGGCTTTCGCGTGAGAACTGCGTGACCTCGGCCTTGACGCGCTGGCCGACCATCTGGGCGATGTCCGGGTTGAAGTAGAGATCGACCTGGCCGGCGGGCATGAAGGCGCGCATGCCTTTGACGTCAACTTCCAGGCCGCCCTTGTTGGATCCGGTGACGGTGCCTTCGACGATCTGGCCGACCTCGAGACTTTCCCAGGTGACGTTGGTGGCGGCGGCGCCTTTGCGGGAGAGGATGAGCATGCCTTCGCGAACATCGAAGCGGTCGATGATGAAATCGTATTCTTCGCCGACCTTGGGCTCGGTTTCGAACTGAGTCATGGGAATGAGGCCCTGGCTCTTGCCGCCGAGATCGACGATGGCGTCATCGGGGGTGACCGAGAGAATGCGACCGCGCCTGCCCTTGCCGCCACCTTCAGCGGGGCGCGCGGGGGAGGGTGCTTGTTTTTCGTAGAGGTCGTCGATGGAGAGGTCGCCGAGCGCGGCTTCGACCTCCTGATCGAGCGAGGTGGTGGGGGGGCGGTACTTTTCCTTGAATGTCTCGTCGTTCTTGGCCATCAAATTTTTCCTGCAAAGAGGGCGGAAATGGTAGCGGGAGGATGAGGTTTTAGAAAGGAGAGAGCCACTTGAAGGGGCGAGGGCTTTTACGGCGCGCATAGCGTACGGGCAGGATGTCCCTATTGCGGGACGAGCGCGATTCTTGTTTGGTAAATGTGTTCGCATGACGGGGGGCGGTGGAGAAGAGCGAAGGGGCACAGGGGACTCTTCCTATTTCGCGCGGGAGAGATATCGAGCTGGTTACGGGAGGAGATGGGGGATGTAGGATTTAGGAATGCGTGTTGTGGTGGATGGCGTTTTTTTTCAGAGGTACCTGACGGGGATTGCACGGGTGTGGTGGTCCGTACTTTCCGAATGGAAGAGCATGGGGGTGGCGGGGGAGGTGGTGGTGCTGGATCGGGATCACACGCTGCCTGCGATTGGGGGGTATGAGAAGGTCGTGATTCCGCGGCACGATTACGCGCACCTGGAGACAGACCGGATGTTGCTCCAGCGGGTTTGCGATCAGGTGGGGGCGGATGTTTTTGTGTCGACGTATTTTTCGTTTCCGGAGCGGACGGCGTCGGTGGTGATGGTGCATGACATGACGCCGGAGGTGACGGGGACGATCTCGCCGGGGCCGATGTGGGATGAGAAGCGCGAGGCGATCAAGCGGGCGACGCGTTGGGTGTGCGTGTCGAATCATACGCGCGCGGATTTGCTGCGGCTGTATCCGCAGATCCCGAGCGCGAACGTGAAGGTGGCGCACTGCGGTGTGTGGCCGGTGTTTGCACAGG
Source organism: Tepidisphaeraceae bacterium (assembly GCA_036387255.1). GTDB lineage: Bacteria > Planctomycetota > Phycisphaerae > Tepidisphaerales > Tepidisphaeraceae > DASVUC01. The sequence continues at coordinate 18,998 of DASVUC010000250.1, read as the reverse complement.
CGCCGGCGGAGAAGATCGCCGCGCTCAAGGAGCGGATGGGGGTGGATCGGCCGTACTACTTGACCGTCGGGCCGCACGCGGTGGAAAAGAATACGCGGGTGATTTTTCAGGGGTTCATGCAGTTTGCGCAGCGCGAGGAGCATCTGCTGGTTTCGGCGGGGGCGCGGCCGAACGTGCATCCGGTGCTGGCGGAGGCGATTGACCAGCGGCTGCTGAAGTTGCCGGGGCGGCTGAGCGACGAGGATCTGGCGACGGCGTATTCGGGGGCGGAGGCGCTGCTTTATCCGTCGATCTATGAGGGGTTCGGGCTGCCGTTGCTGGAGGCGATGGCGTGCGGGTGTCCGGTGATTACAAGCCGGGTGGCGTCGTTGCCGGAGGTGGCGGGGGAGGCGGGGATTTATGTGGACCCGCGGAATCCGGCAGAGGTTGCCGAGGCGATGGTGCGGGTGAAGGAGTTAACTGTGCGGGAGAGGTGTGTGCGGATGGGGTTGGAGCGGGCGAAGGGATTCAGTTGGAGGAAGATGGCGGAGGAGGTTTGGAAGGTGGTGGGAGAGGCGGCGGGGTGAGAAACGAAGTTTGAAATGCTGGTGGTCGGGGAAGAGCCCTCACCCTGCCCTCTCCCGGAGCACCGGGAGAAAGAGGTAATTTGTCGATTGGGCGGTTGTGCTCTAAAATGCTGGGCTTCCCGCTTTGAGGATTGAGCCGGTAACGGAATGCAGATACGTAATTTTTCCATTGTGGCCCACATCGACCATGGCAAGAGCACGCTGTCGGACCGGCTGCTCATGCGTGCCGGCGCTATCACCGAGCGCGAGTTCAAGGAGCAGATTCTGGATGACATGGATCTGGAGCGCGAGCGGGGGATCACGATCAAGGCGTCGGCGGTCACCGTGTTCCATGAGCACAAGGGCGAGAAGTTCATGCTGAACTTCATCGACACGCCGGGGCACGTGGACTTCCACTACGAAGTGCAGAAGGCGCTTCAGGCGTGCGAAGGGGCAATCCTGGTGGTGGATGCAACGCAGGGTGTGCAGGCTCAGACGGTGGCGAACGCCTATGCGGCGATCGAGGCGGGGCTGGAGATCATTCCGGTCATCAACAAGATCGACTTGCCCAGCTCGCGGCCGACGGAAGTGGCGGAAGAAATCGAGCAGGTGCTGGGGTTCAGCGCGGAAGACTGCCTGCTGGTTTCGGCGAAGACGGGGCAGGGGATTGATGAGCTGATTGGGAAGCTTTGCGATCAGCTTCCGCCGCCGCGGGGCTTGCCGGAGAAACCGGCACGGGCGCTGATCTTCGATTCGCTGTACGATGATTATCGCGGGGTGATTACGTACGTGCGCGTGGTGGATGGGGAGCTCAAGAAGGGTCAGAAGATCCGCTTCATGGGGAATGGCAAAGAGTACCAGATCAGCGACTTGGGCAAACTGATTCCGCGGCCGGCGCGGGTGGAGCGGATTGGGACCGGCGAGGTGGGTTTCATCGTCGCGGCGATTAAGGATCTGCACGATGTGCGGATCGGCGATACGGTGACGGATGCGCTGAATCCCGCGGCTGAGGCGCTACCGGGGTACAAGCCCATCCAGCAGATGGTGTTCTGCGATTTTTACCCGAGCGGAAAGACGCAGTACGAAGAGCTGCGCGATGCCATGGACCGGTTGCAGCTGAATGATTCGTCGTTCACGTTTCAGCCGGAATCATCGGATGCGCTGGGATTTGGTTTTCGCTGCGGCTTTCTGGGTTTGCTCCACATGGAGATCATCCAGGAGCGGCTGGAGCGGGAGTTCAGCATCGAGGTGGTGCAGACGGCGCCGACGGTGACGTATGAGATTGCGCTGACGGATGAGAGCGTGGTGCGCATTGATTCGCCGAGCGAATTGCCGAACCCGACGCAGGTGCTGGAGATTCGTGAGCCTTATATCGCGATGAACCTGATTCTGCCAGGGGACAGCGTCGGGGCGATGATGAAGCTGTGCGAGGACCGGCGGGGAATTTACAAGAAGACGGAATACATTGGCGCGAGCCGGGTCATTTTGGTTTATGAGATGCCGCTGGCGGAAGTGATTTATGACTTCTATGACCGGCTGAAGAGCGCTACACGGGGCTACGGGACGATGGACTACGACCTGGTGGGCTTCCGCGCGGGCGAGCTGGTGAAGATGGATATCCTTGTGAACGGGGATCGGGTCGATGCGCTGAGCGTGATCGTGCATCGCGATCATGCGGAGGCGCGCGGACGCAAGCTGCTGGTGCGGCTGAAGGCAGAGATCGACCGGCACTTGTTTGAGATTCCCCTCCAGGCGGCGATCGGCGGGAAGATCATCGCGCGCGAGACGATCAAGAGCGTGGGGAAGAACGTGACGGCAAAGTGCTACGGCGGCGACATCACCCGCAAGCGGAAGTTGCTGGAGAAACAGAAAGAGGGGAAGAAGCGCATGAAGCGGGTGGGCTCTGTGGATATTCCGCAGGAGGCGTTTATGGCGATCCTGGAGTCGGGGGATTGAGCGTTGGGTCACATGGATCCATGACGCGGGGCGGCTAAACGTCGGCAAATACGATTGCTGGTCACTTGTAGTGGATCAGCGCGGCGGAGGATTTGTTGGGGAGATCGATTTGTAGTCCCTTGTCTTGGAGGTCGGCGCCGGACGCGGTCCACTTCTTGTCGGTATTCAGTTCGACGAGATCGTATGTCTTGTTGACGTCGAGACCGCGGAGCTTGAGCTTGAGCGATGGGTTGGGGGATTCGGGTCGGCGGAATGCTTGCACGAAACCCTGCTTCTTTTCGGGGTCGTTGAATTGCCAACCCATCTCAGTATTCGCGGCAGTCGAGTAGGGGGTGAGCGGGTAGAAGTCGGCGTAGTAGAGGGGCGCGACTTGTTGCCAGGCGGCGATCTGCTTTCGGATGCCGTTGTAGTCGAGATCTGTTTTGCGGACGTCGTAGACGGGGGTGATGTGGGGGCACATTTGGGATTGGAAGACGTAGGGGTCGGCGGAGTTGACGCCGGTGCCGTAGAAGGGGATCCAGAGGGAGATGCCGTAGGTGTGCTGCTGCTGGCCGAGGGGTTCAAGGATGTAGTCGGAGCGGAGGAGCGGGGTGGCGCGGCGGAGGGTTTCCAAGTCGTTGCGGCGTCCGCCTGAGGCGCAGGTGTCGATGCGGAGATTGCCGTGGCGCTTAATGAGCTCGTCGAGGAAGGCGAGGTAGCCCTCGACGTAGCGGATCTCGGTGATGCCCTGGCGGTCTTCGCTGTCGTTGGCTCGCCAGTAGGGGAGCGGGTCGATGTTGAAGTCCATACGGAACAGGTCGATCCCTTGCTCGCTCAGGACTCTGAGCACGTGGTCCGTGGCCCACTTGCGCGCGGCGGGGTTGCCCATGTTGAGGAGCTTCTGCTCGCCGTCTTTTCCCAGGAGCCACTCTGAATGCTTGTAGAGTTCTGTGTTGGGTGTGACGCGCTCCATCTCGAACCAGAGGATGGTCTTGACGCCTTTTGAGTGGGCGTGGTCGGAGATGGCGCGGATGCCGCGGGGAAAGCGTGCGGGATCGACCGTCCACGTTCCGGTATTGGGCCAGGTGCCGTTGGGCAGGATGTACCAGCCGGCGTCCATCCACCAGTAGTTGATGGGGATCTTCTCTTCGAGGTAGCGGTCGATGAACTGGAGCTGGACTTTTTCGTTGGCGTGTACCATCTCCTCAACCTGGTGCGAGGAGCAGGGTGTGATCTCGGGCGTGGGCACTTTCCAGTCGATCCGCGGGATGTTGTGATTGATCATCCACCGGCGAAATTTGTTTTGTCCGTCAATCCAGTCGCCGGTGTAGCTCATCGTGAAGACCAGCGGCGTTCGAATCTGTTCGCCGGGGTGGAGCCTCAGGCGCGTGAGTTCTTGGCCGCCGGAGAAACTGAAGCGCTCGTTGTCGCGGGAGAACTTCGCCGACCACTGGCCCGGCCAGCCGATCACGATGATCCGGCCTTGCGGCGCGACGTCGTCTTCATCAACACCCTTGGGAAGCTCGAGGTTGAAGTAGGGCAGATCAGAGTTGGTGGGGCGCCCGCCGCTGGTGGCGATTGCCTTCGTGACGCCGGGGGTGAGCTTGGTTTCGAGCGGTTGGTAATCTGTCGGCGTGCAGGGGGAGCCGGTGTTGTGGTGCAGGGTGATGGGCACATCGGGCGCGATCCGCGTGGCCACATCCAGCGGCTGAATGTTTTCGAGCAGCGGCGAATCGACGACGTTGTCGTTCTTCAGGTAAAACGTCCATTTCACTGCCGGGATGTCGGTGTAGGTGATCATGACCCGTCGCACCGACAGCTTGGTCTTTGGATCGGTGTAGGTGGTAATTTTCTCGGAGCGGTTGTCGTCGAGCTTGCGCTCCTGCTCCTGCTTGTCCCAAAGCGGTAGGAGGTCGGCGGAAGGTGTGCCGTCGACGGTGAAGGAGAGGGTTTGCGCGGGCGCCGGGGCGGCGGCGAGGGGAAACAGGACGAGCAGAAGGGCGAGTCGGAATTTCCGCATGCCGTTGTTACACCCGAAGCGGCGACTTGTGGCAATGGGGCGCGTCGATAGTCTATCGATCATGGCCAACCAGAATCGCGGGCAGGAATATCTTGAGAACGTGAAGTCGAAGCTGGATGCGATCGAGTCAACGCAGGCGCAGAACATCGCCAAGGCGGGGGCGATGATCGCCGATGCGTATCAGCAGGACCGGCTGATTCACGTTTACGGCGGCGGGGGGCACACGGTGATGATGGTGTGCGAGATGTTCTTCCGGGCCGGCGGTCTGGCGAATGTGAATCCGATCTTTGGGCACGATATTTCGCCGCTGTGCAACGCGCTGAAGTACCTGGAGGTGGAGCGGACGACGGGGTACGCCAACTGCTTGATTCGCTATTACGGCGTGTCGGAGGGGGATCTGCTGATCCTGTGGCACAACATCGGGATGAACCCGACGACGATCGATGCCGCGGAAGAGGCGAAGAAGCGCGGGGCGAAGATCATCGCGATCAGCTCGAACGATTGGCGGGAGAAGCTGCCGAAGGATCATCACATTCGGCATCCGAACAAGAAGCATGTTTTTGAGTATGCGGACCTGGCTATTGATGACCTAAATCCGTACGGCGATGCCGATTTCAAGGTGGATGGTTATGAGGTGCCGGTGGGGCCGACGAGCACGATCGTCGATTCGTACATCGCGCATCGAATGGTGATTGAGGCGGTGGCGGAGATGAAGCGGCGGGGGATGGAGCCGCCGATCTTTCGGAGTGCCAACTTGCCGGGAGGGGATGAGTTTAATGGGAAGCTGATTGCGCGGTATCGGACGCGGGTGAAGGATCTTTGATTTGGATTCCAAATCTCAGATCTCAGATCTCAGATCTCAGATCTCAGATCTCAGATCTCAGATCTCAGATCTCAGATTTCAGATTTCAGAATGAGGAGAGTGCGATGGATCAGGGACGGTCGGCGGGATTGTTTCTTCGAGAGATCGGGCGACGGGTGGAGGCGATTCGGGCGGATCTGCCTTGCCTGGTGGAGATGGGGGAGGGGATGGCGGAGCATCTCGTCTCCGGTGGTGAGATCTTCGTGCCGCCGGTGGCGAAGTGGTGGGTGAGCGAGTTTTCCAACCGCGCCGGCGGATTGATGGGGATTAGCTGGGGCGATCATGCGGGACCGTTCGTCTCCAGGTCGCCGCACGACGTGGCTTACGTGGCGCTGCCGGCGAAGTGGGATGAAGAGTCGTCACGCGAGTGGAAGAAGCTGGTGCATTCGCCGGCAAAGATTTTCGCGCTCGGAGAAGCGTCGCAGGTGCAGGAGCGCGGGCGGGTGGAATCGTTCACAGGGTTGGGCGAGGCTTCTGCGCAGAACGAAGGTTTTCGGCAGTTCGAGCAGCTCGTCCGGGGGTGGCTGGTGGCTGGGGAAATGATCGCCGCCTGCACGCGGTGCGGGCGCATGCCGCACATGTGGATGAGCGTCTGGCTGGAGGGGGCGCTGGTGCGCAATGCCTCGTTCTACAACCACGACAACCTGCGAGAGCCTTGGTATGTGCCGGTGTTCCATGAGAAGATTTACGTTCCGCCGCTGGAAGCGCGGCGGGTGAGCGAGGAATTCCTGCGCGAGCTCTTGGCGATTCACGCGCTACTGATCCAGCAGGAAGTCCGCCTGCGGCAGGGGGCACAGTGGATCGCACAGGCGAAGCAGAACAAGCGGCGTGTCTCGATGGTTGCGGTGGGGCACTCGTATCCCGAGATCCTGGAGATGCCGGAGAGTGACTGGCCGGTGGCGTGGAGCAAGTCGATCAGCAACGTGTCGCGAGCGCATCCGGATGATCTGGCGGAAGGGGACGTGGCGATCCACTTTGGGTATTCACCGGTCGACACGGAGCACGTGAAGGGGATCGTGGAGCGCGGCACGAAGTTGATTTACTCGTCGCCGTACGGACGGCCGGCGACGTTGAAGGATCATCCCAACCTGCTGTGGCTGGACCTGCCTTGGCGGCCGGGTGATGCGACGGTGGATGTGCCGGGGTATTCCGTGCGGATTCTTCCGATGAGCAGCACCGCCCACACCATGGCATACTACGCGCTGCTGGCGGAAGCGGGATTGTGATGTGCGACTCAAGTGGCGCTCCGGCGCGTGCCGATGTATGACTTAGCCTGCGACCGGTTAGCAACTGCCTCGGAACCCTTGTGGTTACCCGTTAAAGGAAAGCCTTCGGACGCAGGCTTTTTTTATGCGCTCGCCGAAGAGGGGAAGTGGGGCGGGGTCATCGCTCGAACGAGTTCTTCCTTTGACCGCACGACGACATGGGTGCCCGTCCACTCGGGCGGCAGGTAGCGCGGCAGCCTTCGCCGGTATTTCTGGTTGAACTTGAGCATTTCCGCCTGCCACTGTTCGTCGAACTTGCCGTAAGAGAAGTGCACAACATCAAAGTCGCAGGCGACAGCGAGCTTGTATCCGGCGAGATAGGCCGCATAAGAGAAATCGATGTCGTAGAGGTGGAAACGTTTGAAGGTCTCCTCGTCCCAGCGGATCTGCTCGGCGACGGTGCGCTTGGCGCAGATGAACAAGCCGTCCAGCGCCTGGATGTTACTGACCACCGGCGCAGGCACGGACCAGAGCAGGAGATCATACTTCTCCTGGTTCGGCGGGAGCACCGCGACCTGGCCGTAAAGATGCGGCGGTCCGGCGCTGATCCAGCGGCCGGTGACGAGCAGGGTCGTCCCGGCGACGCCGAGCAGGTCGAACTGCTGCATACGCGCGACGAGCTTTTCGCCGATGGGGGAGAGAATCTCGAGGTCATCGTGGGAGAAGATCAGCAGGTCGCCGTTAGAGCGCGTGATGCCTCGGTTGTAGCCCTCGGCCATCGAGCGCGCGTCCGGGATGCGGATGATCTCATACTCCTGCCCGCGCAGCGCGACTTCATAGGTTCGCGTCACGGCATGGAAGCGGCTGTCGTCGATGCTGCAAATGATGACTGAAATCATTGGCCTAACGATTTATCAGAAAGGGAAAGTCGCATCTCGCGGATCCGCTTGCGCCAGCTCGGCGATGAACTTGGCCAGGCGCGGGACGATCACGTTAAGGTAGCGTTCTCCTTTTTCGCGGGTGGCCTGGCGCGGATCACCGACGCCGGTGGATTCTGTCAGGCCGCTCCAGGGGCGGGAGATGCTCACCCATCCTTTATTGACGGCTTCGAAGCGGGTGGGTTTAGATGCGCCATCGGCGGCGTGGTCAAGGTTCACCAGCTCGGGCATAAGCGCGAGCATGATGCTGGTCTCGAGCTCGCCGGCGTGATCGTCGGGATGCTGAAAGATCCCGTTGTAGACATCTTTGCCGACGCGCCACCAGTCGATGACGCAGATGAACATTTCGCTGCGGCCGGACATTTCGCGGATGAAAGGCTTGAGGAAGTCGTTGCCGCCGTGCGAGTTGAACAGCACCAGTTTTCGGATCCCGTGGCGCGACAGGGAATCGATGATGTCCTTGATCAAGGTGAAGAAGGTGCTTGGGTAGACGTTGATGGCCAGCGGGATGTCGAGCATGTTGGATTGCACGCCGAAGGGAATCGTGGGGAGCTGAACAACCCTCCCGCCCTGCGCCAGAGCCTGCTCGCAGACGAGGTCGCTGACCAGCTCTGATTCATAAGCGTCGGTTCCGTAGGGCAAATGCATGTTGTGGGGCTCGCAGGCGCCGATGGGGAGGATTGCGACGTCGTAAGTCGAACCTTTGACCAATCTGTGCGGTAGATGCTGGAGCTTCCAAGGCTTCATAGGTGGCCCAGCTTTACAGGTAAACTATCGGGGTTCAAGGAGATTGCGTTAAAGACGGGTCTGCGGGTCGAGTAGAATCGAGTAACCTGTCAAGCCGCCGCTCGTGAGGGTGTTCTTCTTTTTTTGCGGTGAGAGATGACCAAAAGGCGTAAGGGTCGGCGAGTGTGTCGCCGCGTTGTTCTTGCTGCGGTGGCGGCTGCGCCCGCTTGCGCTTTCGGTGCACCGGCGACGATTACGGCGACGAATGCGCAGGTCGGCGTGACGCCGCGCTTCATGGGGTACAACATGGGGCACTACATGCCGGGGAGCAACACCTCGGCATGGACGCAGTACTCGGGCATCAACGCGTTTCGGTATTGGGCATCGCCCGGCGACTACGAGCCGACCGACGATGCTGCGCCTTTCGGCGATGGCGTGACCAGCCTGACGACGTTTGATAACCGCAAGAACCTCCTTCGCGCGGATCTTCGGGGCAACCCTGCGAGCAATACTTACGTCAACTGGACCTACTTCAACACCAAGTTCAATGCGACGCAGTCGGGGCGTAACAAGGCGACGCTGAATTATCCGCTGTCGGAACTTCAGAAAATGGGGGCGGACGTGGTGATGCAGATCACCCGATCCAATGCGTCGTCCTACCAGATCGCGGATTGGGGCGGGAAGTGGGAGCAGTGGCAGCACTACTACGCCATGGCGTTCTACGCGGCCAAGAACTACGACGTGCAGCGCTACCAGATGTACAACGAGCCGGATTTGGACACCGACCTTCCGCGCGCGGAGTGGGTGCAGCGATTGCAGCTCGCGTCGGATGCGGTGAAGAGCGCGATCGAGGATGTGAACACGATGACGGGAAAGAAGCTGTCGTGGAGCATGTATGCTCCCGTCGCGGGTGATCAGGACGGAACGGTGGATACGTGGGGGAAGGACGCGCTCGTCGCTAACCGCACTGACTACGGTGGACGCCCGACCAGCTACGACATTTTCGATACCTACGACGTGCACCGGTACAACAGCCTGGGGTCGAGCTTCATCAGCGATCAGGGCCTGTTTGATTCGAAGATTCCGGTGTACAACGCAAGCGGGAAGAACCTGCCGGTGACGTATACGGAGTTCAACCGGTACAGCTCGGGATCCTTTTCTAAGCGCTCGGACAACCTGGACACGCCGCTTATTGCAGCGGAGTTCGGCAGCATCATCCCGGGAGCGATGAGCCAGGACGTGAAGGGCATGTACGCCTTCAAGTTCAGCCAGACGGTTTGGACCAGCAGCACTACGGGCAATGACGAGAAGCAAAAGACGGGTTTTCATTACGTGTCGAACACGGGCCCGTACAACATCCAGGGTTCCACCCGTGCCGCGGAGACGATGCGGCTAGCGACCAAGGCTTTCCGCGGCGAGCGGCCGCGGCTGAGTCAAAGCGTGAGCGCGGATGCCATGTACGATTCGGTCCTGACGGTGGATGAGGGGCGGGGCAATTACTATTTCTATTCTGTTAATCGCAACGATTTTGACCAGCGTGATGTGACGCTGAACCTGTCGGGCCTGAATATCCCGGCGGGCACGGTGGTTTCGTACCAGGAAGTGAGCGGCAACAGTTATGGCGCGGGGCGTGCGCAGCAGTTCATGACGGTTCCGGCGGCGTCAGGCGGCGTGCAGCAGGTGGCCTTCACGCAGCCGTTCAGCAGCACCTGGCTGCTGACGATCCCGAAAGTTCCGCAGACGCTGCTGGATCTTCCGGCGACGGCCGATGCGCAGGTTTCTCACGCGACACCGGCGGTGAACTTTGGCTTGCTCACTAGTGCAAAGGTAGATCGCAGCGCTTCCACGGCGGATGACGATGCAACGTACCTGAAGTTCAACCTGCAAAGCACGACCAAGGCGAAAGTGGGGCGCGCGTTCCTGAACGTTACCGGCTCCAACAGCACGGACGCTGCACCGATCCATGTCTATGGAATCCTCAATGATGCGTGGACCGAGACCGGCATCAACTGGAGCAATGCGCCCGACCTGGCCAATGCCGCTGATGCGCAGCTTGCCAACGTCGGCAGCGACGCGTTCCCGGTTGGCCAGCTCACGTGGAACGGCGTCGAGCAGGAGTGGGGGATCGATGTCACCGATTTTATTCGGAAGCATCCGGATGATGATGTGTCATTTGTCCTGATTCGTGAGAACCGCTTTGACGCGGATCCAAACAACCTTCGCCCCGGCGACACCGACATCAGCCAGGTCGTGGTGGGTACGCGTGAGAGCTTGTCGGGCGCGCCGCACCTGAGCCTTTATCTCGCGGATCGTCCGACGCACATCTGGAACACAAACTTTAACGGGAACATGACATCCGCCGGCAGCTGGGATGCGGGCGCTCCAAGTGGCGAGGGATCAATCGCACTGTTGGGTGATTTCATCACCTCACCGCACACGGCGACGCTCGACGCGGCGATGTCGCTGGGCACGCTGAACTTTCAAAGCCTCAACGCCTACACGGTTGCAGGAAGCCAGACACTCACGATGAGTGACAGCGCAGTTAATCTTGCATCCATCAATGTGTACCAGGGCGCCCACACGATTTCGGTTCCAGTGGCACTCTCGACTCCGACTGATGTTTACATCGGCAACGGCGGGTCATTGACCATGACCAGCGCGTTGAACGGCGTACGAGCGCTGACCAAGTCTGGAGCAGGCTCGCTCATCTTGAGTGCTGCGAGTCCATCGTTCACAGGGGGAGCGACGCTCAATGGCGGAACCGTGCGCCTGACGGCGGTTGATGCGAACAAGGTAAGCGGTTTGGGGACGGGGCCTGTCGTGATCAACAACGGCGCTGCGCTGGTGCTTGAGAACGTGGCGCTGGGCGCATCGGGTCATCCGGGTCCGGACCTGACGCTGAACAACGGCGCGACCTTGAAGGCGGTGGGCAACAGTTCGTTCTCCAAGAGCGGGTCGCCGATGATCGCCAACGGCAGTGTCAACGAAGCTGTGAATGTGACGCTGGCTACTACGTCCGCTGGCGACACGCTCACCATCGCCACGGCGATGCGCAACGTGGTATTTGGTTCCTCCTTCGCCACGATCAACGTCGCCGGCCCGGGCAAGGTGCTGTTGCAATCGGGCGGGCTGGCATCGAGTGGGACCTATTCCGGCAACTGGAGCGTGAACGGCGGCTACCTCCAATTGGGCGGCCCCAACTCCGGGGGCGAGGCGCTTAATGCGCTCGGCTTTAAGAACGGGGATGCGAAACAGGCGGTTAGCGTTACCATCAACCCGGGCGGCACGCTCCTGGCGGGGGTGAATGCGCCGCAACCTGCGAATGTCTCGACCACGCCCAACTTCTTTCGCGCGTCGATCGTCATGGCCGGGGGCGACCTGGCGGCGACAGGCGTGGACGGGAATTTCGGCGGGACGTTTTCGAACCTGACGTCGGCGACGTCGCGGATTCTGGTTTACGATCCGACGAATCCGTCGGTCGCGCGGAACATCAACTTCGTCGCTGGAGCAGCGAGCAGCTTAAACAACGTGTCGGGGCTGAACTGGGCCGGGACGGTGGTCGTCAGCGCGGGGAGCCTGACAACGGGTGGCGCTCTTTCAATCAACCGCACGGGCGGCAGCGTCTCGGTGTTTGGGGGATCGACCCTTCAGATCGACAGCGGGGCGGCGGTCAATGCGGGCGGCGCCATCGACCCGTTCACCGGCGGCAGTACCTCGCTGAACATCGTTAACAATCAGAATGCCACGTTCCGCATTACGGCCGGCAGCAAGCGGGTTGGGACGTTGACGGGCGCGGGGCAGACAGTGGTCGACGCCGGCGCGTCGCTTTCTGCCGCCAGCCTGGGCGCGGGGGCGCGGTTGCAGATCAACGGGAAGATGGATATTCGGGCGACCGGAGGTCTGCTGAACCTTGCGACGCTGAGCGTGGGCCTCAACGGCGCGCTGGATCTGAGGGATAATGACTTGATCCTTGCGAGCGGCGATTACCAAACGATCAGCGATGCGGTGTTCAACGGTTATCGGGACTCGGTTGACACCGCGGCCACCGGGATCATCTCCAGCGCTGGACAAACCGCGCCTGGACATCCAATCCTGGCGGTGTTCGACAACGCGCTGCTCCATACCGACACATGGCCATTCGGAAGCTCGACGACCGTCGGCTCTACTGCGTTTCTTGGAAGGTTCACATACCTCGGCGATGCCGACTTGAATGGCATGGTGACGCCGGATGATTACGGGGCTGTGGATTCAAATCTCGGTCAGACCGTCAGCACCACTGGGGGGATGAACTGGCTGGCTGGGGATTGGACCTTTGATGGCGCGATTACGCCGGATGATTACATCGCGATCGACTCGAACCTGGGGCTTGGAGAGAACAATCCCCTGACGGCATCGGGGCTTGCGGCGCAGGGCGCGGCGGCAGTTCCTGAGCCGGCGTCGGTCGCGACGTTGCTGGGGGCGGCATGCATTCTGATCGCGCGGCGCCGACGCAATTAATGCGCGTTTCACTGATGAGATAAGAGTTGATTCGGCTGCTCATCGCGCTTGCAATTCCGCGCGCACAAGTCACGATGGCGATCCCGATAACCGGGCAAGTTGTCGGGTAACAGTATTGATTGATTGTTGGCCAAAGGACTGGCCGATACAGCCGATGGTCGCCGGTGGGTGAGTCGTTCGCCGGGCACTTCAGGCACTTGAGCCAAGGATGGGCATATGGATCATTTCATCATCCGTGGGGGCACGCGTCTCAAAGGTAAAGTCGAAATTTCCGGCAGCAAGAATTCCGCGCTTCCGATCATGGCGGCGTGCCTGCTCGCCGAAGGCAAGAGCACGCTGCGCGCGGTGCCTCGACTGAGCGATATCGATTCGATGGTCAAGCTGCTTGGGCAGCTGGGTTGCCACGTCTTCCGACATGACCCGACGGAGAAGAGCGTCGGCGATGGGCCGCAGCTGAATGGGCCGCTGGATATTACGGTTGAGAAGGAAACCAACTGCGAAGCGGGCTATGAGATCGTCAAGACGATGCGCGCCAGCATCTGCGTGCTCGGGCCGCTACTGGCAAAGCGCGGGAAGGCGATTGTTTCGATCCCCGGTGGTTGCAACATCGGCGATCGTCCGATCGATTTGCACGTGCGCGGGCTTGAGAAGCTTGGGGCGACGTTCGTGCGAGAGAACGGCAACGTCATCGGGACGGTGAAGGGACGACTCAAGGGCAATCGGATTTACCTGGGCGGAGCGCATGGTCCGACGGTGCTGGGGACGATCAATGTGATGTCGGCGGCGACGCTGGCGGAGGGGGAGACGGTTCTGGTCGGCGCGGCGTGTGAGCCGGAGGTTTGGGACTGTGCGGAGCTGCTCAACAAGATGGGCGCGCGCATCAAGGGCCACGGCACGCCGGAGATTCGCATCGAAGGTGTTGAGAAGCTTCACGGCACAGAACATCGGGTCATCCCCGATCGGATCGAGTGCGGCACCTTCATGGTCGCGGCGGCGATTACGGGCGGTGAATTGGAGCTGAAGCACTGCAACATGGATCACCTGTTGTCGGTGGTTGACCGGCTGGAAGAGTGTGGCGTGCAGTTCCGGCGGCAGAATGGCACGATTTTCGTCAAGGCGCCCGAGCGTCTGGCGCCCGTCGAGATGACGACGCAGCCTTACCCGCACTTTCCCACTGATGTGCAGGCGCAGCTCATGGCGCTGCTGACAATCGCCGACGGGATGTCGGTAATCACCGAACGCATCTTCCCGGACCGGTTCCTGCATGTGGGTGAGCTGAATCGCATGGGGGCGCGCATTCATAAGGAAGGGCCGACCGCCGTCATCGGGGGCGTGAAGCAGCTTCAGGGGGCGGTGGTGATGGCATCGGATCTCCGGGCGTCTGCCGCGCTTGTGCTCGCCGGGATGGCAGCCAAGGGCACGACCCGAATCGACCGCGTCTATCACATTGACCGGGGCTATGAGAAGATCGAGCAGAAGCTGGCGGCCGTCGGTGCGAGCATTGAACGGGTTAAAGGGGAAAAGGTTCTCGCGTAGGCGGGGCAAGGTTTATCGTTTGAGCTGAGCAAAATTGCGCGGCTCGCAACGAGCGGGGGAACGCGGTTGCGTGGCGCGCGCAGTATTTTCTTGAATTTGCGTTTTGGCCGTTTATCCTGCTGGCGTTCATGTGCGGCGCACCACCGCAGATGAGTAGGGCACGCTTCTCCGTTTCACGCGAGTTCATCAATGCTTAATCAGCGACGTCAGGGGCAACGGAATTCCCATGCGCCTTCTGCCCGCACCGAGCGCGGGGAGCGGCTGCGCGCGGCGGTGGCGGAGGTGCTTGAGCCGCGAAAGCTGATGAGCGCGTCGCCGGTGCTGCATCAGTTGAACCTGACCAGCGGGAAGGCGAGCAGCGCGAAAGCTGGAGCGGTCTACCGGCTGCTGAATGCGATTGGTGCGTCGCCGATGGGCGCTGCGGCCGCCGTGCATGCGAAGGCGGTTGCACCGTTCCATCTCGATGCGCCAGGATTGAAGAAGAAGCTGGCGGGTGCGCCGCTGGAATCCGCCAAAGGCGCCGAGGCGAGCGCGGTGGTGCTGCCGCTTCCGATGCCGGATGGATCAATCACGCGGTTCAAGGTGGTTGAAGCGCCGGTGATGGAGGCGGGGCTGGCGGCACAGTTCCCGGACATCAAAACGTATCGCGGCGTGGGGGTGGACGATCCGACCGCGAGCGTGCGACTTGATTACACGCCGCTGGGTTTTCACGCCCAGGTGCTTTCCGTCCGAGGTTCGTATTACATCGACCCGTATTACCTCAACGATGCCGCCGGCGCGTACACGAGCTATTACAAGCGCGACGTCGACAAGCCGACCAACCCGTGGAGGTGCGACATCGTCGAGACGGGCGCGAAGCTCTCGACGCAGCAGGAAGCGGCGCTGGACGGAATCTTTGCCGATTCGCTGACGGTGGGGTCGACCCCGCTGGCGATCTCTTACGGGACGCAGCTCAAGACGTATCGCGCGGCGGTTGCCGCCGACGGTGAATACACGACCTTTCAGGGCGGGACAGTGGCCGCCGGGCAGGCCGCGATCGTTACGGCGATGAACCGCGTCACCGGCGTGTACGAGACGGAGCTGGATATCCGCCTGGTTCTCGTCGCGAACAACAGCTCGCTCGTTTACACGAACAAGAACACCGATCCGTATACGAACACCAACGCCAACTCGCTGCTCAATCAGAATCAGACAAACATCGACAAGGTGATCGGCAGCGCCAACTACGACATCGGACACGTGTTCACCACGGGTGGCGGCGGGCTGGCGGCGCTGGGTGTTGTGGGTAAGACCGGAACCAAGGCGCAGGGTGAAACCGGAAACCCGAGCCCGACCGGCGACTCTTACTGGATCGATTACGTTGCGCACGAGATGGGGCACCAGTTCGGGGCGGATCACACCTTCAACACCGCCAACGACACCGGCAACCGCAATGGCCCCACCGCGTATGAACCCGGCAGCGGATCGACGATCATGGCGTACGCGGGCATCGAAGGATCGGAAGATCTTCAGGCGCACAGCGATCCGTATTTCCACTCCGCGAGCATCGACGAGATTCGCAGCTACATCACCACGGGGACGATCGCCAACGTTGGCACCACCACCGCCACGGGGAATTCGGCCCCAACGGTGAGCGCGGGATCTGCTTACAACATTCCCGCCAGCACGCCCTTCATTCTCACTGCCACCGGGAGCGATCCGAATGGCGACACGCTGACGTATGAATGGCAGGAGCGTGACCTGGGGGCCGCGACCTATTTGACGGATCCCGACAACGGGACCAGCCCGATCCTTCGCGACTGGACGCCGAGCACGAGCTCGAGCCGGATTGTTCCGCGGCTGTCGAATCTGCTGAGCAACACGCTCGCGCCCGGCGAGAAGCTGCCGGCAGTGAACCGTGCCAGCTTCAAGTGGCGCGTGATTGCGCGCGACAATAAGCCGGGCGGCGGGGGAGTCTCGACGAGCGACGTGACGCTGGCGGTGGTCAACACGGGCAGCGCCTTTGCGGTGACAAGCCCGAATACCGCGGCGACGGGTTGGATTGCAGGTACTTCGCAAACCGTGTCGTGGAATGTCGCGGGAACCACCGGGAGCGGCATCAACACCGCGAACGTAAACATCCTGCTCTCCACCGACGGCGGCAACACGTTTCCGATCACGCTAGCCGCGGGCACGGCCAACGATGGTTCGCAGGCAATCACCGTTCCCGCCAACGTGACGACCAGCAGCGCGCGGGTGAAGGTGGAAGCGGTGGGCAACATCTTCTTCGACCTCTCCAACGCAAATTTTCAGATCGCGCCGCCGGGTGCGACCACCGGCACCATCGCCGGGAACGTGTACGAGGATCGCAACGCGGATGGGCTGCCCGATGCGTCGCCGGTGGGGATGACTGGGGTGACGGTTTTCCTCGACAACAACAACAGCGGCGCGCTCGATGGCGATGAGCCGAGCGTTATCACCGGCGCCAATGGCGATTTTTCGTTCTCCACCGTCACCCCGGGCGCGTATCACGTGCGCGAAGCGATCTGGGGCTTCATCCCGACCTCGCCGACGACAGGGCTGATGGATCTGACGGTAAGCGCGGGCGGGACGTCATCCGCGACGTTCCTCAACTTCCCCACGGTCTTCACCGGCACGAGCGGCGCTGACGATTACCGCGTACGTATCGGCACGTCCCTGGCATCCGGCATCGCGTATGCCGACAACTTCAACCGCGCCGCGCTCAACGGCGGCAGCACGGTGTACACGCCCACCGTCACCGCGGGCGACGGTGGGGCGAGCATCACGAACAGCGATGTGCTGACGCTCACCAACGACGCGGGCACGGCAGCCAATGTTGCCGGTACGGTCTTTGTCACTACGCCAACGAGCGCTTATGCCGGGTTCAACCGCCAACTGCATCAGAACACGGGAATGCTCACCTGGTCGCTGAACATGCGCCAGGCGCGGACCAATCCCAGCGGGTTTGCATCCACCAACTACGGGGCCGCTTACATCCTGGGCGCGAGCAATAACGTCTTCAGCGGAAGCGGCGCGGGCAACGGCTATGCGATCGTGATGGGCAACAACAGCTCCCCGGATCCGATCCGGCTGGTGAAGTTCACCGGCGGGTTGGCGGGTACGGTGACGGACCTGACTTCCAGCGCGGCGCAGGACGTGTCCAACCACTACTTCAGCATTAAAGTCACGTACAACCCGGCGACCGATCAATGGTCGCTGTTCACGCGGGACGACGGTACGACTGCGTTCACCGATCCCAAGAGCGGCACGCTGGCGCAGTCCGGGAGCACCGTCACCGACAGCACGTTCACCAATTCCACGCTCACCCACTCCGGCGCGCTGTGGACTTACTCCAGTGGGGCGAATCAGACTGCCAGCTTCGACAACATCAGCCTGAGTCTTCCGAACGTTGCAGCGCCGCGGCTCGAGATCCTCGTCAACGATGTGGTTACCTACACCGCGCCTACCGGCTTCCCCACGTCGCTCAGCTTTGATCTGGGTGAAGGCGACGATCTGCTCACGAAGGATTCCACGGGCGGCGCGATTACATGTCCGGTTACCTTCACCGGCGGCGCGGGGGTGGACACATGGAAGTTCATCGGCGGGACGCACGCCCTTGCCGGCGACGTTGGCGCTTCAGCCGACAAGATCGAGCTCTCATCGGGCGCGACGCTGAACCTCACGGCGCGGCAGAAGTTCAGCGGGCTGACCATCGGCGCTGGCAGCCGGGTGAACATCTCCGAAGGCATGAACCACATGCTCCAGCTGGACACGCTGAGCGTCGCATCAACGGGTACGCTGGATCTGAACGACAATGACCTGGTTGTCAACAATGGCGATTTCGCAACGATTCAGGCGCTGGTGTTCCTGGGATATTCCACTGAGGCGAACGCGACCAAGACCGGCATTATTTCGACGGTCGGGCAGACGACGGTGGGGACGCCTTTGCTCGCGCTGATCGACAACGGACTGGTCGGTGCGACCGACTTCCCCTTCGGCAGCGGCACTACGGTTTCGCCGGTCGCAGTCTGCGGCAAATTCACTTTTGCCGGCGATGTCGATTTAAACGGCATGGTTACCCCGGATGACTACCTCGCGATCGATTCCAATTTGGGTGTGAATGTGCCCCCAGGCATCGGCTGGACCATGGGCGATTTCGATTTCAACGGCATCGTCACGCCGGATGATTACCAGGCGATCGATGCGAACCTGGGCAATTCGTTCATTGCGACATCGCTTCCGCGGGAGAAACGCTTTGATTTGGAAACGCCCGCCCGGGATCTCGTGCTATAGTGTCTTTGCTGCTGACCCTGCCGGGAAACCGAACCGTGCACCCGGTCGTATAGCACGTATGGCCGGCAACTCTCTCCAGAAACCCAGTTCACCCCGCCGGCTTAGCGCCTGTCTGTTCGATTCGCTGGAGCGGCGTCAGCTCTTTAGCGTGGTCTACACGGCGCAGCAGGTGAACACGGCGACCGGACCAACGTTTGTCGCGTCGAAGGACGTTAATGGCGATGGCAGGCCGGACATCGTCACGGCGAATTCCACCGCCAACAAAGTCTCGATTATCCTCAACACAGGTGACGGCACCTTTGCCGCCGCGACCAACTACACGGTCGGCAACGGGCCGCAGTCGCTCGCGTTCGCGGACTTCAACAGCGACGGGAAGCTCGACATTATTACCGCCAACGAGTTTGCTAATACGGTTTCGCTGCTGCCGGGGACGGGCAGTGG
>DASVUC010000249.1:0-40004 GCA_036387255.1 Tepidisphaeraceae bacterium | reverse complement strand
CAAACCCCAAGGACCCACCATGAAAATCCTGGCGGTGATGCTGATGATGATCACGATGGCTGGCGAAATTCAGGCGCAGGTGGAATTGCCGGATCCCTTCTTGTTTGTGGACGGCAGCCGCGTTGCGAACCAGGAGGATTGGCCTCGCCGGCGCGAGGAGCTGCGCGAGCAGATTTTAAAGCTGGAATACGGGCAGATGCCGCCAGCGCCTGGAAACACGACGGCGGTGCTGTTGCTGTCGAATGAAAAGAAGCGTCATTTTCAGTACAAGATCTACTGCGGCCCGGACCACAAGATCTCCTTCGTCATGGACCTGCTGCTTCCGGAGGGAAAGGGGCCCTTCCCGGTGATTCTGCGCGGGGATTGGTGCTGGGGTGACGTCAAGGAGGAGATCGCGAAGCAAGTGCTGGATCGCGGTTATGCACTTGCGAACTTCAACCGCCTGGAGCTCTCGCCCGATCTTGGCAGTGAGACGGCACTGCTGCACGGGGTGTATCCTGATCGCAAATTCGGCGCGCTGGCGGCTTGGGCGTGGGGGTTCCATCGGTGCGTTGACGTCCTGGTGACGCTGGATTCTGTAGATAACAACAAGATCGCGATCACGGGTCACTCGCGCGGTGGAAAGGCGACGCTGCTCGCGGGCGCGATGGATGAGCGAATCGCTTTGACAGCGCCCAACGCCTCCGGCACCGGCGGCGGGGATTGCTTCCGCGTGCACGGCAAGCAGACCGAAGGAATAGCGCGAATCACCAAGAATTTCCCGCGCTGGTTCACCCCTGAGTTCAAACAGTTCGCCGGGCAGGAGGAGAAGCTGCCGTTTGATCAGCATTGCGTAATGGCGCTGTGCGCTCCGCGGGCGCTGCTGGTGACGGAAGCGATGAGCGACCAGTACACCAATCCCCACGGCACATATCAGAATTATCGAGGAGCGAGAGAAGTGTTTCAGTTCTTCGGCCAGGAGCGCAAGATCGCAATGCACGTGCGGGAGGGGGAGCATGCGCATCAGAAGGAGGACTGGGATGCGCTGCTGGACTTCGCGGACTTCGTGCTTAAGGGAAAAGCGGCGCCGGATTGGACGTCAAATGCAAAGGGCTTTGAGGACACGCTCCTGTTCAAATGGGCCGCACCCGGGGTGAACTGAGCGATGTCGGCGGATGAACAACTGCTTGTGCAGGCGGGGCGTGACCTGGCGGCAGGTCGCGTGGCTGCTGCAGAATCGGCAGCGCTCGCGGTCCTCACGCGCCAGCCCCGCAACCCCAAGGCGATGGATTTTCTCGCCGGGGTCGCGCTCGCGCGCGGGCGGCTGGACGAGGGCGTACAGTGGCTCCAAAAAGCGGTCGCACTCGATCCACATCGGTGGGAGTTGCACTACAACCTCGGCCTGATCCACGCGACGGCTGGAAGGAACGGGCAAGCCATCGCCGCATATGAACAGGCGCTGCGTCTGCGCCCCCAAACCACTCAGGCGCACAACAATCTCGGCAATATCTTCCAGGCCCAAGGCCGTCTTTCAGAAGCGGCACACCACTTCGAGGCCGCGCTTCGGCAGGATCCTAAATACTTTCCCACCCACAATAACTACGGACTGGTTCTTCTGGCGCAGGGGAAGATCGACGAAGCGCTTGTCTCGCTTCGCAAGGCCCTGGCGCTGGAGCCACGCTATTACCAGGTGCACAGCAACATTCTCCTCTCGACCAACTCTCACGAGGCATTCAGCCGCGAGGCGCAGTTGCAGGAGCACCAGAGGTACGGCCTACAGCAGGCAGATGTATTCGGTGCCGCTAGGCCACCCTTGCGCCAGCGCCCCGCGGGGGACCGGTTGCGCATCGGATATCTCTCCGCCGACTTCCGCAGCCACTCGGTGGCATTTTTCCTAGCAAGGGTTTTGGAGAGCCACGATCGCTCCCGTTTTTCCATCACTTGCTACGCCAACGTCACCCGGCCCGACGCCATGACCCAGCGCATGCGCGGTCGTGTCGACCAGTGGCGCGACATCGTCCGCCTCAGCGACGATCAGGTCGCGCACCTCATCCGGCAGGATGGCATCGACGTCCTGGTCGAACTGGGCGGTCACACCGACCAGAACCGGCTGCTGGTGCTGGCGCGCCGGGCGGCGCCGGTTCAAGTCAGTTACCTGGGTTATCCGAACACCACCGGCATGTCGCAGGTGGATTATCTGATCACGGATTCCCATATCGCTCCGGAGGGGGCGGATCGCTACTACGTCGAGAAGCTGGCGCGCGTCAGCGGCAGCTTCTTCTGCTATTTCGGGCCGGACCTGGGCATCCCCATCGCGCCGCCGCCGGTGGTAAGCAAAGGCTTCGTCACGTTTGGCGTGCTGACGAACTGGGTGAAGGTCCGGCCGATGATGATGGAGCGCTGGGCAGAGATTCTGCGGCGCATCCCCAATTCGCGCCTGATCCTCAAAGCCAACAGCCTGCGCGACATGGAGCTCGCCCGGGCGACGAAAGAGTTTTTCATCCACCAGGGCATCGACGGCGAGCGCATTGAAACGCAGGGATGGGTCGAGTTCCTCGCCTACATGGAACTCATGAGCCAGATCGACATCGGCCTCGACACCTTTCCCTTCAACGGCCACACCACCACGTGTCATCAGCTTTGGATGGGCGTGCCGGTGGTCACGCTTGTGGGCCAGACGCACTCATCGCGCATGGGGCTGAGCGTGATGCAGGGCATTGGCCTGCCGGAACTGGTCGCCGAGTCACCGGAGCAGTATGTGGAGACGGCCGTGGCACTCGCCGGGGACGTGCAAAGGCTCCAGGATCTGCGGGCGACGATGCGCGATCGCTGGAATTCTTCTGGTCTCTTGGACGGTAAGCGCATGGCTACGGAACTCGAACGAATCTACGGGCAGATTTGGAAGTCTGCCGCCGAAAGCAGCCGATAAGACGCACAGGCCTCGCGATGGTTTAGGACGACAAGATGTTGACGATTCTGTTGCTGACAATCTCGAACGTGTTCATGACCATCGCGTGGTACGGGCACCTTACCAACACGAAGTACCCGCTTTGGAAGACGGTGCTGGTGAGCTGGTCAATCGCATTCGTCGAATACTGCTTCATGGTCCCCGCGAACCGTTATGGATATACGTGGAGCAAGTTCACCGCGCCCCAGCTCAAGGTGATTCAGGAAGTGATCACGCTGGTGGTGTTCGGCGTCTTCACCACCTTCGTACTGAAGGACAAGTTGCACTGGAACCACTTCGTGGGGTTCTCGCTGATCCTGCTCGCTGTCTTCTTCGTGTTTCACGATTGGAAACAACCGACCGCGATTCCACCTCAAGAAATCGCGCAGCAGCCTACGCCGGTCCAGCGGCAGTAGGCTCGGCCGAATCCGTCTTCATCAGCTCGCGCAGGAACATGGTGGCGTATGATCCCGCGGGGAGGGTAAAGGCGACAGTGATGTACGCGCCGTGCGCGTCAACGCCCCCCTCGAGTTGAATATCTTTGGGCCGCACCCGCAGCGCCCGCCGCGCGCCTTTCACCTTGTGGCGACCCTCCGAGCGAAAATTCTCCGGCTTGAGCTCCATCGCCGCCAGCGCCGTTTGCTCGATCGCCAGCGGCTCTTTCTCAGGGAAGCGCATGCGATAGCCAACCAGCGGCCCGGTAGGGGAGATCTCGAACGCATCGCAGCGCGGCTGCTCCACCGCCGCCAACTCGACCGGGAAGCAGGCGCCGCTTTCCTTGCAGGCGATGTCACCGTCGAAGAGCTTGTCGATGGTGTCAATTCGCCGCGCCAGCACTTCGTTGAACATATGCGACTGAAGCGCCGACACCCAGAGCCGGCGCAGGCGCTCATCCACCGTCTTCACCGCCGCCGCCGCGTTTTGTGTCTTGATGAATCGCGCCAGAACGCGCCGCTCCATGCCGCTGCGCCGGGGGAAGAGCCGCATCGCCAGCTCGTAGTTTTCACTGTCAAACGCGGCCCGCGCCCGCATGCCATCCATGTCATCCAGCGACGGATCGGGCGATCCGAGGAGATGCTTCAGCAGGGCGGCATCGTCATTTCGAACCAGTGCCGCTCCGAGCATGTGATTATCACCGCGGCGGCCGAAGCGCTGCTCGCCGAAGTAGTTCGGCATGCCCCGTTTCTCCAGCACGTCGATCACCGGCCGAAGCTTGATCACATCTGTCGGCGTGACATCGCGGATCTTGATCGCGAAGCGATTGCCAGACAGATGCCCCAGCCGCAGCTTGTTGCCATGTCGCGCGGCCCACTGCACCGTGATGTTCGGCACGTGCAGGTTCATCACCGCCTCTGGCGTCGTGCCGAAGATCGAGATCACCTGCCGGGTCAGCGCCCGCGCATCCTTCAATCCCGCGTAGCCGATATCCCGCGGCGAAACCCCCAGCGCCCCGGCGATTTGATTCACCGCATCCATCGTCGTCAGGTTGATCTTCTGGATCTCGGCATAAGTATGCTCCCCCTCGCCGGACGCTTCGTAAGCGGGGATTTCCTGCACGAAGAAATCTTCCGCCTGCTGCTTGATCGACCCACCGATGCCCGCAAAATGGCGGGTGAGATAAGGCAACTGCATAGAGTGCAAGCTTAATGGAAAAAGCCCCGGAGCTATATCCGGGGCTTGATTCAGCAAACTTTGATTCTCGCTGCGATTACGCCAGCACCGTCTGCTTGTCGGTTGTGTCGGTCGACAGCGTGCTTGTCGACAAGGCTTCCTGCATCGTCACCGGTTGCGTGGTCGCCGCCGTCGTCGCTCCCGCAGCCAACGTCGCCTTCAACTCCAGATCGAAGCTGATATCGCTGCTGGTCCGATCGGATTGGTGGATTTCAACGGTGATCACGTTCGCTCCCGCAACCAGCAGCGACGGGCTGATGTTCGCGGAGTAGTACGTGCTCTCTTCCACCGCAGTGGACGCGAACGTCATGTAGCCGATGGTACCCGTGGGCATGTTGTTGCGATAAACCTCAGTGCCGTTGAGATAAACCACCGCGCCGTCGTCGCGCATCAGCCGCAGCGCCAGTGCGGTCACCTTTGTCGGATCCGTAATCGCAAAGCTCTTGCGGAAGTACGTCGTCACGTACTTCAGGTTGGAGTTGGAACCATACGAAACCACGGTGGCTTCATCGCCATCGCCGTAGCCCAATTGTGCGGCGCCGCTCTTCCACGTCGAATCGTCAAAGCTGGTCGCGCGCCAGCCGGTTCCCTGATCCGATCCATTGTCCAGGTACTTCCAGACGCTTCCCGTCGAGATCAGGGTTTGCGTCGTGGGCGCCGGCGCTGTGGGAGTCGCTGCGCTGGCGGTGTTGGAGTTAGCGGAATCCCCAACGACGTTCGTCGCCCTCACGCGATAGTAATACGTCGTTCCTGGGTTCAGGCTGTTGGTGTCACTGTAGGTCGTAACGTTGGCGCTGACGGTCCCGATCAAGCTCCAGCCGGTATTCGCCTTGAGCGATCGCTCAATCTTGAAGCCAGTCTCATTGCCGGAGTTATCTTTCCATGAGAGGTTGATCTGCGTGGGAGATGCAGCCGTTGCAGTCAGGTTCGAAGGCGCTGCCGGCGCCGTTGGCGTCACCGGTGTGCTCGCGCTTGCGGTGTTGGAGTATGCTGAATCCCCGCCGCTGTTGGTGGCGCGAATCCTGTAGTAGTACTGGATCCCTCCGCTCACCGTCGTGTCGCTGTAGGTGGTCGCATTCACCGCGGCGGTGCCGATCTGGGTGAAGTTGATGTTGTCGGTTGACCGTTCAATCTTGTAACCCGTCTCACCCACAACGTCCTGCCAGCTCAAGTTCACCTGGCTGGAGGTCATGGCATTGGCGGCCAGGCTGCTCGGCGCAGCCGGAGGCTGCACAGGCTGCGCGCTCACCGTAGTCGAAGGCTGCGAATCGCCCACCGAGTTGACCGCCACAACCTGGTAATAGTACGTCGTCGCGCCGGATACCGTGGTGTCGCTGTACGTTAGCGTGTTTGCAGCGAGCGTCGCACCGATCTGCGCGAAGTTCACATTGTCCGTCGACCGCAGCACCTTGAATCCGCTCTCACCCGCGACGTCTGACCAGGAGAGATTGATCTGCGTGCCGCTCACGGGTGTCGCCGCCAGGTTGCCCGGAGCGGCAGGCGGTTGCAGCGGCTGGCTGCTCACCGTCGCCGAAGGCTGCGAATCACCCGCCGCGTTCGTCGCCACCACCTGGTAGTAATACGTCGTCGTTCCCGACACCGCCGTATCGCTGTACGTCGTCACATTCTGCGCCAGCGTGCTGCCGATCTGGCTGAAGTTCACATTGTCCGTCGATCGCAGCACCTTAAACCCGGTTTCGCCAGCAACATCGTTCCATGAAAGGTTGATCTGCGTTCCCGAGACCGGCGTCACCGTCACGTTCGTAGGCGCAGCCGGCGGCACCAGCGGCGTGCTGCTGGCGACGTTCGAAGGCTGCGAATCTCCATTCGTGCTCGTCGCGATCACCTTGTAGTAGTAAACCGTCGAGCCTGAAACGCTCGTGTCGCTGTACGCCGTAGCATTCGCCGCCAGCGTCGCCCCTACCTGGCTGAAGTTCACGTTATCCGACGACCGCATCACCTTATAGCCGGTCTCTCCGGTTACGTCCGTCCAGCTCAAGTTGATCTGAGTCGCCGAGAACGGCGTCGCCGTCAGGTTTGTCGGCGCTGCCGGAGGCTGAAGGGGCGAAGCACTCGCCACGCTCGACGGCGCGGAATCGCCGCCGGTGCTCGTCGCCACCACCTTGTAGTAATAAACGGTCGACCCGCTCACCGTCGTATCGCTGTAGGTTGTGGTATTCGCTGCCAGCGTCGCGCCGATCTGCGCGAAGTTGGTGTTGTCCGTTGACCGCAGAACTTTGTAGCCCGTCTCACCCGTCACGTCGTTCCACGACAGGTTGATCTGCGTTGAAGACGCCGCCGTCGCCGTCAAACCTGTCGGCGCCGCTGGAGCCGTGCTGGTGCTCTTGGTCAAACGAGCGCCCGCCCAATCGCCATGGTCGTACGAATAATCGCCATCGATGTCGTTGACCACCAGCCGAAGCTGCTGCACCCCGGCGACGGAAAGGCTGATCGTCTTCGCCGCATCCACCTGGCTCATCCCGCCGCTGTCATACACCTTCACATTGTCCGCGTAGACGCGGAAGACCAAGCCCGCCGCAGCGCCGGTTTCGTCATCAACACCCACGTCCGAAAGGAAGTTCGAGTACTGCCCGCCCAAGTTGTAGACGATCTCACTATCCGCGTGCACGCCCAGCCCCTTGCTGTACGTCACGCCGTTGATCGTGGTGACCTTGCCATCGCCGGCGGCCTGACCGCCGTTGGCCATGTCCTTCTCGACCGGGCCCCATCCGTTCGTTGCCGACGCCCACGTGAGATCACTCAGATAAGTCACGTTGCTCGAACCTGAGGGGGTCGTCACCGCGTTGCTCGTCGCGTTCGCCGAGCTCCCGCTCGAGCTTGTGGCCCGCACGCGGTACGTGTACGTCGTTCCCGCCACCACGGTGTTGTCCGTATAGGACGTGACGTTCGCAGCAGTCGTCGTGATCGAGTTCCATACGTTCGTCGTGCCGGTCATGCGCTCGAGGATGAAACCGCTCTCGCTGGTGGAGTTATCCTGCCAGGTCAGCGCAACGCTGGTCGAGCTGCTCGCCGTTGCCACCACGTTGCTGGGCGCACTTGGCGTCGTGCTGCCGCTGGTCAGGTTGAACTGGAACCAGTTGAAGTTCGCCACGATTCCGCTCGAAGCGGCCGTGTCGTAAACAATCCGGATGATGTGCTGCCCCGACGGGAGGTTGATCCCCGTCTTGCTCAGCGTCTGCCACGTCGAAGTCCCGCCCGTGTTGGGCACACTGACCGCGCCGGTCACGTTGGTCCCATCCACCTCGACATGAAACACACCGCCGCTGCCGGAGTTTGCCACCCGGAACTGCCCCGTGTACGTCCCGCCGCTCCCCACGTTCACCGTATATTCGGTCCACTCTCCAGCGCGCACGCTCGATAGGTGGTACCCGCCGCCGCTGTCAGTTGTCGACGAGATGTCGGCGTCCTGGTTCGGACGGTACTGCCCCGCACTGTTGCCGCTGCTCACGTCATGATACGAAACGCCTTCCAGCCCGTGATCGAAGTTCTCCGCTTCAATCTTCCCGGTCACGCTCGAAGGCAGCCCATTCCACGCCACCTGCGGGTTGATCACGTAGCTCGTCGCGTACGGCTGATAAACAATCGTGATCCCGTTATTCAAGATCGCGTCGCCGGATCCGCTCCCCAATCCGCTCGGACCATTCGAAGCACCCCAGTAGTTGTTCGTCGCCGTCAGGCTCCCCTGGTACTGAAGCGTGTTCGTCATCAGCCCAGTGAAAGCCGCATCGTACTCCAGCCCATTCTTGTAGATGTTGTTGTTCTGGATAACAATGTTGAAGTTGTCCTGCGAAACCGCCTTCTGATCGATGCGGATTGCACGCGCCCCGCTGGCGTAGAAGCTGTTGTTCGTGACGGTGATGTTGCTGTCGCCGCCCTCAAAACGCAGCGCCGCGCTCGGCGTATCGTAGTGGTTCCCCACCAGATTCCCGCTGAAGGTCATCCCGTTCACGTTGATCGAGAGAACCGCTTTTCCGTTCTTCTCGAACACATTGTTCGTGATCTGAATATTCTTCTGCGAAGCGGTCGTGTACGACTCAAGACCAATCGCCGGCTGCGCCTCAAAGTCCGGCGTCCCCAGGTTCTGGTTGAAGAAGTTCCCGTCGATGATCACGTTCTGAAGCAGCCCGCCAGATACTCCGCCATCTGTATAGATCGCCCGCCCGACATTCGGCCCGGCGTTGTTGTTCGCCAGGAACACGTTGTGCTGGATTAGCGCGGCCTTCGTCGAGCTGTTGTTCGCCAGGTACATCCCCGTGACGTTGTTCTTGACGACGTTGTTCAGGATCTTCGTGCCCGCGATGTTCGGGTTGATCACAATGCCGGCCGCCGTCGAGTTGCTCTGGCTGTTTTGCCCCTGGACAGTGAAGCCATCCAACGTGACGTCGTTGGCCACGATCTTGAACGAGTAAGTGCGCGTCCCGTCAGGCGCAATGATTCCCTGGATCACCGACTCACCCGCACCCGCCGACCGCGCATTGCTGCGCGCATCGACGCCCGCCATCGCGCCCTTGATAATCACGCTCTTGCCGACAACGACTTGCTCGTTGTAGGTGCCGGGATCGACGGTGATGGTCGCCCCCACGCTCGCGGAATCCACCGCCTGCTGGATTGTTGCGTAGTCGGTGCTTCCAATATGCGCAGCAAACATCTGCCGCCGCTCGAGCGACTCCACCGCGCTGGAGATTGCCGAAACCAGGACAGACAGACACCGGGAACGCCGAGACTTTGAGCGTGACTGCATAACGAGCCCCTCCAGGCTCTGGGACATCAGCTTAGAATCCGCGCACAGATGAACATGGAATGAGAACAAAACACCCACTGATCGCGCGGTGCCAACAGCTACAAGACGATAACCCATAACGTCCTGTAATCCCAATGAAAAAGCATAAGGCTAAGCCTCATCAGAACTTCCCGCGCACGGCGACGCCGTTGCAGGAAATCGCTGAAGGTTCCTGTCCCGCGCCTGCTTTATCCACGCATCATCCACAGTGCATCTTTTGGACACTGCTGAGGTTAGATCACACATGGGTTGCTGAAGCGATCGCCCTCTCCCCCTTTGCGTGCGGACCGTCTGTGATGGATATGGCGACGGGGAAGTCTAATGAGAATAAAATGAATTTTCTTCTTATGTCATGTGTCAGTGCATGCGGCTGAAGCGCAAAACGCACCACCTGCCCAGCGGTAGTCACCTCCCACGTCTCCACCTATATTGACGGCGATGTCACTGTACCCTTTCAAGTTCAAGCCGCGCTTCGTCCCCAAGATCTGGGGCGGGCGCAAGATCGAAACAGTGCTGGGCAAACATCTCCCGGCAGACCAGGAAATCGGCGAATCCTGGGAGCTTTATGATTTCCCGCCAGGCGTCGTCGAGTCGTCCGAAGATTGGGTCAGCGCTCAAGTCGCCAACGGCCCGTTGGCCGGCAAGACACTCCACCAGCTCGTCCAGCAATACGGCTCCGACCTTCTTGGCGACATTGCACCCGTCGGCCCTCACAAGCAGTTCCCCATCCTCATCAAGTTCCTTGATGCCCGTGAAGATCTTTCCGTCCAGGTGCACCCTGACGCCGACTACGCCAACACGCACCCCGAGTGCCACCTCAAGACCGAAGCCTGGTACGTCATTGACGCCGAGCCGGGCTCCCGGATCTACAAGGGCATCAAGCCCGGCACCACGCGCGAAACACTCGCTGCCGCGCTAGGCGACAACACCGTCGAGCAGCACCTTCTCTCCATCCCTGCCAAGCCCGGCCAGTGTCATTTCCTCCCCAGCGGCACTGTCCACGCGCTGGGCGCGGGAATGCTGGTTGCCGAAGTGCAAACGCCCAGCGACACCACCTTCCGCCTCTACGATTTCAATCGCACCGAACCTTCCACCGGGAAGCCGCGCTCGCTGCACATCGAACAATCCCTCCGCTGCATCGACTTCTCCGGCAAGCCCGAACCGAAACAGCAGCGCAGCCACGTGGCAGGCCTCTTTACCACCGTCTCGCGGCTTGTCACCAGTGAGTTCTTTAAGATCGAAAAGGTGCGCTTTACTGAAGGCGTGGAAGAGCCCGTCCCTTACGACCAGCCCGTCGTCTGGATCATGCTCCAAGGCGAAGCGCAGGTGAAGGTGAAGAACGTCCCCGAACCCGTCCACTTCAAGCGCGGCGAAACCGTGCTCCTTCCCGCTCGAATGGAAGATCCCATTATCAAAACCCTCGCCGATTGCGTATGGTTGGAAGTGACTTTCCCTTCCAAGGGCCAGGTGGAATGAGGGCCGTATGAAAGAACGCATTCAGAAAATTCTCGCCAACGCCGGCGTGGCTTCACGCCGCAACGTCGAGCAGATGATTCTCGATGGCCGGATCGAAGTGAACGGCAAGATCGTCATGCAGCTTCCCGTGCTCGTCGATCCGGAGAAGGATCGCATCGTCGTTGACGATGAGCCGGTGAAGCTCACCAGCAGGCAGGCGACGGAACGCGTTTATCTGCTGATGAATAAGCCGAAGGGCGTCTACTCAACGAACGTCGCGCAGGGCGAGCAGGTGCGGGCGATCGATCTCCTCCCACCGCAGGTGCGCACGCGCGTGTATCCGGTCGGGCGGCTGGACTCTGAATCCAAGGGTCTGCTTCTGCTCACCAACGATGGGGAGCTCACCAACCAACTCACGCACCCGCGCTACGGTGTGCCTAAGACTTACCGCGCGATCGTCGACGGCCGGGTGGAAGGCAGCACCGTCGAGGAGCTCCAGAACGGCGTCTGGCTTGCCGACCCTAAGAGCGGTAAGGGCTTCAAGACCGGCCGCAGTCGCATCCACGTAGTCAAGCGGTTGCGCGACAAGACGGTCATGGAGATCACCATCCGCGAAGGCCGCAACCGTCAGGTCCGCCGAATGCTCGCCAAGATCGGCCACAAGGTCCGCGACCTCACCCGCATCAAGCTGGGCCCCCTTACGCTGGAAAACTTATCACCTGGTGCAGTCCGGCCCCTCACGCCGCGAGAAATCAAGCAGCTTCGCTCCTTCGCGTCCAAAACTGACGATCGCGACGATGCAGGCAAACATCGCGATGGGGAGGATCAACCCGGTCTGAATCAGGAACGCCGCCGTTCGCACCCCAGGCCTCCCCGTGAGAAGCGGTTTAAGAACCAGCGACGAGGGTAGTGCTTTGCTCAAACCCGCTTCACGATCAGCGCGCTGTTCTTGCTCCCAAACGCAATGCAATTGCACAGCGCCACATCCACCTGCTTCTGCCTCGCCACATTCGGCGTGTAATCCAGATCGCATTCCGGATCCGGATTCTCCAGGTTGATTGTGGGATGAACGAATCCCGCCTGCATCCCCAGCACCGTTGCCGCCAACCCCGCCGCGCCGCATGCCCCCTGCGGATGTCCGATCATTGACTTGGTGGAGCTCATCGAAATTCGGGGCGCACGCGTGCTGAAGCACCGCTTGATCGCCATCGTCTCCATCCGGTCGTTCAGCTGCGTGCTGGTGCCATGCAAGTTGATATACCCGACTTCATCCTTCGCCACCCCGGCATCCGCCAGCGCCAACTCGATTGCGCGCACCGGCTCAATCACATCGGGCGCGATCTGCACACGGTGATACGCATCGCACGTTGACCCGTATCCCGCCAGCTCTGCCAGAGGCCGCGCCCCGCGCCCCATCGCGTGCTCGTAATCCTCCAGCACGAACATCCACGATCCCTCGCCGAGCACGAACCCGTCACGATCCGCGGTGAACGGTCGCGATGCTTTGGCTGGCTCATCCCACCGCCGCGTCGAAACCACCCGCATCTTCTCAAACGCGTGCAGGATCCCTTGCGAGATGGGCGCATCGGCGCCGCCCGCCACCATCACCGGAACCATGCCTGAGCGGATCAACATCGCCGCATAAGCAATCGCATCTGAACTGCTCGCGCACCCGGTCGACAGCAGGTGCGAAGGCCCACGCAGCCGCAGCGCGATCGAAAGCTCGCTGGATAGGTTCCCATGCGTTCCGGCGGTGATGGAAAACAGCGATGCCTTGTGATCGATGAAGAACGATTTGTACTGATCTTCGACGAACGCCATCCCGCCGCCGCCCGTCCCCAGCGCCACCCCGATCGTTCGCTGAAGCTCAATGTCGTCCGGTGGAACCTCCAACGCTGCCGACTGAAGCGCCTCGCGACTCGCCTGGATCGCCATCGGCACCATGCGCGGCACGCGCCGGACCTCCACAGGGTCCATCGCCGCCGACGGGTCGAAGTTCCGCACCTGCGCTACAGCGGATGTTTTCAACCCCGCCGTCTCGAATCCTTCCGGTGCGCTGATCCCGCTGCGTCCCTGGGCGCAAGCCGCGGCATAATTCTCGGCGCCAATGCCATTGGGGCTGACGACACCGATGCCCGTGATCACCACGCGCTTGCGAAAGGGCTGCGACAAGCCTGCTCCTGTATACGACGAGACTCCGGGCCCGTGGTGGATCCGGAGTCGCGCTCGATTCTGATGATAGGTTCCTGGTTTAGTAGCGGTCAGCGTTCACGAGGATGCTGCCGGGCTTCGCGTAGCGCTCCCAGCTCTCGCCGTGGCACTTCGGGCAGCAGCGCGGCGGCACCACCACATCCTCAGGCTCAAACCCACAGCTCCTGCACTGGACTTGGAAGATCATCGCCTTCTCGGGCGTCTTAGCAAAGGGATCGTAGGTTAGGAATTGGCCCTCAGATGCGAAACGATCCATTCCGATTGACATTGTAACTCTCCTTCTGACTTACTCTTACACGCATTCCCCAGCCCGCTCCGGGCGATTAGCTAGTTCGCAACGCCTGTGCCACGGCCTCTACCGCTCCGTTTCGCTACCTCCCGGCTGGCCCTGCTGACGCTTTGTCGCTCAGGGTTTGTAGCGAAACCAATAAAAACGCACCGCTTTTCAGGGCGGTGCGTCGTCAGGTCATCATGTCGCAGCTGCGACAGCGGGTCACGCTTCAGTCAAAACGTCCGTCGGGAAGGGCTTCGCTCGCTTCTCCAACTCATATTGACGAAGTTTGCGCTGAAGCGTGCGGACAGAAATGCCAAGCCTGTTAGCCGCGTGCGTCCGGTTGCCGGCACACTGGTCCAGCGCCTTCGTGATCGCCAGCTTCTCCAACTCTTCCATCGTCAGTCCCGTCGGGATCTCGCGCGGCGCCGCAACCTCGGCAGAGCTTTCAATGATGCGATCCGGAAGATCGCGCTCCGTGAGCATCTCGCCCTCGGCCAGCACCATCATGCTCTCGAGCGTGTTGCGGAGTTCGCGAACATTGCCCGGCCAGCGGTACTGCTGGAAGCGACGCATGACCTCGGGGGAAATCCGCCGCGGAGGCGTTTGCTTATTCTCCGAAATTTCACGGAGGAAGTGTTCGACGAGGATCGGGATGTCGTCAGGCCGATCGCGCAGCGGCGGCAAGTTAATCTGCACCACGTTCAGGCGGTAGAACAAGTCCTCGCGGAACGTGCCTTCCACGACCATCTTGCGGATGTCGCGACTGGTGGCCGCCAAGACGCGTACATTGACCTTCCGGTCTTCGTGACCACCGACGGGCGTGACCGTCAGCGTCTCCAGCACGCGCAACAGCTTTGCCTGGAGAGGCAGCTCAAAATCCCCGATTTCATCGATAAACAGCGTGCCGGCGTCGGCTTGTTCAAATCGGCCTATGCGGCGATCCGTAGCGCCGGTAAATGCTCCGCGAACGTGTCCAAACAGCTCGGATTCCACCAGCGTGGCCGGCACCGCGGCGCAGTTCACTGCAACAAACGGCCCTTTCTTTCGCGGGCTGTTGTGGTGCAGCGCCTGGGCGACGAGCTCCTTTCCGGTGCCTGATTCTCCAAGCACCAGCACCGTGCTGTCCACCGGAGCAGCGCGCTGAATTTTTGCAAAGACGTCTTTCATGTGCTTGGACTGACCAACGATCTGGTCGAGCCCGAACTTTTGATCGAGCCGCCGGCGAAGGTTGTCCAGCTCTTTGTCCTTTTGCAGTCCTTCAACGGCGCGCTTAATCAGCAGCACCAGCTCGTCAGGGTTGATCGGTTTAGTGACATAGTCGAAGGCGCCGCCCTTGATCGCCTCGACGGCAGAATTGATGCTGCTGTGGCCCGTAATGACAATGAATTGCGTCTCCGGCTGCTTCTTTTTCCAAAGCTGAAGGAGATCAATTCCGCTGACATCCCCCATGTGGAGGTCGGTCAGGACCACATCCACATTCTCTTCAATGTAACCCAGTGCTTTGTCGGCGTTCTCAGCGCCGAAGACGTTAAATCCTTCTGCCTTGAGAATTTGACTGATTGCCCGGCGTTCGACCTCGTGGTCTTCCACCACCAGCACTCGTCCCGCGTTTGGCATATTACTTCCTTGCCCGGCGTAAAATGTCGTTCTGAATAACGGTATGACTGACAGAAGGTCATACCACAGCACATTGTCATCTCACAACGTGCATTTTCTTCGAATTAATCCTAGGCGCAGCGGTTGCGGTGGCGGCGTTGGTGTCTGGCGCGGGTGGGGTGATATGATCTTCCTCACGCATGTTTAAATGGGCGCGGCAGCTTGAGATCTCGCTCGCGGCGAAGTGCCAATTGCTGTTTGGAGCAGCGGTTGTGCTAATCATTGCCGCTGCGCTGGCGGTGCCGTTCCAGCGCATGGAGCAGCTGACCATCCAGCTGAACGAGCGCTCGGCCCGCACGCTGACCGATTTCGCCGTTTCGCAGCACCTCGCCCGGCCTGCCGGAACGACCCGCCCGACCACCCGCGGCTCAGTTCTCGTTCAACCGCCGACGACCGCGCCCATCACCGATGTGGACGGATTCATTCCGCCGCGTTTGATTCTCGCATCCGAGGATCGTGACGCATCCGCGCTGACGCCATTCGAGCGGAAGGCGATTCATCGCTTGCGCGAGCGCGACCGCGAATGGATCGCCAGCAGCTATGAAACTGAAGATGGGATCAAGGGGTATCGCTTTGCGCGGATCGACTCGAGCTGCGTGCGCTGTCACAGTGGACCCGCCGCCACGGCAACTACGCTACCCACGACAGCGCCCGCGACGGCGACGTCCAAATTGATCGGGCTGGTGAGTGTCGACATTTCTTCGCAGATCGAGACGAACCAGTTGCTGCTGAACCGTGTGTTTATGCTCTCGGCCGGATTGCTTGCGGGAACGCTCGCGATCGTGGTGTTCTATTTGATCACGACGCGCTTGATCCTTCAGCCGGTGCGGGTGCTTCAGGAGACGGCGCAGAAGGTGAGCGAGGGAGACCTAAACATTCGATCCGACATCAACACGGGCGACGAATTTCAGCAGCTCTCCGAGACGTTCAACCAGATGCTCACGAACCTCAAGGCCAGCGCTGATCAACTGCGTGCGGCGAACAAGAGCCTGGACCTGCGCCTCGGCCAGCTCGCGGAGACCAACAGCGCGCTGTATGAGTCGAACCGTCTCAAGAGCGAGTTTCTGGCGAACGTCAGCCACGAGCTGCGCACGCCACTGAATTCGATCCTGGGATTCGCGGATCTGCTGAAAGATTCCGGGCTGATCAACGAGCCCAAGGTGTCGCGCTACATTCAGAACATCCTCACCAGTGGACGAAATCTGCTGGATCTGATCAACGACCTGCTGGACCTGGCGAAGATTGAAGCGGGGAGGATGGATGTGCGGTCTGAGCCGCTGTCGCTGACGGACTTATTCGAAGGTTTAATCAGCCTGCTTAAGCCGCTGTCGGAGAAAAAGAACCTGATTTTGACCAGCTACGTTGCGCATGATGTCCCGATCATCCAGACGGATCCGGCGAAGCTACAGCAGGTGCTTTACAACTTTATGTCCAACGCGATCAAGTTCTCGCCGCAGGGCGAGCGGATCGATCTAAAGGCGGAATGCGAAGGGGCGGAAGGCGTTCGGATCTCGGTGACGGACCGCGGGCCTGGCATTTCGCGGGACAAGCACCAGATTATCTTCGAGAAGTTCCGGCAGGCCGATGCATCTGTCACACGCGAGCACAGCGGTACGGGACTGGGGCTGGCGATCTCGAAAGAACTAACCACCCTCTTGGGCGGTCATATCGGGCTGCGCAGTGAGCCCGGCGCGGGATCGACATTTTGGATTGTGCTGCCGCTAAAGAATGAGGCGAGCACGGAAGATGAACGGGGGAAGCTTGTTTTGACCTGAATGTGGGCGCAAGAGGATCGATCACCCTTGCCACGCTCAGGTTAGTACCAGACGTTGAGGATCAGCGCCTGGTCTTTCATCTTCCCGTCAAACAGGCCGACGGTGCTGGTCACGAATTTCACCTCGAATTCCGGGTGCGTGTCGAGCCAGGTGTTGATCGCGTCGTCGAGGAATTCCATCCCTTGTTCGCTCAACTTGCCATGGAAGGTCTTCACTCGGCAGGCGCCGTTTCCAGTGGCGGAGGGGGCGCGTTTCCAGTCGTGCTTGCGATGGTGGACATCGGGGCCGAAAACGATTTTGCTCGTCGGCGGCGGGGAGGCTTCCTCGATCGCTTCGATGTCTTCAACCAGCGCGATGGGCGCTTCAGGTTGAGCTTGCGGGCGCGGGGCGGCAGGTTGCACGGGAACAGGAGCGGCGGCGGGGCGCGGCATCACCACCGGGCGCGGTGTGAGCATCGGGCGGGCCTGCTGCGGGTTGTTCATCATGGGACGCTGCGGCGTGGGCGTCATGCCGCTTCCGCTCTGACGGGGATCATTCATGAAGCGCTCCTTGCTGACAAAGACAGATGTGAGGCTGTTAGTTTACCATTGCCCTTGCTGCTGCGAATGAAAAAATTCAGCTTTATTCGCTCGATGGCGCCACGACCAGCCGCGGCTACCCGGAGAACGCACGATGACTGACCTTATTTTCGATACGCCCTGGTGGCTTCCCGCGTTGCTCGGCATCGTCGGGATCGTGCTGTTCATCACCGGGAACAACCGCCAGGAGTTCCGCATTCGCACTGCCGGCCTTGCCGTGCTCTTGCTGGCGATTGCGGTGATGGCGGTCAGCTACTTTGTGGATACGAATCGAGAAAAAGCGGAAAACGGCTCCCGCGCGCTGGTGCGCTCCGTCGCCGACCGCGAGTGGGGCGTCATGACGAAATACCTGGATCCCAAGGCCAGCGTCTCGGTGCTGAACGCCGCGACCGTCGCCAATAATCGCGATGAAATCATCGCGCTGGCCAAGCGTGGCACCGAGCAGTACGGGCTGAAAACCGTGCGCATCATTGGATTAGAATCGCGCCAGGATCAATCGCTGATCACGATCACGGCAACGATCATCACCGACCAGAGCAGCTTCATGTACAACTTGCCGAGCACGTGGCAGTTTGAATGGATCGCCAGGAAAGACGGGCTAGGCCTTTACCGCATCACGTGTTTGAAGATCGGCAACCAGTCGGGGCCAACGGCTGAGAGCCGATTTCCTAAACCGTGAGGTCGCGTTTATGGGATCGTGAAGGTGCGATCTCTCCAGTCGGCAAGCAAGCGATGGTCGGACAAATCAAATTGCAGCGGCGTCAGGGTGATGTACTGGTTACGTAAGGCGGCAACGTCGGTGTCGTCTTCTGTGTCGCCGAGCGTGAAGACACTGCTGTTCCAAAAGTAGTGCCGGCCGCGGGGATCGGTGCGCTGTTCGTAGTTGTCGATGAAGGGGCGCGTGCACTGGCGCACAACCTTCACGCCCCTGGGCGCTTCTGTTTCGCGCAGCGCCGGCATGTTCATGCTGATGACTTGGCCCGGCTTCAGGCCGGATTTGAGAATCTGCTCGATCGTGAGGCGGGCGAAGTGGGAGGCGCGCTTGTAGTCGATGGGGATGTCCGGGCGAAGCAGCAGCGACACCGCGATGGAGGGAAGGCCCAGGAAGCCCGCTTCAACGGCTGCGGCGACGGTGCCGCTGTAGAGGACGTTGATACCGACGTTGGCGCCGGAGTTCATGCCGCTGACAACGAGGTCGGGCGTGCGGGGAAGGAGCTTGGCGACAGCGAGCTTGACGCAATCGGCCGGCCGCCCATCGACCGCAATGCCCGTGAAGCCGTTTTCGATGGTGACCTTGCTGGTGAGCAGGGGGGTGGTGAGGGTGATGCCATGACCGGTTGCGCTCTGCACCGTTTCCGGCGCCACCACGTGAACTTCGCCGAGCCTGGTCAGCTCGCGGTACATGGCGACGATGCCGGGGGCCTGAATTCCATCATCATTCGTGAGCAAAATCAGCATTGGCTTGGAGTATAATGCTCGTCAACCGAGGTAGGAAATGATCCGGCTGACGCGAGCGCAGGTGCGCGAGATCGACAGACGTGCTATCGATACATACCACATCCCCAGCATCGTGCTGATGGAAAACGCCGCCCGGGGCGTGGTCGCGCTGGCGGAGAAAATGCTTGCGGGGAATGCGGGGAGCAACGTGCTGATCATCTGCGGCGGAGGGAACAACGGAGGCGATGGGCTGGCCGTCGCGCGGCATCTGCACAACAGGAATTTCAGCGTGACGGTGCTGCTGGCGACGCCGCCGGGCGATCTGCATGGCGATGCGCTCGTGAATTATCAGATCGTTGAGGCGATGAAGATGAAGGTGCAGATCGCGATGCCGGATCTGATTCTCCAGCATCCGTCGGACCTGGTGATCGATGCATTATTTGGGACGGGGCTGACTTCTCCGCCGCGCGCGGATTCGGCGGCGCTGATCCAGGCGATCAACAAGCAGTCGAACCCGATCCTGGCGATCGACGTGCCGAGTGGATTGGATTGCGATAAGGGGGAGCCGATGGGGTCGTGCGTTCGTGCGGCCCGGACCGTCACCTTCGTCGCCGAGAAGATCGGCTTTGAACGCCCACGGGCGAAACATTTTCTTGGCGACGTCACGGTCGCCGAGATCGGCTGTCCGCGCGAGCTGATCGATCAGGTGCTGGCTGAAGTGTAGGTCGGGCGCCTGCTCCGCCCCTACAAATTCCTCCATCATCTCCCTACAATCGCGCCCTCATGCTCGAACTGGGCGTCAACATCGATCACGTGGCCACCATCCGCCAGGCGCGGCGGACGTATGAGCCCGATCCCGTCTGGGCGGCGGCCGAAGCGGAGCTTGGCGGCGCCGACACCATCACCATCCACCTGCGGGAAGATCGCCGCCACATTAACGACCGCGACGTCGAGCTGCTCCGCCAGACGGTGCAGTCCAAGCTGAATCTCGAGATGAGCCTTGCGCCGGAGATTGTGGAGATTGCCGCGAAGACCAAACCCGATCAAGCCACGCTGGTTCCAGAGAAGCGCGAAGAAGTTACCACGGAAGGGGGGCTCGATCTCCTCAGGGAACCCGCTCGCGTCGGCGATGTGGTGAAGCGCCTGCAGGATCAGAATGTCTTCGTCTCCGCCTTCATCGATCCCGAGGAAAAGCAGATCGACGCGGCCCAGCAGATGGGCTTCGAAGCGATCGAGCTGCACACCGGTGAATACGCCAACGCCAAGGATGAGTCGCTGATCGACCAGCTCCACCGCCTGAAGCGTGCGGGCGAACTCGTTCGCGAGCGCGGCATGCGCCTGCACGCGGGGCATGGCTTGAACTATCGCAACGTCATCCCCATCGCGCGCATCCCATTGATGGCGGAACTGAACATCGGCCACGCCATCATCAGCCGCGCCGTCTTCATTGGTTTGCGCGAAGCGGTGCGCGAAATGAAACGGGTGATCGAATCCGCCACGCTTCCGCGCGATGTGCATCCGGTTCAACCCGAGCGCAACCCCACAGGCATCCTGAATTATCGCGGAGGACCTCCCCATGTTTAGCGGCGCCATGACCGCGATGATCACCCCGTTTCGCGACGGAAAAGTCGACGAAGAACGCCTGCGCGAGCAGATCGAGTACCAGATCGAAAATGGGATTGACGGCCTCGTTCCCGTTGGCACCACCGGTGAATCCCCCACCCTCGATTTCCCCGAGCATGAGCGCGTGATCGAGCTGACGGTGGAAGTTTCCAACGGCCGAGTCCCCGTCATCGCGGGCGTCGGCGGTAACGCGACCACCGAAGCCCTCGAACTGCATCGCTTCGCCAGGAAGTGCGGCGCGGATGCCGGTCTCTCCGTCAACCCGTACTACAACAAGCCGAGCCAGGAAGGGCTGTATCGCCACTTCATGACGCTCGCCGATTCGGTCGATCTGCCGATCGTGCTGTACAACATCCCCGGGCGCACGGGGATCAACATGACACCGCAGACGGTGGCGCGCCTCGCCAAGCACCCCAACATCGTCGCGATCAAAGAAGCCACCGGCGTGCTCGACCAGGCGAGCGAGATCATGTCGCTGTGCGATCTGCCGATCCTCAGCGGCGACGACTCACTCACGCTCCCGCTCATGAGCATCGGCGGCAAGGGCGTCATCAGCGTCGTCTCCAACCTGCTCCCCGCGGAAGTAAAGCTCATGACCAAATCCGCCGGCGAAGGTGATTTCGCAGGCGCGGCCGAAACCCACCACCGCCTGTTCCCCCTGATCAAGAGCATCTTCCTCGACGGAAACCCTGTCGGCATCAAGTACGCGATGAAACTCGCCGGGCGCGACACCGGCGAACTGCGTCTCCCACTCTGGGAAGCCAGCGAAGCGACGCAGCAAACCATCGCGAGAAACATGAAAGCGCTCGACCTGATCGCCGTGCACTAATTCCGTAGCATGGGCGTCTCGCCCATGTCTGGTGATGCATGGGCGAGACGCCCTTGCTACGAGATGACCCAACTTTGCTGCTCCATCTTCGTCCACGACCTCGCCCAGGCGCAACGCGATGCCGCTCTGGCCGCCGAAGCTGGCGCGGATCTGATCGAATACCGCATCGATCACTTTGATCCCACCATTGAACCTGGGCTCGTTGAGAACTCGCCTCTTCCCTGCATCGTCACCTGCCGGCCCACCTGGGAAGGCGGCGACAGCGATCTCTCTGATCGCGAGCGCCTCAGCCGCCTCTCCGGCCAGCTTTCCGCCGGCGCGAGTTATGCCGACGTGGAGCTGAAAACCTATCAACGCGCCAAGCCGTTCGTCCCCACCGAAGGCCGCCTCATCGTCAGCGCCCACGATTTCAAGCAGCGCCCCGACCGCCTGCTGAATCTCTTCCACGAGCTCAACGAAGTCCCCGCCGAGATCACCAAGGTGGTTTGGATGGCCCGCACCATCCGCGACAACCTCGAAGCCTTTGAGCTTCTGCAAAACAAGCAGAAACCCACCATCGCCCTCTGCATGGGCGAAGCGGGATTGATCAGCCGAGTCCTCGCGAAGAAGTTTGGCGCCTTCCTCACCTTCGCCGGCCTGACCACGCAGTCCGTCACCGCACCGGGTCAGGTTTCGATTCACGACATGAAACGGCTCTACCGCTGGGACGCGATCCAGCCTTCCACGAATGTCTACGGCATTGTCGCCGAGCCTGTGATGCACTCCATGTCCCCCGCGATCCACAACGCCGGCTTCGAGGCCGTCAACCACGACGGCGTCTACTTGCCGATGCTCGTTCACGCGGGCTACGAAAGCTTCAAAGCCTTCATGGAGAGCTTCCTCAACTTCGCGCCGCTGGATCTCGCCGGCCTCTCGATCACACTCCCCCACAAGGAAAACGCCCTGCGCTACCTGAAGGAAAAAGGCGCCGAGATCGAACCCCTCGCCGAACGCATCGGCACCGTAAACACAATTGTAATCCAGCGCGATGACCTCCCCCCGTCTTCTCCCTCTCCCCGTACCCCGGGAGAGGGCAGGGGTGAGGGTGTACCCCCTCCCTCCAACCTGAAACTTCGCGGCTTCAACACCGACTACGCCGCGATCCTCGACACCATTACCACAACTCTGAACATCACCCGCGAAGATTTGAAGAACTACCGCGTCGCCGTCCTCGGCGCCGGCGGCACCGGTCGCACCGCCGTCGCGGCCCTTGCCGAATATGGCGCCACCGTCGTCGTCTACAACCGCACCTTCCAACGCGCCCAGGAGCTGGCCAACGAATTTAATGGCCGTCACGGCAAAGTCGTCGCGGCTCGCCTGGAAAAGCTCTGCGACTCCTGCTGCCACATCTTCATCAACACCACCTCCGTCGGCATGCACCCGAATATCGACGCCAGCCCCCTCGGCGACACGCCGCCGAAGTTCACCCCCGAAACCCTCGTCTTCGACACCATCTACAACCCCATCAAGACCAAGCTGCTGATGCACGCCGAAGCCGCCGGCGCAAAAACGGTAGGGGGGATCGAGATGTTCATCCGTCAGGCCGCGCGCCAGTTCGAAGCCTGGACGAACCAAACTGCACCCCTTGACCTGTTCCGCAGCGTCGTTGAAAGTCGCCTCCAGCCGATCTGACTCCCCGCGTAGCATGGGCGTCTCGCCCATGCACATCGACTCAGCATGGGCGAGACGCCCATGCTGTTGACGCACTCTGGCGAATCAACACGATCTTCCCATCCGATGCCCCAACTGAATGACGCTCTCGATCAGCCCCATCCCATCACGCATGCCCCGGGCCGGACCACCTCATTCACACTCTTCTTCATCCTTCTCTGCGCCCTGGCCGTCACCGTTCTTGCCACCGTCGTCAATCTCAAGCTCTCCGCCCTCTACAACTGGCGCTACACCTCCGATCTCTTCGTGATCGACACCA
Source organism: Tepidisphaeraceae bacterium (assembly GCA_036387255.1). Lineage (GTDB taxonomy): Bacteria > Planctomycetota > Phycisphaerae > Tepidisphaerales > Tepidisphaeraceae > DASVUC01. The sequence goes on along the minus strand of DASVUC010000249.1, from coordinate 16,799 downwards.
TGCTCCAGGAAACGCTCCGTGGGCGTTTCATGATGGAATACACCTACGGCTGCCAGTTCGGCGACCACGCCTGCCTGATCCTGCTTCTCGGCATCCCCATCAAGGCCCTCCTCGCCCGCCACATGGTCGTCTTTCTCGTGATGGTCTCCCCCGCGCTCCTGCTGCTCTCCTCCGCAATCCTCTTCACCGCGACGAGAGCCATCGCGGGAACCGGCTGGGCCCTCTTCGCCACCTTCTGCTACTTCCTCTCCGTCGGGGTCATCCACGGCCCGTTCGAATTTACCTGGGGCTTTCACATCGACACCGGCTCCGGCTTCGTCGCCGTCGCCATGGCAGCTCTCTTCCTCTGTCGCGACGAAGCTCATAGCGTGGCATGGGCGTCTCGCCCATGCACCTCCCCTCCACGAAGCAACCTCCTCACCATTACCTCTCTCACCACCGTCGCCTTCTACGCTCTCATGAAAGAAGAGATGGCCCTGCTCGGCGCCTTCTTCTTCGCCTTCCTCCTTCTCTTCAAGCGCGACCGTCTCCACATCGCCTCCCTCATCCTCTGCATCCTCATCTTCGCGACGGAGATCCTCGTCACCCGCCTCTGCCGAACCCCCTGGAACCGCACCAACGAAGCCCTCGTCCGCGACCTGCTCACCTTCTTCCGCGAGCAGGGTATCACCGGTTTCCTCTTCTCTCGCGAAAAAGCCCAGTACTGGCTGGTGATCATCGGGATGATCGTCGCCATGGCTGGCTGCATCTACGCCGCCCGGCGATTTAATCGCTTCGCGCTCGGTCTGTTCCTCATCGGCCTCGCCAAGCACGCCTTCGCCTGGTCCAGCAAAGACTTCGACCTCTGGGCGTGGCACAACTACCCGGCCCTGGTCATGCTCACCGGCGGAATCATCCTCCAGTCCCTCGAGCTGCGCCACCTCAACCTCTCGGCCGACACGATGCGTTTGCGGCTCACCACCGCCGCTCTCGTCGTCGCGTCACTTATCTGGTTCCTGTCGATGGAAATCCCCTACGCCCTCCAGCAACACCAGCGAAATGTCCTCGCCTACCAGCGCGCCATTCCCTACAAGCCGGCGATGCGCGACCTCCAGAAGCGCATCGACAAATCGAAGGTGATTTCCGTACCGCTGTACAGCCTCGTCGAGTGGACAGACGGCTACCGCTACGGCTTCTTCCCCGGCGGGATCACCTGGAACGTTATGGGCGTCGCCGACTACGCCGTCTCGCTCCGCACGGAAGGGCCGGAGGAACTTCCGCAACTGGAGGTGTTCCGCCTGCTCTACCAGAACAGCCGCTACCGCCTCTGGGTGCGCAAAGGCTATCTCCCCGGCGAACTCGAAAGCCGCCAGAAGTTCATCCAACTGTTCGGCCCCGATTCCATCGGCCAGCACCCCAGACCCAAGACCAATAAGAAAAAGCGCAAGCACGCTCCAGCTTCCAGCGTGGCATGGGCGTCTCGCCCATGCGCTCTGCTCATGCATGGGCGAGACGCCCATGCCACGCAGTTGACGCAACGCGCCGGATCATGACGATTCCAATGCGCAATGACCAATGTAGTTGATGTTGTACAAAGCAAGCGCGCCTCCGACGCCCCCGCGCGCACCCACCGCTCCTGGTCTATTCTCATCCTCCTCCTCGGCCTCGCCATCGCCGCTACCGTCATCGCTCTTAAATTTTCCGCCCTGCACTCCTGGCGCTACACCTCCGACCTCTTCGTCATCGACACGATGTTCCAGGAGACCCTGCGCGGCGACTTCATGATGGAGTACACCTACGGCTGCCAGTTCGGCGATCACGCCTGCCTCATCTTCCTCCTCGGCATTCCCATCAAATATCTCCTCCGCCAGAACATGGTGTACGCGCTGCTGCTCGTGTCACCCGTCACGTTGATCGGCTGCGGCCCCATCCTCTACTTCGCCATCCGCAGCATCGCCGGCGCCGCCTGGGCGCTGCTGGGCGCCCTGCTCTACTTCCTCTCCCTCGGTGTCATCCGCGGGCCATTTGAGGTCGTCTTCGGCTTCCACATCGACACCATCTCCGGCTATATCGCCACCGCGATTGCGGTACTCTTGCTCGAACGCCACGAGGTCAAACGCACGCGCAGCCTGACGCTGCTTACCCTCGCCCTCATCATCATCTTCATCACGCTTAAGGAGGAGATGGCCCTCCTCGGCATCTTCTTCTTCATCATGCTCCTGATCTGGAAACGCGACTGGCTCCACTGGACAGGCCTCGCCCTTTCCATCGTCGCCTTCGGGGTAGAGATGGGCCTCACGCACTACCTCCGCACCCCGTGGAACCGCACCAATGAGCGGCTCGTCGGCCACCTCATCACCTCCTTCCGCCGCGACGGCATCCACTTCCTCTTCTCCCACGAAAAGACCGGCTACTGGATCGCCATCTTCACCCTCATCGCGGCGATGAGCACATTGATCATCATCTGCAAACGGATCAGTATCATCGCCGCCGCCCTCTTCGCCATCGGCCTCGCGAAGCTCGCGTTCGGCTGGGCAGTGAACGACTTCGATCTCTTTGCCTGGCACAACTATCCCGCCGTCTGCATGCTCACCGGAGGGATCATCCTCCAATCGCTCGAGCTGCGCCGGCTTCCACCCCCAAATCTGCGCCTGATCAAACCGGCCGTCGCTGCCCTCCTCGTCCTCTCCATCGGCTGGTTCATCGTCGGTGAGGCCCGTTACGCTGTGGTCCAGGCGCGTCTCAACCGCATGGAGAAAAAGAAGAACCTCCCCTTCATGCCCGCCATCGCGGATGTGCAGAAACACATTCCCGAAAAATCCAAAGTCGTCGCCATCCCCCGCTACAGCGTCGCCTCATGGACCGCAGGCTGGCGCTACAGTTTTTTCCCGCATGGCATCACCCAGAGCCCGATGGGCATCGCCGACTACATCGTTGTGACACGCAACAAGGAGCGCTACGCCGTGCCCGAACTGCGGGTGTTTTCGCAGATCTACCAGAACGGGAAGTACAAGCTGTTCCTGAGGAAGAAGTTTCTGCCCGGCGAGCTGGAAAGCCGCGAGAAGTTCGCTAAGCGATTCGGCGAGGACTCCATCGGCCCCAACCCCACGCCAGCACAGCGCAACCGCAAGAAGAAAGCCAAACAGAAACACCCGGCCGTTACGACGCGCTCAGCCCCAGCTTCGTGAGGTTCTCGAAGCTGGTCTTCACCGCCTCCAGCGGGTCGGCGCCGTAGCTGTTGTCCTGCTCCACGCAGCCCCACTGCGTCTGCGCCTTAGTCCCCGCCTCAAGGATGCCCTTGAAGTCGATGATCCCCGTCCCAACCGGCGCGAACTTCTTCTCCGGGCCCTTGGCCATATCCTTCAGGTGCATCAGGTGAATTCGCTCGCCCATTCGGTTGATCAGCTTCACCGGATCCTCCCCGCCGTGCTGCACCCAGTACACATCCAGCTCGCACTTGACCATGTTCGCGTCGCAGTTCTCGAACAGGATGTCAAAGCCCCTCTTCCCTTCGAACTTCTGGAACTCAAAGCTGTGGTTGTGATAGCAGAGCTGAAACCCCTTCTGGTGACACTCGTAACCGATCTTCTCGAGCGACTTCGCCGCCTTTTTCCAATCCTCGGCCGTTTTCCGCCGCTCCTCAGGCATCCACGGGCAGATGATGTTGGTGTGCCCCAGCTCCGTCGCCTCCGCCAGGATCTGATCCAGCTTCGTCTCGAGTTGATCGATCGGCGCGTGTGCCCCCGACACCTTCAGCCCCGCCTCATCCAGGGCCGCCTTAGCTTCCTGTGCTGTCTTGAGATTTCCGTAGCCAGCAAGCTCAACGGCGCGATAACCAATCCCCGCCAGCTTCTTCATCGTCCCCGGAAAATCCTTCGCCGTCAGGTCGCGCACGGTATAGAGCTGGATCGAGAGCTTCATGTTTAATTCCTCAGGCCGTTAATATCAGCATACAAACCAGCCCCCGCACTTCTACTCTCTTTTCTGTCGGCAGCGTTAGCAGCGGCAGCAGAACATTAAGTGAACCAAACGCTATTTCTTGTGCCGCCCATGAACCGTCCCTGCTGCATATCGTATTCCTGATGTAACGATCCTCCTTCCCTGGGTGGCGTGGTCGCCGAGAGGTCCACGCCACCTTTTTTGTTTCAGCAGGTGAAGGCGACGCTAAGGCAACACCAAAAAATTCCACACCGGGTGAACCTGTGCGGGTTTTGTACGAATTATAGATGTAACGATCCTCCTTCCCTGGGTGGCGTGGAATGCCGAGAGTTTCCACGCCGCCTTTTTTTTGCGCTGTGGGAAGGGGATTCGCTGCGGAAACAAGAGGGGCCCGCCATTGCCGACGGGCCCTTAATAGCCGCTGATTTTTAGACGACCTGCACCTTGCGCCCCACCCGGCGCTTGGCGTTGATGATCTTCCGGCCGTTCTTCGTCGCCATGCGAGCGCGGAAGCCCAGCTTGCGGGCTCGTTTCACCTTGCTGATCTTATGGGGATAATGCATCGCTGGTTCCTCTGACTCTTCTACTTATGGTTTCGCTGGGGCATCGACGGTCACATTGAGCGTGGCGATCGCCTGATTGCCCTTTGCGTCGACTGCTTTGACCGCGACTTGATGAACGCCGCTCTTCAGGCCGCTGACCGTGAAGTTCACGTTCTCGTCCGGACTGTCGGCGATCTTATCCGAAGGCAGCACCGTCTGCCACTGCTCCGACGAGTCCACCGTATACGCGAAACCAGAGAGCGTGCTCGTGCGGTCGGAAGCCGAAAATTGCACCCGCACGTCTCCCGCCCCTCCGGTCGCCTTCATTCCGGCGATCAACGGTGGCGTATTGTCCACCATCACCGGATCGCTCACCCGCGTCGTCTCCCGGCCCATCCCCGGCGGGTTAGCCAGATCATCCGATGCCACCACTTTCAGCTCATACCGCCCATCGGACGCGGTCCGCGTGTCCCAATCAAAGGTTGATTCCTTCAGCTTGTCCTTGAGCAGAATCCACGGCGACCGCGACCCGCTCCGGTAGTAGAGCGAATACACCAGCTCATCGTTATTCGGGTCGCTCGCTTCCCAGGTGATTGTCTCTTTTCCGCCAGTCTCCGTCGGTGTTGCCGGCGTGGCGAGCGCAGTTGCCGCAGCATTCGCATCGGCACTATTCGCAGCCCCAGCCGCCTTCCCCGCAGATGATCCCTTCACCGACTTGATCACCGGCGCCAGGTTCGGCAACTGATAAGAAACGTTTACATCATCCACCACCGGCGTCTTGGTCCCATCACCGCTGGTGAACGTGAAGCGATACTGAAGAAACCGCGCCGGCGGCGCTGTGACCTCCAAGAACTCCTGCGCCGGCGCCGCCTCCGTCCACTTCGACCAGAACGTGTCGTTGGGCTCCGAGATATTCCCGGAGCGCGTCTGCACCTTCAGCGTCGTTCCCTGCGGCAGTGATCCGTGCAACTGGATCTTCCCAAACCGGCTCACCTGCTGCGCATCCAGCGTCGCACTGGTGTACGTTCCTTCCAGCGCGAACCCTTCAGTCATTGCCGAAATCGCACCAGTGTTCGCAAGCCCCAGGATGATCCTCCCCTTCACCGGCAGCATCGCCATCACCTGCTTCGCTTCCACCTTCGCCAGCGCGATCGTCTCTTCCTGCTCCGGATTGATCTGGTAAACCTGCCCCTCGCTCCCCGTGCCGACGAGCAGCGTGCCGTCGTTGATGATCATTGAGATCACCAGCGCCGGCTGCCGGAAGATCTCCCGCACGAGCCCCTCCTTGTCGATCTTGTAGATCGCATTCCCACCCTCGCGCGGCGTTCCCGTCTCCGCACGCGGCACAATCCCCGACGGCGGCAACATCGCTGGGAGTCCTCCCGATGCCGGCTCCGTCGACGGATGCCCCCCCGGCGGCATCGGTCCCCGCTCATCTGCCTGCTTCTTCGGCTTCGTCGTCGACGATGACTTCGTCGTCAGCGCATCGAGAAACATCGCGCGCCTCAACCCAATGGAATCAGCCGACGATATCTTCCCTTTATCATTCGACTTCCCCTTCCCCTTCGGAATCGGATCCGGCTCACCCGGATTGGGATCCGGCATCTCCGGCGGCTTCGGCTCCGGGCGCGCGGGCGCAGGAATGGGCACGCCGCCCGCCCCTCCTCCGTCGGGCCTGCCGATGCGCTCAGACGCCGCGCCACCCGTCTCCCCGCCGGGTGTCTGCTCCATCGCCTCGGCCGTCCCGGCGTACAAGTTTCCCTTGTCGTCCAGCGCCAGCGCCCCGATCTCCGACTCCGGCGCATCGTGCACGACGTACGCCTCCTTGGTCTTCCGATTCACGCGATAAACCAAGCCGTCTGGATCCGTTCCGACGTACAGCAAATCCTTCCCGTCGCTGGTCATGCACAAGAGGTTATTCTCCTCCGTATCCAGCACCACCGAGTGCGATCCATCCCCGTTCACCTCATACAACTGACCCGTCGGCCCGGTCCCTGCATAGATCTTCCCATCCGGCGTCTGCACCATGCACCAGATGTATTGCACCCCCTCCGCCGAAAAAATCTCCTTCGGCTTATCCCCTGGCTTTGCGATCCGCAGGATCTTCCCGCTCTCCCCGCCGGTTCCGATCAGGATCGCGCCATCTTTGTCCACGATCAGCGAGAAGACGTTCGTCACCTCATCCAGCTTCACCAGCTCTTTCACCGTGTCGCCGTTGATCTGAAGCACCACGCCCTGTGGCCCGGTTCCCGCGTAAATCGTTCCATCCTTCCCCGCCGCCAGCGCATACACCGCGCTCAGCTTCGCATCTTGCTCCAGCAGCGTCTTCACGGCGCGCGACAACTTCAGATCCCCGAAGTTCGTCGCGACGACGTTCTCCAGCGTGCCGTTCTTGAAGTCGGCTTCGTTGGTGTGCGTCCAGTGCGAAGTCTGCACAGCCAGCGTCGGGATCGCGATCGTCAGCACGAAGATCAGAGCGGTTTTCAGCATGGGATGGTCTTGATGTTTCTTAAGGTTCAGGTGTGGGCGAAGGCGCGGGCGATGGCGTCGGGGCGGGTGCAACCGGGATCTCCGTCTTTGCCCGATTGGCCGCCTTTGGCTCATCCAGTTTCGGCAGCACTGCGTTCTCTTTCTTGTTGATCTTCCCGCCCGGCGATTCCACCCGATCTTCCCTCTCGATCGTCAGTTCCAGTGCCGCGTTTCCCTCCATTACCAGATCCATCGGCACCGACTTCGTCACCGAGCTCACATACGCGGTCGTGTTGCTCCGCCCCGCCCCCATGATCACTTGCCGCCGCGAGCTCGGCAGATTCGGCATCGCAGTCCGACCGATCGCCACACCATCAGGCTGGCGCACCAGTCGCATGTACAGCGCATCGTGCCGAACCGCGCTGATCTCCCGCAGCACCGCAAACATCTCCTTCGCATTCTCCGCCGAGAATCGGAAAGGCTTGCTCGCCTGCTCATCGCTCAGGTACTGCGCATGACCAGCGATGCTGAACTGATACTTCCCATCCTCAAGATCGTGCGGCAGTTCAAACTCGATGGGCAGGATCGTCTCCGTCCCGCGGAACGGCCGATAGTTCAAGAACGCTTTCAGCGTTTCCCCCGGCCGATACTTCAGCTTCTGCGCGTTCACCCAAAGGATCTCCCCCGACTGCGCCTCCGGCGTAATCTTCACCGTCCCGCTAATCTTCTTCACCGCCACTTCAGCAAACGGATTATCCGATGCGGCGATCATCGGGCTGCCTATCGCCATGAACAGCGCCGCCGCGCCCGCATCCACATCGGTATTGTTGATCGCCACCTTCTGATCGTTATCAAACTCCACCGTCAGGTCATAGCGGATCGTGTGATGCTCCGGCAGATCGTGTACGCCGCTCACCGCCGCCAACACCGCGGCTGTTGAAAGCAGGGGGGTGAACTTGCGATGCCACGCGCCCTGAAACCCATAGCTCTTCTCCCCGGACCCGTCCGTGTACTGAACGTTCACATCGATCGGAATCGTCTTTGGCACATCCCCAAGCTTCCCCGCCACGCCCACCGTCTCATCCGCGTACAGCGTCCCCGTCGACTTCACCAGCGCGCCCAGCTTGAAGCTCGTCACCAGGTTCGCGATCACCGCATTGACCTCACCCGTCCCCACCGGCAGCGACACCGGCCCTTCATTATTGAACGGATGCCCAAACCCCACCACGAACGGCCCCTGCACCTCCGTGCACGTTCCCACCGCCGTCATCTCCACATCGCCTGTAATCAGCGGCACCGCGAGAACGGAGCCTGGCTCCAGCTTCAGATCCTTCGCCGCTTGCGTCGTCCCGGAGTTGCTCCCGCCGCCGAACCCTCCCGCCTGCACCGGCACCATCCCATACGCCCGAAACAACGGCTCAAACTCCGCCAGCACCTTGGTCGGCAACCCACTGGTCATCAGCGGCGTCGCCAGCGGCCGAAGCTTCTCCACCGAATCATCATCCGCCAGCAGCCGCGGGTTCGGCTTCATGCTGTTGATCGACGCCACCGGAAAGTTCCTCGGCGGCTCCTTCATCCCCGGCAGCAGGATCGAATCGCTCGCCTTCCACAGCACGCTCCCCGCCGCCTGCGCCCGCAGCGCGGTGGTGCCCGTCGCCGGCTTCGTCGCCGCCTTCTGACGCTTGATGTCCAGCATGTACTCGATCGGCTGCACCCCGCCCACCGGATCCTTCATCATCGGCCAGCCATACGCAAAAGCCCCGATCATCCGCTCCCGCCCCTGATCATCCCTCAAGAAAATCGGCGATCCGCTCATCCCCGCAATCGACCCCGTGTGTTCCAGGTTCTGTCCCCGGCACTGCACCAGCACCACGTCATATTTCGGATTAAAGTGCTTCAACACCGAAAGCACTTCCACATCAAACCGCTCGATCTTCGTCCCTTTGAAAACCGAAAGCCCATGCCCCTTCATCCCCACCTTCACCTCAGACACGCGCATGTGCCGAGCAGGATCAAACCGAAGCCCCTCCACCTCCGCCGCGCCCACGCGCGCCTGCAACATCAACACGCTCACCAGCACCGCCAACCAGCGCATGAACACTCCATCCAATGGGCCGATGATGGTAGTCCCAATCGGTTCCCACGGGTAGGGGAGCTAATTGCCCACGCAGCCTCCCCGGCAGATGCTATACTTTGCTGAAGAGGTAGCCGTATGACCACCGTTGATCGCGCTGTCGTCACTCCAGAAGCGCTGCTCGCCATGAGCGACAGCGTGAACTTCGAACTCGTTGATGGGAACTTGGTGGAGCGCCATATGGGGACAGAATCGAGCGCCATTGCACTCGCAGTGGGCAGCGTCTTGCGGCAGTACGTCGTCGCGAACCGGCTGGGGCATGCCTTTACTACCGACTGCGGCTACCAATGCTTCCCCGACGATCCCACTAAAGTCCGAAAACCCGACGTCTCCTTCATCCGCACCGGCAGGCTCCCCGGCGAGCGCCTGCCAACAGGTTACACCCGCATCCCCCCCGACCTCGCCGTAGAAGTCCTCTCCCCCGGTGACCTTGCCTACGAGGTCGACGAGAAAATCGAAGAGTACTTGAGCGCCGGCGTGCAACTCATCTGGATCGTCAGCCCCCTCACCAAGACCATCCGCATTCACCGCCCAGCCACTTCCCCTTTAGGTCCCATCGGCACCGTCAAACTCGGTCAATCCATCTCGGGCGAAGAAATCCTCCCCGGTTTCTCCTGCCTCATTGATGAGTTCTTCAACGTCTAGCGCGCATCTTTAATGTTTGTAATCCACCGCTGGAAGACCAGCGGCTCCGCCGCGTTTGGGCCATTTGCCACATTGACACTCCCCTTAACCGTCGCTAACTTCAAGCCACGGGCTCGGCTTTCTGCACGCCGCCCGGGAGTCGGAATTTGAGCTTCGCTGATCGGCGGCGCCGCAAGGCGCTTCGGAAGGAGTCGATTTTCGAAGTTCGCGTTCCCTCCCGCCTCGTGCAATCTGCCGCCCACGTCTTTGTTCAACCCGAGGGGTGTGTAAGTTTGCCAAGGGTGTTGTGTGACCTCTGATCTTCAGAAGCGCGCCGAAGCCGTCCTCGAATACACGTTCAAAGATCCGGAACTGCTCAAGGAAGCCCTCACGCACGCCTCCATTGCCGACTCGCGCCTCGAAAGCAACGAGCGCATGGAGTTCCTCGGCGACGCCGTCCTCGACCTCATCATCTGCGAAGCCCTCTACAAGCGCTTCCCCGAGCAGCTCGAAGGCGACCTGACGAAGATCAAGTCTGCCGTTGTCTCCCGCCGCACTTGTGCGGAAGTCTCCAAGGAGACCGGCCTCGTCGACCTGCTCATCATCGGCAAAGGCATCAGCTCGCGCGACCAGATGCCTAGCTCTCTCGCCGCCGCCGTCTACGAATCCATCGTCGCCTCGATCTACCTCGACGGCGGCTTTGACGTGGTCAAGCAATACGTCCTGAGGACCATGACGCCCAAGATCGAGCAGATCGCTTCCAATACGCACCAGCACAACTACAAAGCCGTCCTCCAGCAGCACGCGCAGAAAGCCCTCGCCGCGACACCGATCTACGAACTCCTCGACGAGAAGGGCCCGGACCACAGCAAGTGCTTCGAAGTCTGCGTCACCGTGGACGGCCGCCGCTTCCCCTCCGCCTGGGGCCCCAACAAAAAGATGGCCGAACAAAAAGCCGCACTCCTCGCCCTCGAAGAACTAGGCGTCTTCCCCTCCGAAGAAGTCGACGAAGCCATAGAACAAATGGCCCACCTCACCAACGGCGGCGGATCGTCGAATAACGACTGACTGTGTGAGGGTCTACCTCTTCATTTGGCTGCCCGCATGAGGGGCGCTGCATTTTCCCCTCTCCCGGTACTCCGGGAGAGGGTACGGTGAGGGCTTTTCCAGGAATTCACACTGCGCTCCGTAGCTGATCACCCGATCATTCATCACAAAAAGAAGACGCGAGCTCAATTCAAGCTCGCGTCTTCGCATCATTCAACGACCGCTCATCGCGATCGAGTTCGATTTACAACCTACTGACCGCCGGATCCCGACGAACCGCCGGATGATCCACCGCTGGAACCCGCGCCGGTCGAACCCGACGTCCCGGTGCCGGCACCGCTCCCGGTGCTCGAACCAGACGTGCCGGTTCCCGCTCCGCTGCTGCCACTCGTTCCAGTTCCAGAAGCGCCCGAGCCGGATGTCCCGCTCGCGCCGGAACTGCCGGACGTGCCAAGATCACTCGACGACCCACTGGTCCCCGTCGACCCGGACCCACTGGTCCCCGACCCAGAAGACCCCGTCGATCCCGAAGTTCCACTCGTTCCGAGCGAACCCGATGACCCGCTCGTTCCCGTCGAGCCGCTGCTCGAGCCGGACGTGCCCAGGCCCGACGTGCCGGTCGTATCCGCGCCACCGGTCGCGCCCGCGCCCGAGGCGCCGGATTGGCCGGTCGAGCTGAACGCCAGCAGCACCGCATGCGAAATCTGCCGCGAAGCTTCATTCGCATCGCTCGGCCACTGGTCCTTCTGCTGGCTCACCTTCTGCAACTGCTGCTGAAGATTCTGCGCCAGTTGATTCGCGTCGGTCACCGCTGCGGTGCTGAGCGCCCACTGGCCATTTTCCTTGATCATCGGCACGCGCGCTTCGGGCATCCCATGGCTCGCGGGGATCGTCACGCTCACCATGTTCATCGACGCCGCGCCGCTGGCGCCAGCCAGGCCGGCCGTCGAACCCAGGTCGCTGCCGCTGGTGCTGCCGGTCGCGCCTGCGCCCGACGTTCCGGTTGACCCGCTCGTCCCTGCGCCCGCGGTCGAGCCGATGCCCGAGGTGCCCGTCGAACCGCTGGCGCCCGCGCCGGTCGCGCCCGCCGAACTGGCGTCACCGGTGCCGCTGGTGGCGTTGGCTGATGCGCCCTGGCCGGTCTGCGAGGAGACGTGGCCCGATGCACCCGAACCGGCGGTGGTGCCGCTGGCGGTCACGCCACCGGCGCTGATCGAGCCGCTCGTACCGGCGCCGGTCGGGTTGGCATTGCCGTTGGCGCTCGTGGAGTTCGAGCTGCCCGTGATGCCTGCGCCCGAGCTGGTCGCATCCTGACCCAGCGTTGCGCCCGCGGTCTGGGCCGATGCGCCCATCGAGTTGTTCAGCTGGAAGAACTGGTTGCTGAACACGACTTCGCGGTTCTTGGTGAGGTCGAGATCCTGGTTGTACTTCTGCTTGAAGTCCTGCTTGAGCTGCTGGACGGTTTGGCTGAGCTGCTGGCCCGCCTGGTCCAGGTTCGTCAGCCGCGCCTGATCGGCACGCGAGAGGCGCTGCTGCAACCCCTTCAGGTTGTCGCCTTGAAGGACTGCCTGGACCGTATCGGAAAGCGATTGTCGGACGCCGTCGGCGTCGAGGGCATGGCTGGTTCCGCTGGTGCCGCGGACGGCATTGGCGGTCACGGCGCTGTCGGCAGACCCGCTGCCGGCGGTGGGCTGGTTCTGCTGACCGCTTTGACCGGTCGCATGACCGCTGGTTTGTTGCGACTGCTGCGATTGCGATGATTGCTGGTCAGTGCTTGATTGACCCCACACGATACCTGCGCCACCGACGGCCAACACGGCCGCGGTGAGAATCTTGATACTTCGCTGCATGAGAACCTCCTGTTCGAGCAACCGACGGAGTCGGGTGCATACGAGTAACGGTGCTGAACGGTAGAGCCCGATTCACAGATCTTGCTCATCGGGCCAGCGACGTAACCGAGACACGGTCGCCGACCGCTGGTTGGTGAGTGCCCGCCCTCGCAAATACCGGACCTTCCCGTTGAGGTAGCCGCGGAACCGCACTGAGGACGCGAACAATCGGTTTCACGCGACTAGAAGAAATTCTTTTTGTGAAGAGTTGTCTTAGTGGCGCGCCTTGTAACGTCAGACGCAGAGGTGCCGATAGGAGGTTTGGGCAAAGCAGAAACTGCCTACCTGAAACGACGGTTCAGGCAGCGTTAAGCATTAACGTCTGCTGAAAACGGAGAGAGAGTTCGACGCGATGGGTGCGCCTGAAGTTTGTTTGGAGAGGGAAAGAATTGCGCTGGGGGATAAGCGGTTCGGGAATCCGGGCGCGGACGTGGGGGTTGCGCCGGTGCGCTCCAAGAGCACGCGGGGCGCGATGCAGCTGGTTACCATTTCTTGGATTTTTGGCTCGGTTTGGGTGACGGCAACGGCGGGGGCGCCTTACTCGTTGTTTGCCCGACACTTGAAGGCGACTGAATTTCAGATCGGGTTGTTGGCGGCCCTGCCTTTTCTTGCGTCCTTTGTGTCGATGCCGGCGAGTTTGTTGACGGAACGGACGGGCGCTCGGAAGAAGATCTTCCTGTCATTCCTGTACGCGCAACGCCTGCTGTGGCTTCCAATTGCGCTGGTGCCGCTGTGGATCATCGGGCGCTTCGGGATGGAGTCCGCGAGCACGGCAACCCTGGTGTTCCTCGGTCTCACGTTCCTGATGCATTGCTCCGGCGCGGCGGGTGGCCCGGCCTGGCTGAGCTGGATGAGCGACATCGTGCCGTCGCGCGTGCGCGGAAATTACTTTGCGCGGCGGCGGTGCTGGGGAATTGTGTCATCCATTCCGGCGGCGCTGCTGGTGGGGTGGATTGTCGACCGCTGCACGGGGAGTGGGGCGGACAGCTATACGATCGTGCGGTGCTGCGCGTTGATCTTTGCGTTCAGCGCGATCTTTGGGGTGATTGATATTCATTTGTTCCAGCATGTGCCTGAAGTTCCGATGACGCCGAGAAGGGGGGTGCCGATCATGAAGATGCTGGCGGCGCCGCTGCGGGACAAGCAATTTTTATGGTTCGGCGGGTTCGTGGCGACGCTTACGTTTGCCGTCAGTTTCATGGGGCAGTTCGTTACGCTGTACCTGATCGACAAGGTGCATGTGACGGGGATCGGGATTCAGATGATGCTGCTGGTGGCGCCGGGCCTGGCACAGCTGGCGACGTTCGCGGCTTGGGGTCGTGCAGTGGATCGGCTCGGGAAGAAGCCCGTGCTGGCGATCGCTTCGCTGGGACTCGTTCCTGTTGGACTGGGCTGGTGCTTCATGGGGAATGGGTACATCTGGCTGGGGTACCTGCTGTCGGCGGCGGGGGCGGGACTGTGGGCAGGCGTGGAAGTGGCGAACCTGAACCTGGTGTTGGATTTCTCGGGGTCGCGCGAGAGCGCGGATGGGGAATCGGGCGGAACGAACTATGTCGCCGTGAACTCGATCATCATTAACGTGGCGGGGTGCCTGGGAGGTCTTGCATCGGGTGTGATTGCTTCGGTGCTGCGGGATTGGCACTGGGATCCGGGGTTTCTCGGGCTGCACAACTGGTCGTTTTACGAGGTGCTGTTTGCACTGAGTGGCGTGCTGCGCATGGTGGCGGTGGTGGCGTTCCTGCCGAAGATCCAGGAGACGGGGTGCGGGACTGCGACGGAGACGCTGCGGTTCATGACGGCGAACATCTACAACAATCTCTTCAATGCGGTGTTGACGCCGTTGAGGATGTTGGTGCCGGGGCGCGAGGAGAAGATAGCGCGAGTGATTCCGGAAGCGCCGCCGGTGTACCGGAAGGCGGCGTGATTTCGTAGACCCTCACCCCCGCCCTTCCCATCTCGCTGCGCGGGAACCCTGTACGGGAGAGGGGGTGGATCTATTGGCGAAGTTAGATCGCTTGGCAGGCGGGGAAGACCCTCATCCCGGCGTTCGCCCGGGGTACCGGGAGAAGGGGAAAGAGGAGGGGGCTGTTGGTGAAGGCGAAGTGGTTGGTGTTCAAAAAAGGGCCCTCACCCTGCCCTCTCCCGGAGTACCGGGAGAGGGTGAAGAGAGGAAGCGATCGGTCAGGGTCCTTTTTTAAGGCCGGCGCCGTCGTATTCGGCTTCGCCCTTGCGGCCGTCTTTGTCTACGTATTTGAACTCGTAGTGAACGTCGCCGTTGTCTTTGATGATTTTGGTAACGCGTTCGATGCGGACGCCTTCGTGGTCTTTGCGCATGGCTCCGACGGTTTTTGGTGGCACGGAGGCGAGGGCGATTTTTTGTTCGCTGACGCGGTCGAGCTTTTTAGGATCGTCGGATTTGCAGCCGGCGGCGATGGCAATGGCGAGTGTGAGAGCGAGCGCTGTTGTTCTCATTTGAGCTCCTTGGGGGGACCGATAATAGCGGGCGACGGGTCGCGTGGCGCGGGGCGCGACAGGACCTGAAGTCTCATCATCACCATGCGCGTTATTGCCTTCCGAGTTTCACGCGGCGGTCGCGCTCCAGATGAGAAATCTTCATCTTCGGATTTGCAGGCGCGGTGGGATGAATTGGACATCACACGCGTTCGCCGAATGAGGAGTTGAGTCATGGTTAGCTTTAAGTCTGTTCTGCGTCGGGTTGTGCGAGATGAAGCCGGTGGCGAGGTGCTGGAGTATGCGTTGATCGCGGGCCTGATCGTGGTGGCTGCGATCGCGATGATTACGTCGGTGGGTGGCAAGGTGGTCGCCCGCTGGACTTCGCTGAACTCGTCGCTGTAAGGATGAGTCGTCGCGAAGGGGCGATGAACGTTATCGGATGACGAGGGCGCGGCGAATGTTTCCGCCGCGCTCTCGATCATCTGGTGCAGAAGCGTCCGATAACGTCGAAGCGTTCGTTTCACTTCCGCATGGGTGGAAAAAGTTCCCGCGCTTGATGCTGGCGCGCCGCGGCAGATGAGAGATTTTCATCTGGCGCGCTTTCACATCTCCGCTTCTGGTGCACACTCCGGTTGTTCGCCGAAGTGGAGTGCCAAGACATGCGGAAGGTGATTGAGTCGGTGTTGCGGGATGAGTGTGGCGGGGAAACTTTGGAGTATTCGCTGATCGCGGCGCTGCTGGTCATTGCCGGTCTGATGGTGATGACGAAGCTGGGCGTGAAGGCAGCGGCGCGTTGGACTTCTTTGGAAGAGGCGCTGTAAGCGGGTGGGCTTTGGGGGAGAGGTGGAGGGGCTGTAGAGGAATGAGCTTGATGTGCGGGGGATTGCGCTTGGCGCAGGATCCAGCGCCTCTACAGGAGAGGGGGAAGGTGGGGCGGGGAAGGCGCATCACTTGCTGTTGAGGAAGGGCCCTTACCCTGCCCTCTCAGGTTCGACTGAGCTCACCGAAGTCCGGAGTACCGGGAGAGGGGAAGAGGGAGTGGATATGGGCTCAGCGCGGGGGTATGTATGACCGATACATACGGCGGGAGAGCGGCTGCGCTGTTGATTTATGCAAGTGATTCCAACGGAAATACCGGACGTGAAGATCCTGGTCCCGAAGAAATTCGGCGATCACCGCGGGTTCTTTTCGGAGACATTTAACGCGAAGTTTTTGAGCGAGCAGGGGATTGGCTGCACGTTTGTGCAGGACAATCATTCGCTGTCGGTGGAGAAGGGGGTGGTGCGAGGGCTGCACTATCAGGTTGGGCCGATGGCTCAGGACAAGCTGGTGCGGGTGGTACGGGGATCGATATTGGATGTGGCGGTGGATATTCGCAGATCCTCGCCGACGTTTGGGAAGCATGTGTCGGCGGTGATCAGCGCGGAAAACTGGCGGCAGATCCTGGTGCCGATCGGGTTTGCGCATGGCTTTGTGACGCTCGAGGGGAACACCGAGGTGGTGTACAAGGTTTCGAATTACTACTCGCCGGCGCACGAGCGGGGGATTCGGTGGAATGATCCGGGGTTGGGGATTGAGTGGGGGGTGTCGGCGGAGCAGGCGGTGTTGAGCAAGCGGGATATGGAGCATCCGGTGCTTGGGGATGTGGTGGATATGTTTTGATGGGTTATGGAAGAGGGTAGACCCTCACCCCTGCCCTCTCCCGGGTACGGGAGAGGGAGT